>NZ_WOVC01000052.1:0-15584 GCF_011378635.1 Methylosinus sp. RM1
GCGATGATCCGATCGTCAAGCTGTCCGCCGTGACCGCCTGAACATTCCGGCCAAAGCCGGAAATCCCGGTGTCCGCCTCGATCCAGCTACACCACGCTCTGGGGCACGATCTCCCGACCAGCTATGCCTAGCGATTTTCGAGAGGGCAGGGACCTCCTTCGACGTCGAACCAGTCGTGCGGCTCATCGACCAGCTTCCAGAGGTCGCCAATATACTCTGCGCCTATGGAAAATCGCTTGCCCCGATGCCGCGCTGACAAAGAAAGGGGAAAGGCCGGTAGGCTTTGCCACGCTTGAGACGCGTCTTGCAAAGCCGGCGGATGTTCACTTCGAGCTGAGACGCGCGTGGAACGCAATCTGGCGAGGTCGCCGCAGCCGGTCGTACACTCTCGACGGCTATGATTAATTGAACTGTTGCAGGCGTGTTTTATCGACCGATTTTGCGCGCCGCTGATGCGTTGATTCAGTTTTCGAAGCGCTGGGAGCGCCATGGCCAAAAAGCCGCACAGACAAGGCCTTGGCGCCGAAATCCGCACGATGTGACCGCCTGTGATAAAGGCGCGTGTCGCTCGCGCTTCATGAGTAGAACTGGAGTTCCCCAGCTTTCCGCGATTTGGGTTCGCGGTTCATTGCTGGGCTCGAACTTCATCATTGGACTTTTCCGAGCTCCATGAGTGGACGAACTTCAGCGTCCGCTCGTGCTGCTCTGTGAGTTCGGCTTGTCGATTTTCCGGGCTTCGTTGGCCCCAGTCCACGGACGAACCGCGAAGCCGGTCCACCGATGAAACGCGAAAATCCGACGCCTGGATCGGATTTTTCGGGGGAGTCCAGGCATGAAATGCGAATGACATGCCTGGATTTCTTGGGAACGCTCGCGATGTCCGATAAACCAACCTTATCGGACATAATTCGGCGCGCCCAGAATTCCGGGCGTGTCAGTTCGATGCGGGCGACCGCCGAGCGCAGTTGCCGCCTTCGCCTGGCGGATCGACGCATATTCGACCCCGCCCTGATAAATGGGCGCGTTCAACGCGCCGCTCACCTGCGCTGCGAACTGCCGCGTGCCCGGAATGCCGAAGAAGGATTCATATTGCTGATTGACCTGCAAATTCGCTGAGACGGTCGGAAGCAGCGCGCTCACCGCGCCTTGATTTTGACGTAGGTCTCATCGACGCGCCACGATCCGTCGAATTGGCGCGCGAAACGGTTCCACCGCTTTTCGAACTCCGGAACGTAGCGCTGAACCCAGCGCATGATGGTCTATGAGCCAACGACAAGCTGCGCTCCGCCATCATTTCCACGAGATCTCGGAAGCTGAGCTTGTATCGCAGATACCAGCGCACGCAGAGAACAATGATTTCGCGGTCGAAGTGGCGTCCTTTGAAAAGATCGTCCACGCTCAGCATCGCCCATAACCCCAGCGTCCGGTTCCGCCCTCCGAAGGATTATGTCCCGGTCACGCCGTTTGCACCACAACCGCGGCTTTCGCGTCGTCAGGCGAGGTCGTATTCGTAGCGCAGATAGCCGCCTTCTTCGCGCGCCGCGCGCAGGCCGGGCGCTTCGGCGAGACGGCGAGTCGCCGCTCGCGCGGAATCGAAAGCGACGGTCACGCGGCGTCCGATCGGCGCGAATGACCAGGGACGGTCATCGGGAATGACGGCGCCGCGGCGAAGAAAACGTTCCACGGCGTCGCGATTGGTGTCGGGCGCACGCAGCACGATATTGCGTCCGTCGAGGCCGGGAAATTTGCCACCGCCGTCGGCGCGATAATTATTCGTCACCACGATGAACTGCTGCGCTGGATCGACAGGCCGGTCGGCATAGCGCAGATCGACAATTCGCGCATTCTCGGGGCGACGCTCGCCATTCGCATCATAGCGCGAGAGCGCCGTCACGTCGATGCGATAGCGCAGTCCGGCAATCACGTCGAAATTATAAGAGGGTGTGCGCCGATCGACGAGGAGCTGCGGTCCCTCGCCGTCGCGATCGATGCGCCGGAACACGCGGGCCGCGCATTCCAGCCATTCGCGCAGCTCCGCGCCGGTCACGCGCACGGCTGTCAGCGTGTTGGGGTAAGGATAGATATCGGCGACATGGCGTAGCGCTACGGGACCTGGATCGAGGTCGATATAGGCGTCCGGCGTATAGCCCATGCGAAACGGCGCGACGGCAGAGAGCAGTGGAAGCTCGGCAAAAGGCGTTCCCTCCAGCAGCGGCCGCGCATAAGCGAGTTGCGCGGCGTTGACGAGAGCGCCGACCGGATCGACGCCGATCCAGGTGAAATAGGAGTAGAGCGGAGTCGCGATCTCGCCGACAGGGGCGTCGACCCGGCGCTTCGTGGCCTCATGCTCGGGCGCGACGATCGTCTCAATCTGCGGATCGACGCCGGCGAGCGCGACGATCTTACCGGTCTCGCGCCGATAGATGGGTCGCGCCTGCGAATGAAACCGATCGATGATCCATCGATCGCCGTCGCGTGCGAGAGCGAGGTCGATCACGCCGAGATGACTTCCCCAAAAGCCGGGCATTACCGCGGGAACGCCGGCGAGCGCGCCGCGCTCGGCGTCCGCTCCCTCGACGCCGGCGTAATCTGGTCCAGGAAAGACCCGATGCGAATGCCCCAGCATGATCGCGTCGATTCCGGGCACGGCGGCGATCTGCAACGCGGCGTTCTCCGCGCCCACGTCGGCGTGCGGGTCGATTCCGCAATGGCACAGCGCGACCACTATGTCGCAATTCGCGCGCAGAACCGGCACATGACGGCGCGCTGCGGCCACCATGTCGCAGCAGCGCAGCCTGCCGTCGAGATTGGCCTTGTCCCAGATCATGATTTGCGGAGGCGCGAAGCCGATGACGCCGATGCGCAGCTCATGCGCGGCGCCGCTGTCATCGGTGAATCGACGCGTCAGAATGTGGAAGGGCGGAAGGAAGGCGGAGCCGTCGGCGCGTTCTATATTGGCGCCGACATAGGGAAAGGCGGCGCCCGTCAAGGCGCGCTCGAGAAAGTCTAATCCGAAATTGAATTCGTGATTGCCGGGCGTCGCCGCATCATAACGCAGATAGTTCATCGCGCGGAAGATGGGGTGGCGCGCGCCTGCGGCGAGGCCGCCTTCATGCGCGACATGGTCGCCGAGCGGGCTTCCCTGGATGAGATCTCCATTGTCGAATAGCAAAGCGTTCGGCGTCTCCTCGCGCGCTCGCGCGAGGAGATTCGCGATTTTGTTCAGTCCGACGGTCGGGTCCCGCTGCTCGCGATAATAGTCCCAATCGAGCGCGAACATGTGCAGGTCGGATGTCTCCAGCAGGCGCAGCCACAATCGCGGCGCGGCGCGCGCGATCGTCGGAAAGCCGGCGGCGAGAGCCGTTCCTCCTGCGAGCAGCGCGCGTCTGGTGAACGGCATCTTCGCTCCTCCGGTCGGTCGGCTCATTTTCCTGATCTCTCTCCAACGCCGAGCTGGCGCTTATTCTGCGGCTGCCGGGAAGCTGTCGCGGGTGGCTGCGAGCAGCGCGCTCTTGAAGCCCTCGATGAGGACATCTGCTTGGCGGTGCAGCAGATTATGGGCGATCAGCCCGACCAGCGCGGTGCCGATGCCGACCGCCGTCGCGACGAGCGCGGCGGCGATGCCGCGGCTCACCGCGGCAGGATCGGAGACGCCGCCCGACGACAGCGCGTTGAACGTGTCCATGATGCCGAGAATGGTGCCGAGCAGGCCGAGCAGCGGCGCCGCGGTGACGATCGTGTCGAGCATCCACAGGCGCGCGCTGACCTTGGCGTCGACGCGGATGAACAGCGCCGAGGACAAATCCTCGACGCGGGCGCGGGTGCAGCCGGGCTCGTTCTGCGTGGCGACATATTCGGCGAAGCTGCGGCTGAGCTCGTCATCGCCGAAGGGTTTCGGCGTTGTCGAGGTTCCGAGCGCATGGGCTTTTATCGCGGCGCTGATCTTGCGGGAGCGCAGCGCCAGCACAGCGTAATAGACGAGCCGCTCGATCAGCACGAAGGCGAGCAGCAGGAGACATCCATAGAGAATGTCGATGCAGATCTCGTGGAAGAAGGCGTGATCGATCTGCATGGTCAAAAGCCCATCGAGAATGTCGCCGTCGCCGAGAAGCCCTGGCCGACGTAATAGGTCGGCGCGCTGGCGGAAACGACGTTGCCATAAATGCCGCGCGTCGCCACGGCATTGTTCTTCACGCTGTTGGGGCCGGTCAGCGCATGCGTGTTGGTGATGTTGTAGAGGTTGACGCGCAGCTCCGGCTTCTTGCCGAAGGCGATGTCGTCGAAGCGATAGCCGACCATGGCGTCGATACGGGCGTAGGGCGAGATGGATTCATCGTTCATGAAGGTCGAATATTGGCGGCTCGTCACCTTGGCGGCCAGATTGCCGAGAATGTGGCCGTCGTCATAGTCGACGCCGAGCGCGCCGGTCCAGGTGGGGGAACTCGGCAGATGCTTGCCCTTGGTCGGCAGGAAGTCGTTGATCGACGAGATGGGCGAGCCGGCCGGCGTCGTGCCCGATGTCGACAGATTGTCGAGAATGCGCGTCTGCAGGTAATTGGCCGAGAGATAGGGCCGGAAATTATAGATCGGCCGCGTGCCGACCTCCGCCGCGACGCCCCAGAGATCGACCGCGCCGGCATTGATCGTCGTGCTCACCGAGGAGCTGGAGTTCGGCAGGAACACGGAGGTGCTGATCTGATGATTCTCGTAATGCGAGCCGTAGAGAGACACCGATGTGGCGAACAGCGGGCTCTGATAGCGATGGCCGAGCTCGACAGTGACCGCCTTTTCCGGGGCGAGACGATTGGCCGGCGTCAGCGCGCCGCTGCTGGTGTTCACCGTGTCGGCGAGCGCGAAATTCGGCGTCGAGCGGAAGGAGGTGCCGACCGAGCCGAAGATTTGGTGGTAATCCCAGAACTTGTAGCGAAAGCCGGCTTGCGGCAGGGCGACGAGATCGCTCTGCGTGTTGAGCGGCGTCACGCCGGGCAGGAAATTATAGACCGAGCGATGGATGGACGCGACCTTCACGCCCGATTCGATCGTCAGCTTGTCGTCGAGCAACGACCAAGTGTCGCTGACGAAACCCGTATTGGTGACGGTCTGGGTCAGCAGATCGCGATACTGAGGCGCGCCGACGCCCGGAATGATGATCGCGCCGGAGTCGAGAAAGGGGTCGACGATCGAGCCGTCCGCGTTGAGGAAGGCGTAAGGCGCGGTCTGGCGGTGGTTCGCATATTCGAACCAATAGCCGAGCATCAGCTTGTGATCGCCGAGATCGAAGGTGAATTTGTTGATGAGGCCGGGGCGGAGCGTCTCGGTGATCGAGGGGTTGTAATACATCCCCTTGTCGTTCTTGGTGACGAAGCCATTGTTGTTCCAATCCGCCGCGCCGATGTTGAAGCGGCCGTAATAGAACGAGCTTCCCGACGTCGTCGCGTTTTCGGTCACTGAGGTCACGCCGCCGCCGCTTCCGTAGCCGTACCAGAAATAGGGGATGGCGTCGTAAGTGACGTCCTTGCTGATGGCGAAGGTCGAAGGCGCGCTGACGATCAGATTGCGGAACGGGTTGATGCGCCATTTGTAATAGAGGTTCGCTTGATTGGCGGAGCGGTCCCAGGCGCCTGCCGACGGCACGAAATAGGACGCCGGCAGCGCGTTGTTGTAGCCGACCGACCGCGCGCCGAGCGTATTGTAGCTGCCGAGCGTCGGATATTGATAGAAATTATTCAGCGCGTCGTTGAAGATCACCGAGAGGCCGACGCGATTGCCTTGGCTCGGCTCCCACACGCCTTTGAAATCGACATGCTGGCGCTCGTTCGAGCCCGGACCCGACCAGTGATTTTCCGTGTAATGCGAATAGGACACATAGCCGCGGAAATCGCCGATCTGGCCGGTCTCGGCGCGGGCGAATTCGCGGGCCGTGCTGTGCATGCCGTAGGAGAAATCGACGAAGCCGCCGCGCGTCTTCGAGGGATCGCGCATATAGATGTTGATGACGCCGCCAGAGGCGCCGATATGCGGGCTGTCGAGATCGGGCGAGCCTTGCGCGATCGAGATCTGCTCTATGTTCTCGCTGTCGACATATTCCTGCGGGTAGAGCGCGTAATTGCCGGAGTCGTTGACCGGCATGCCCTCGATGGTGAGGCCCAGCTGATCGCTGTTGTAGCCGCGGATACGTATGTTGCCGCCATTGAGGCCGGAGTTGTCGGTGCTGGTGATGACGACGCCCGGCAGGAGATTGATCATCTGATAGGGATTGGCCGTCGGCGACATTTTGGCGATGGCGTCGCGCGTCACGGTCGAGCGCGTCTTCACCGCTTCTTCCTCGATCATATAGCCGCCGCCCAAATCCTGGCGGTTGACGCCGTCCGGCGCCGGCGCGCTTGCGCTGTTGCCATAGATGTCGACGCGGCCGAAGTCGGTCGGCGCCGCGGTGAGACCGCTTTGCGAACGGCTGTCATGCGCGGGCTTTTGTGGCTCCTGCGCCGATTGCGCCAAAACGAGGGTCGGCGTCGAGGTGCCGGCGAGCAGGGCGAGCGTGAGGACACGGAACTTCATCGGGGAGACCTCTGTTACGAACTATCTCGGGTGGAAGACGACGACGCCGCTGAGCGCGCCGCCGCCGGCCGCGGAGGCGCAGGCGACGGCGCGAGAACGCGCGGCGGAATCGAGGATCGCAGAGCCGGAGCTGCTGGTGACGGAAGCCGAGCCGCCCGAGATCGCTATGCCGACGGAGCCCGAAGGCTTTTGCAGCCGCGCGTCCTTGGAGGTCGGATAGGGCGCGCCGGCGAGACAGGCGCGGAAGGCGGAGACATTGCCGGCGGCGCGCGAGCTTTTCTCGGCCGCGGCGCCTTCGCCCCGCCGCGCGGCGACAGGCTCGCGCGCCTCTTTTTTAAAATCGGTCTTGGAGTCGCGTTCCTTGTGCGGACGCGCTTCGGCTTTCTGCGTCGGCTTTTCGGGCTTTTGCGGTTTTGGCTGCGCGGCTACGGGCGCGGGCGCATCGCTCGGTGGCGTCTCCTCGAGCGTCTGCGGCTGCGGCGCATCAATGGGCGTCTCTTGAAGCGGCTCCGGCGAACGCGGCTCGGACGCCTCCGCCTCGACCGGCAGATCGAGCGCGATCTCCATCGTCTGCGCGCCGGGATCGGCCGGCGAGACGCGATTTGTCTCAGGCGCCATCGTCAGCGACAAAACGAGCAGCGTCAGCGCGCCGGCGAGTCCGGCGGCGTTGCTCGCGACATCGAGCCTGTCCATCGCCGGTCTGGCCCGCACTATTGCGGCCTCGTGACGATGGAGGCGCTCGCGACCTTCGCCGACTTGAGCGCGTCCAGGACGGAGACGAGACTCTGAAGTCCCGCGCCCTCGTCGCCGCTGATGACGACGGCGAGCGGCTTGTCCTCGCTCGCGAGGCCGCGCAGGCGTTCGGGGAGTTCGGCGAGCGAGATCGGCTTGCCGTCGATATAGGTATCGCCGGCGCGATCGATGCCGATCGTCACGCGTGTGCGCTCGACGACCTTGTCTGGATGTGCAGAGGTCGGCGGCGTGACTTTGAGCCCGAGCGCCGGAAGCACATTGATGCTGATCAGCACGAAGAAGACCAGCAGGAACATCATCACGTCGATCATAGGAATGATTTCGATGCGCGCGTGTCTTTCGCGGCGCGCTGGCCAGTTCCGCATCGACGATCCCCTAGGTAGACTTCGACGTCGATCTACTCATGAGGGAGCTATTGATTCAGGTTTATGACCGAAAAAGTCATCTAAAATTCAGAAAACTGACGCGTTTCTGCCTTGCTTCTTTGCGGAAGCCCGATCTTCTCAGGAGAAACACGTATCGCTGCGCGGGATGCGTGATTGTTGCGCTTATGCCACAGGCGCAGAGAAATCGACGCTATGCGCTCGGTCCACGCTCATGGGGGCGAGTTTTTGGGCTCTGTCGCGAATTTTTCTCGCGGGCCGGTTGGGGCTATGATCGCCGGGCTGGGGCAGGCGGAATAGCGTGATGATCGATTTCAAGGGCAGCCATTTTGAACGCGACGTGATCCTGTGGGGCGTCCGCTGGTATGTGGCGTATCCGATAAGCTATCGTCAGCTCGAGGAAATGATGGAAGAGCGCGGCGTCGAGGTCGACCATTCCACGCTCAACCGCTGGGTCGCGAAATATGCGCCTTTGCTGGAGAAGGAGTTTCGTGCTCGCAAGCGCGCTGTCGGGTCGAGCTGGCGTCTCGATGAGACTTATGTGAAAGTCAAAGGCTGCTGGAAATATCTGTATCGGGCGGTCGACAAAGCGGGTGCGACGGTCGATTTCTTTCTGACGGCCAAGAGGGACTGCAAAGCCGCGTTACGCTTCTTGCGCAAAGCGATCTGCCAGCACGGCAAGCCGAAGAAGATCACGATCGACAAGAGCGGAGCCAACACAGCGGCGATCGAAAGCTACAATGAGGAGCGTGAAGCGGACATCGAAATCCGGCGCATCAAATATCTCAATAATATCGTCGAGCAGGACCATCGAGCAGTGAAACGCGTCCGACGCTGGGTTTCAAATCATTTCGATCGGCTGCCGCGACGCTTTCTGGAATCGAGCTGATGCACATGATCCGAAAGGGGCAGATGCGAACGACGAACGAAATGCGTCCTGCGCAGCAATTCTATTCCCTCGCCGCCTGAGCCACGTCATTCTCACTTGCCCGGCGCGCCTGTAGACAAAATTTGCGACAGAACCCGCGCGACGCGCTTCCCACGCGGCGAAAGCCAGCGGCTTTAACGAAATGCTAACCAATCTCTCGACATATCTTGAGCGTGGCTATCCGAGACTTTTGAGCATGACGCAGGTCGCTGTTTTAGGGAGCGCGTCCACCAAGATCGACGTATCGATCATAATGCCGTGTCTCGACGAGGCCCGCTGCCTGCCCAACTGCATCGCCAACGCACGGGAGGCGCTCGAGACGATGAGCCGCGAGTTCGGATTGTCGGGCGAAATCGTGATCGCCGACAATGGAAGCCGCGACGGCAGCCAGCTGATCGCGCGCGCGCTCGGCGCGCGGGTCGTCGACGTCGAGCAGCTCGGATACGGCGCCGCGCTCATTGCAGGGCTCCGTTGCGCCAATGGCGCCTATCTCGTGATGGGCGACGCAGACGGCTCCTATGATTTTCGGGAATCGGTCGAAATGGTGCGCCGCCTCGCCGCCGGCGCTGATCTTTGCGTCGGCTCGCGCTTCAAAGGGCGGATAGAACGAGGAGCGATGCCCTGGAAAAATCGCCACATCGGCAATCCCGCGCTGACCTTCGTCTTGAATCTGTTTTTCCGCGCGGGCGTCAGCGACGCCCATTGCGGTTTGCGCGCCTTGACCAGCTCCTGTTTCGAACGGCTCGATCTCACGGGCCGCGGCATGGAGTTCGCGAGCGAGATGATCATCAAGGCGGCGCTCAAACAGCAGCATATCGTCGAGGTCCCGGTGACGCTCTCGCGCGATCGGCGCGATCGGCCCTCGCATCTGCGGCCGTGGCGCGACGGATGGCGACATCTGCGTTATCTCCTGATGTTCAGTCCCGACTGGGCCTTCGCTGCGCCGGCCGCTCTGGCGATCGCAGTCTCCTTGGGGATATTGACGCTGACCGGCGTCGCCGCGCTGACCGAGAACAAATCGCCTTTCGGCAATTATTGGATGATTCTCGCAGGCTCTCTGCTCGGCCTCGGACACACCGCCGCAGTTCTCGCCGCCGCGACGCATTTCTATGGTCGGCGACAAGGTTTTCGCGCCCCATCTTGGTGGGAGGACAAGGTCGCCGATTGGTTCTCGCTGGAGACGATGCTCGTCGCAGGAAGCGTCTTCTTCGCTTCTGGCCTCCTGATTCTCCTGTCTGTTTTCGGCTATTGGTCGAGCCGTAATTTCGAGCCGATCGGCACCGTTCTTCCCGCCGTCGTCGGCACGACGTTGATCGTGATCGGCGCGCAAAACGCGCTCGCCGGGTTCCTGCTGGCGATCGTCAATGGCCATGAAGCGAATTTCATCGACCGAGCCGAAGCCGAGACTTGGTCCGATACGCGACGACGCTCCGTGCGCTCGCCCATCGGGACCTGCGAGGACGTCGAGCGTCTCGATCGAGCGGCGAAGGCGGCCGATCGATGATCACGGAGGACGCCCGCCGTCGCCTTCGTCCCCGCATTTTCGATACGGACTGGCTTTTGCTCCGCGCGATGCGCGCCAGCATCGAGAAAGTCGCCGCGCGGATCGTGCGGCCCGGCGCCGTCGCGGTCGATTTGGGATGCGGCTCCGAACCTTACAAGCCGATCTTCGACGCGCTCGGCGCGACCTATCGCGGCGCGGATTTCGCGAATGCCGACATTGCGATTGATCCCAGCGGCCGCGTCGACGCGCCCGATGCGAGCGCGGATATCGTCCTGTCGTTTCAAGTACTGGAGCATGTCGCCGATGTCGGCTCCTATCTCGGCGAAGCGCATAGGCTGCTGCGCGCCGACGGCCGGCTGATTTTATCGACACATGGCAATTGGTTCTACCATCCGCATCCAGAGGACTACCGCCGTTGGACGCGACCCGGCCTGCTGACGGAACTCGCCGCACATGGATTCGAGTCCATCGAATGCGCGCCTCTGATCGGGCTGCCCGCCTGGACGACTCTGCTCAGGCTGACTTGCGGCTACCATGCCCTCGCAAAGCTGCCGATCCTCGGCCGTGTCATCGGCCGAACGCTCGCCATAGCCCTCAATTTTCGCGCATTGCTCGAAGACGCGATCACACCGGACTGGGTCACGCGCGACAATGCATGTGTGTACCTCGTGCTGTGTCGGCCGATCCGGCTCTCCCCATGAGACTGCCGCGCTTTATCCTCGTCGGCGGGCTCTGCGCGCTTCTCAACAACGTCTCCGTCATCGGCTTTGGTTTCGTCGGCGTTCATTATATCTGGGCGACGCTTCTCGCATTCGGGCCGATACTCGTCATCGGATACGTCCTCCATTGTTCGATCACCTTCGACGCGGCGGCGTCCTGGCCCTCCTTTGCGCGCTACGCTCTCGCCATGCTCGCCAATTGTCCGCTCTGGTTCGCGTCTCTCTATATTCTCGGCGATCTCGCCGATCTCCCCATGGCGATCGCGGCGCCACTCGCCACGATTCTGATAACGCTCTGGAATTACAACTGCACGAGATGGGCGCTGTCGCGCGTCCGCGCGCCCCTGCAGGGACTGCGTTCCACGAGCCGAGGATAATTGCATGGAACGCTTCACGCTCGATGATCTGATGCGCTGCATGTCGCCCCATGCGCCTGTCTATTCCTGGCGCAGCCCGATCTATCAATTTGTGGCTCTCTCCAATCTGCGTCGCGTATGGGACAAATCGCATCGTCGCGCCCTCGATGTCGGCGGCGGCACCGGGCTCCTCGCCCATACGATCAAGTCGCTGTTCGGCCTCGATCACATCGCCTCCGTCGACGTCGAAAACCGATTCCTGCCGTCGCTCGATGTCGAAACGTCCATCTATGACGGCCGCACGCTTCCATTTCCCGATAATTCCTTCGAATGCGTCATCCTCTTCAATGTTCTGCATCATGTTCCGGCTCCGCTTCGCCGTCCTCTGATGCGCGAATGTCGCCGCGTCGCCGGCGCAGGCCCTCTCTACATCAAGGATCATCTTTCTACTGGCCTGCTCGACACCGCGCGGCTCACCGCGCTCGATCTCATCGGCAATCTTCCCTTCAACGGAATGGTGAGCGCCTCCTATCTCTGCGCCGAAGATTGGCGGACGCTCGCGCATGACGCCGGCTATGCGTACGAAATCGTCTCCGACGGCGACTATCGTCGCGGCGTCGAGGCGATGGTCTTTCCCAATCGCCTCGAAACGAGCATGAAATGGCGACCGATCTGACCGACCGCGCGAAGATGCGCAGCCCTGTCATCCGACTCGCCATGCTGTCGCACTACTTCGAAACGCGTCGCGGCGGCGTCGAGATCGTCGCCGGCGCGCTGGCGAGGGCCTTGTCGCCGCTCGGTTTCGAAATCGCCTGGCTCGCGACCGGAAAAAGCAATGGCGGCGACCCGTCGTTCAACCCCGCGCAGCGCGAGCTGCCCGCCTCCGACATCGTCGAGCGGATCGCCAAAATTCCCTATCCGCTTCTGTTTCCGAGCGCCTTTCGCTCGATCTTCGCGCAAGTGCGCAACGCCGACGTCGTCATCGTCCATGACGCGCTCTATTTGACCAGCGTCGCCGCATTTTTCGCGGCGCGCTTGTTTCGCAAGCCGCTCCTCGTCGTACAGCATATCGGCGTCGTTCCCTATCGCAATCCCATTCTCCGATCGCTCATGGCGATCGCCAATCGACTCGTCGCCGTTCCGCTTCTGAGCCGCGCCGATCAGATCGTCTTCATCAGCGATCTCACGCGACGCTATTTCGAAGCCATCCCCTATCGCCGCCCGCCTCGGCTCGTCTTCAACGGCGTCGACGCCGACATTTTCTTTCCTCCCGAATCGGAAGCCGAAAGGGCTACGGCGCGGGCCGATCTCGGCCTGCCCGCCGCCGGTCCTATTGCTCTTTTCGTCGGACGCTTCGTCGAAAAAAAGGGCCTGCTCCGACTCGAGCGTCTGGCGCGCGAACGTCCCGACATCTTGTTCGTCTTCGCCGGCTGGGGCGTCATCGATCCTGCGCAATGGCGACTGCCCAACATACGCGTTTATCGAAATTTAGCGGGCGCGTCGCTCGCCCCCCTCTATCGCGCCGCCGACCTATTGCTGCTGCCGAGCGTCGGCGAAGGCTTTCCGCTCGTCATACAAGAAGCGCTCGCCTGTGGTCTGCCGATCGTCTGCGGCGCAGACACCGCCGCCGCAGATGAAGCCGCCGAACCATTTCTGACCAAGGTCGTCATCGACGACGAGGCTCCGCGAGCGACTGCGGCGGCGCTCGCAGCGGCGACATCCCGGCTGCTCGAGCCGGATGAGAACCCGAGGCGATCGCGTCTCGCACGCGCCGAATTCTGTCGCTCGCGATATTCTTGGAGCGCTTCGGCGGAGCGCTATGCGACGCTTTTGAGGCGACTGGTCGCACATCCAGAACCATAGCCGAAGCGCCAACGATAGAGAGAAACGATGTCCGACCTCGATACGTCTTGCGACGCAGAACGCCGGAACGCGGCATTTCATCGGACATTGAAGGGCGCGACGATCATTTCATCGGCGCTCGTCCTTTTCGGCGTCGGCGTCGCCTCCCTGACCGAGCCTGTCTATATCGACACAGTGAGGCAGCCGAAGTTCGTTTGGCTGACGACCTATTTTTTTCGCAGTCAGGATGCGCCATGGCTCATCGGCGTCGCCCTTCTCCTCGCGATCCTCGCCATCGCGCGGCCGACATTTCCTCGGAGCTTCGGCTGTCTCGAGAAACCGTCTCGCCGCGTCACGGCCGTCTCGCTGCTCGCGCTTCTCGTTCTCGTTTGCGGGGTCGTCGGAACGCATTCGATATTTCACGACTATCATCTGTCGCGCGATGAAATATTGGCGGAATTCGACGCGACGATCTTCCGCTCTGGTCATTTGATCGCGCCCATCGCTCCCGAGCATCGCCCCCTCGCGACGGCGCTCGCGCCGACTTTCATGGTCCCGATCGACCAGATCGATGGATTCGTTTCCGCCTATCTGCCGGGCAATGCGGCGTTGCGCGCGCTCGTCGGCTTCATCGATCCGGCCGCAACCAATCCACTTCTCGCCGCCTTCGCCGTCATCGCCGTTTTTGCAGTCGCGCGCCGCCTCTGGCCGTCCGATCCGGCTCCGGCGCTCGTCGCCGCCGTGCTGACGCCGACCTCCTCGCAGCTGATCGTCGGCTCGATGACGAGCTACGCGATGACCGCCCATCTTACTCTCGACATGCTCTGGCTCTGGCTATTTCTACGCGACGACAAAGCCGGACACGCCGCCGCGATCATCATCGGGGCCTTCGCGATCGGACTTCATCAAACGATCTTTCATCCGCTCTTCGCCGCGCCATTCATTCTGCGTCTTTGGATATCGCAGCGGCGAAGCGTCGCCGCGGCCTATATCGGCTCCTATGCGATCGCGCTTCTCTTTTGGATCGGCTATTGGCAATTGCTCGCCTTATGGCGCGGCGTCTCCATGGAAACGTCGGACGAGGTCGGACTCGTCTATTTCATCGCGCGCGTCCTCGTCCTTCTGACGAGCTTCCAATGGTCGGGCGCCGATCTCATGGCGAAGAACATTCTGCGATTCGTCGTCTGGCAAAATCCTGTTCTCCTGCCCTTGGTCATTCTCTCCTACACGCAGATACGCGAAGGTTCCGGAATCGCCCGGGAGCTCGCGGCCGGCGTCTGCCTCACGCTCATCGCCATGTTCATCGTCCTCCCCTATCAGGGTCATGGCTGGGGATATCGCTATTTGCACGGGCTGCTCGGAAATTTTTCGCTGCTCGCGGCCTATGGATGGGTCGACCTCGCCGCGCGCGCGAATGCACGCGCTAGCCGAGAGCTCGGATCGACGCTGGCGATCGGCTGCGTCATCGGCGCGCTCGTTCTGCTTCCCGCCCATCTCATCCAAGCGCAGCGCTTCGTCGAACCCTATGCGAGGGCCGCCGACGCAATCGCTCGTACCGACGCGGATTTCGTGATCGTCGACAAGTCGCGACTTTTGTTCGCCGCGGACCTCGTTCGCAATGACCCTTTCTTGCGAAACAGGCCGAAAATTCTCGATCTCACCTATCTAGAGGAAGACCAGATTCGCGCTCTTTGCGCGACGAATGAGATCGCTCTCTTCGAAAAGGCGGATGCGGCCGCGCTCGGCGTTTCGCGTCACGACGAGGCGACGAAGACCGATGACGACATGCTGGGCCGCAAGCGAAGGCTCATGTCGGATCTGCGCTGCGGCGCCGATATGGGCCAGCGAAATCGATGAGCCGCCGCTGATATTGCGTGAGACCGAAAGGCGCCTCCGCCTTATCTCCCGTCCGGCGTGTCCATGCCGACCCAAAGATCGCGCAAGTGCTTCAGATTTTTCGCGGGATCGTAGCGTTCGACATCGAAGACTGAGGCCATCTGCCGACAAGCCGCCGATGGTCGCGGTGCAATTTTTGCCGATAGCTACGTGATGGGGTCCGGCAGTTCGTTTGGATCAGGCAGCGAGCACCGCACTCCAGATTTCGGGCGCAGTCGTCCCGGCGGCTCTAAATCTGCTCAGCGCGAATTGACCCTTTCTGATGCGATGCATGAGTTCGATGCCGGCGATCGTGATCGCCGCATGTCGGAATCGCTTGAACCCGAGCATAGGCCCCAAACGAAGTTTGATAGATCGGTGATCCTGCTCAATGAGATTATGCAGGTATTTCGATGATCGAATTCGAGTCCGTGCGCCGCCTCGATGCTGTGCGAGAAGCTCGCGCGCCGCCCGATGTGACGCTTGATATCCGTCGAGCGTGATTTTGCGGGTTCTGGTGCGAACCGGAGCGGGACACCCTCAGCATCGCCCATATGGGGTCATCGTGGAATCTTCCCGATATCCTACGCTAAGGGGCTTCGAAGAAGTCGACGCGCGGATTTCGTAGGGGCCTGAAGGCGGTTCCGAGGGGTTGGGCGGGCCAGA
>NZ_WOVC01000053.1:0-15162 GCF_011378635.1 Methylosinus sp. RM1
GAGCAGGCGATAGACGTGGCCCATCACGCGCTCGCTGCGGCGGCTCTTCTCAGGATCGAAATCGTCCTCCGCGCGTTCGCGCGCCGCCACGGCCTCGAGCTTGTCGAGGTGTTGTGTGAAGACGATGCGGAACACTTTCTGGATTTGCTGCTGGGAGAGGCGACTGGTCATGGCGGCCGGAAAGAAACAACGATCGGCGAGCGCGGAAATCTGGCCCGCGAGGTAGCGCGCTCTCCCGGGGTTGCTGGTGCGCAGGCCGAGAATCAGGGTCGCAGAATTTCTCGATTCGGCAAGGGCCGACGGCAGTCGACGCCGCCAATAATAGTATGCGCCGCGACGCACGACATGGGGGATGGCGGGCACGAAAATCTCCGTGGTGTACCAGCCATGTGTCACACGGATGTGGAAACGCGCCCCAGCTGAGGCGATTTTCAAGTGATTCCAACGATTTGCGGAATTCTGGCTGGGGCGGGAGGACTTTGAGCCGAATGACGTGGTCTGGTTGGTTGTTGTCAGATTCTACTTGCTATGGTGACGGCCATTCGATGCGGCCGAGTAACGGCCATGCCAGCGATTGAATCAATTCATTCAGCCTCACTATGTCCACGACGCGCGGCTTTTTCTTTGTCCCGTATTTCTTGCCGGTGCCGGCCTCCGCATGCCCCATGAGCTGGTCCTTTTCATATTGGGTTGCGCCGGCGGCGGAGAGCGCGTCGCGGAAATTATGCCGCAGAGAGTAAAGGGTTTTCAGCGGATCTTTGATCGACAGCTCGTTACGAAGTCGATCGCTCCAGAACGAGGAAAACATGTTCGAGACCGAGGTGACGCTCGCCTTCTGCTCGGCGGCCGCCCACAAGGTTTTCCATCCCTTTTGGCGAGCGTTCTCGACGAGCGCCAGGAAGCCGCCATTCAGCAGCTCTTTCCGCACCGGCACATAGCGCTTCCTCGCATGGGCCTTGATCGATCGGCCGCCTGCATTCGAGACTTCGAAGCAGATGATCTCCGGGTGGTCGGGGTGGGGGACGACCGTGTCCGGTCCGAGCTGAATGATCTCGGACGAGATGAGGCCGCTGGTGAGCGAAACGAGAGGTATCCAGAACTCCAGCTCGCCGCCGGCCTTGGGGTTTTCCGAGCGGACTCCTTTCCGAAACACGTCCTGGCCGAAGACGAGGTCCAGCTCTGCTCTATCGAAGGGCTCGCGCTCGTTCGTGCCTGCGGGGATCTCGATATAGATGCCGCCGGTGATGGCCGTATCGATCCAGCCCGCTCTTTGCGCCGTCGCGAGCAGCGTTGTGATCTGGCCGACGCGTTTGTTCACGGTCGGCGTCTTCAGGCCCGTCGTGAAAAGGTGGTCGCGGAAGGCGATGATGTGCGCACGCGTGATCTCGCCGATGTCGCGCACGCGAGCGTGCTTCTGAAAATCCTCGATCGCTAGTTCTTTCTCGTCGGCTCCGTGGCGGGTGGTTTTCTTATTGGCCTGCTGACGATCGCGCTTCCATTGCTCGAAACAGTCGGTCAGCGTTTTGCCGGCCTTCTTGGTTTTCGTGATGTCGATGCCGAGCGAGATGGCGCGTTGCTCGCGGAGCTGCTCCGCCGCCTTTCGCCACTTGCCTTTGATGGTGTCGGGGTGGGGCGCTTCCTCCATCCGGCCGCCCTCGCGATCGAAAAAGACCGTGAGATATTCGAGTTCCGCGCGCAGACACGCGCCCATGAAGCGCTCGAAATAGGGGGAGGATTTCGACACGGGGACGCCCAGGCGGCGGACGATGCTCTGGACGTAGCCGATGCGCTCTTCCGCATAACGGCTGATCGTCATCTCGCGAAGAGTCGCCCGCAGATCGAGATGGGCTTGCGCCACCGTGCTGTCGCGCCAAAAGAGGCTGCGCGTGACGCCCGTGTCGAAGGCGGCGCCCGGAAGCTGCCTCGAGCGAGCCTGCCAATCGTCCTCGATGAGGATCGCCTTGAACCAGTCGGCGAGGAGGCGCCAATCGGGCCACTCCCAATCGTCGACGGGCGTGAGATCGAGGGTCGCGCCCTTGTTGCGGCGGGCGTGGGCGAACTGCTGCTCGACCTCGGCGTGCACCCTCGCCGCGGCCTCGAAGGCGCGGGCTTTTTCCGGCGTCCGGAGGGAGCGCTGGATGCGGGAGTAGGGGAAGCGGTCGGCAATATCCTCCGGGACACGACGCACGTATTGGTACATGCGGCCGCGTTTCACGATATGGGACGCAAAGGGCATTTCGTCGTCCATGTGCTGCATTATGTTATGCAGTTCTTGCGGGCGCAAGAGCCGGGCGACGGCATCAAACTTTTTATTTTCAGCGATTTACGCGGCGCAACGGGCCTCCCTGGTGGGCCGGGCAGGACTCGAACCTGCAACCAGACCGTTATGAGCGGCCGGCTCTAACCATTGAGCTACCGGCCCAGCCGCCGTTTCGGCCGGGAATAGTGTTCCTATAGCGGATTCGCGCCGCGCCGCAACGCCCGATCGAAAATTGGGCGCTCGCCGAATTTCGCGCGGTCAAATCCTTTGCGATGCGCTAAGTTGCGCCCGCCCGCCCTCCGGACGCGCCCGGCGTCGGAACCGGGCGGTAGCTATCGGAGCGGCGATGACCTATTGTTGTGGCATTCTCGTGCGCGGCGGCCTCGTCATGATCGCCGACACCCGCACCAATGCGGGGCTCGACAATATCTCGACCTTCCGCAAGCTCCACGTCTTCGAGCAGCCGGGCGAGCGCGTCATGATGCTCGCCACCGCGGGCAATCTCTCCGTCACCCAGGGCGCCGTCACTCTGCTCGCCGAGGGGCTCGAAAACCCCGAGACGCACGAGATCGAGCGGCTCGTCGACGCGCCCGGCATGTTGGAGGCGGCGCAACTCGTCGGCCGCGCGGTGCGGCGCTCGCACGCCATGGCGGGGGAGGGGGCGGAGGATTCCGGCGTCAGCTTCGACGTGTCACTGCTGTTCGGCGGGCAGATCGGCTCCGGCCCGCTGCGGCTGTTCATGGTCTATACGGCCGGCAATTTCATCGAATGCACGCAGGACACGCCTTATCTGCAGATCGGCGAGCACAAATACGGCAAGCCGATCCTCGACCGTGCTGTCTCTTTCGACACCGACGTGCTCGACGCGCTCAAGATCGGGCTCATCTCGATGGATTCGACGATTCGCTCCAATCTCTCCGTGGGCCTGCCGGTCGATATCGCGCTTTTGCGTCGGGATGCGCTGCGCACCGACGTCTCGACCCGCATAGACGGCTCCGATCCTTATTTCCGGGATTTGCGCGAGAGCTGGTCGCGGGCGTTGCGGGCGGCGCATATCGCCATTCCGGCGCCCCCCTATGGCGGGACGCGATGACGCGCGGCGAGGATGGCGCGGCGCGGGTCGCGCCGGCGGGCGAGGAGGCGATCGAGAGAGGCGGGCGAATTTTGCGGGAGGGCGGATTGGTCGCTTTCCCGACCGAGACGGTCTATGGGCTCGGCGCGGATGCGACTTCGGCGGAGGCGGTGGCGAAAATCTACGCCGCCAAGGGACGGCCGAGCTTCAATCCGCTCATCGCCCATGTCGCCGACATCGACGCCGCGCGGCGGGAGGCGGAGCTGTCGCCGGCGGCGCTGCGGCTCGCCGAGGCCTTTTGGCCGGGGCCGCTGACCTTGGTGGCGCCGCGGGCGGCGGGCGGCTCGGTCTGCGAGCTCGCCCGCGCCGGCCTCGAGAGCGTCGCTCTGCGGGCTCCCTCGGCGCCGGTGGCGCGGGCGCTGATTCTGGCGGCGGGGCGGCCCATTGCCGCGCCTTCGGCCAATCGCTCGGGCCATGTCAGCCCGGTGACGGCGGCGCATGTGCTGGGGGATATCGGGCCGAGGGTCGATCTCGTCATCGACGGCGGGCGCGCGGACAAAGGCGTCGAATCGACGATCGTGGCCTTTCTCGGCGCGCGGCCGCGGCTGCTGCGGCCGGGCGCCTTGGCGCGGGAGGCGCTGGAGCAGGTCTTGGGCGCGCCGCTGGAGGGCGAGGGCGGCGCGGCGGCGGTCGTCGCGCCGGGGATGACCGCCTCCCATTATGCGCCAATGGCGCGGCTGCGGCTGGAGGCCGAAGAGCTGCGCGCGGGCGAGGCCGGGCTCGATTTCGGCGGCCGCCTCGCCGAGCGGGGCGGGGAGGGACCGATCTTGGATTTGTCCCCATCCGCCGATCTCGCCGAGGCGGCGGCCAATCTCTTCCTCTATCTGCGTGAGCTGGACGCGGGCGGGGCGCGCGCCGTCGCTGTGGCGCCGATTCCGGCGCATGGGCTCGGCGAGGCGATCAATGATCGGCTGAGGCGCGCGGCGGCGCCGAAATAATCACGCGGTGCAAGCAATCATGCGGCGAGGGCGGCTGCGCCGTCGCCGAGGCGGAAGTCCGCCGTCGCCGGCTCCGGCAGGCTCCGCCAGGGCGCGCATTCATAGCCGCGCGCGGCGAGGCCATCCGCGCGGGCGGAGGTCATCTCGACGACGAGGCGGGTCGTATGATTGAGCACGGGCGGGATCGCCCAGGCGAAGGGTGCGGCGTCGGCCGGGGTTCGCCGCATCAGCGCGCGACGGGCCTCGTTGTTTTCCGGCCCCATGCGGCCGCGCCAGCCGGGGCGCGGCTGCTGCCAATCATTGGCGACGATGACCGGGCCGCGCAGCACATTGGCGTCGCGTTCGGTCCGCTCGATCAGCGCGATCTCCTGCGGCTTCGTTCCGGTCAGCGTGAACAGCACCGGCCGCGCCAGCGGCTCGCGCGCCAGCAGAGCGACCGCCTCCTCGAATGTCGCGCAAGTCTCGAAGGCGTAGCGCAGGAGATGATCCGGCGGCCAGCCGGTCTCACATTTCAGCGCATTGGCGAGATTGAGCGCGAAATCGTAAGGGAAGGCGGCGAGGCCGTCGATGCGGCGGCGCATCGGCGCCTGATTGATCACGGCCGAGAAGCGGCCCGGCGCCATTGCAGTGAGAACGCCGACCGCTCCCGGCCAAGTCACATTGTAGAAGCCGCCCGCCGTCCCGGCGGCCCAGGCGATCTCGACGCCGCGGCCGAGCCCGCGAAAGGGCCAGTCGAGCGAGCGTCGGATCATGGGCGCGCCGTCCGGCCCGACGAAGGCTCGGGTGGTGCAGGCGAAGAGATAGGACATGTTGAGAGTGGCCGCGCCATGGAACCCCAATATCTCGGCGATGCGCTCCAAATCCTCGAAATAGCGGGAGGCGGATTTCTGCAGCCAGGATCGCGCCAGCCGATCGAGCGGCGCGAGACAGACATGGCCCCAGCGCGGCATGGGCGCGAGGCAGGCGTCGCGCAGCGCCTCGGCCGCAGCGATGCGCGCCGTCGCATGGGCGATCGGCCCGCCGTCCCGCACGTCCAGGAAAGGAATTTGCCGCACCGAGGCTCCTCCGTCTGTCATCTGAACGATATAAATCACACATGTAAGTGTCATAATACAGTCAGAAAGCAACAGGCGTATATGGCTGCCGAGGTCGGGCGGCGAATTGATTCGCGCAATTGCGTGCGTCGAGAGCATGTTGCGCCGCAAAGGCGCGCGTTCCGGCGGAAGGCCGAGAAGACAATAACGAAGCGGCGCGCCGCGAGCGTCGCCGTCGTTCCGGGAGGAAACCCATGTCCCGTCCGCGCGTTCTCGAAGCGATGGCGGCGCTGCAGGAGCGGGCGCGGATTTTGCGCGCCGCGCGCACGCTCGATCTGTTCGCCGCCGAAGCCGATCGTTTCGCGAAATTTTCTGTGGCGCTCGACGATTTCCTTTTCGATTTCTCCAAGCACCGCATCGATGGCGAGACTTTGCGTCTTCTCGTCGCGCTCGCCCGCGCCGCCGATCTCGAAGGCGCGCGCGCGGCGCTGTTTTCCGGCGCGCCCATCAATCTCACCGAGGGCCGCGCCGCCGCCCATTGGGCGCTGCGCGATCTCTCGGATCGCCCGCTGATCGTCGGCGGCGAGAATATGCGCGGCGCGATCGAGGCGGAGCGCGAGAAAGTCTACGCCTTTGCGCGCGCGCTGCGCTCGGGCGAATTGCGCGGCGCCGGAGGCGCGCCCTTCACCGATATCGTCAATATCGGCATCGGCGGCTCCGATCTCGGCCCGGCCATGGCCGTGCGCGCGCTCTCGCCTTTCGCCAAAGGACCGCGCGCGCATTTCGTCTCCAATGTCGACGGCGCCGATATGGCGGATACGCTCGCCGGCCTCGATCCGGCGCGCACATTGTTCGTCGTCTCTTCCAAGACATTCACGACACAGGAGACGATGGCAAACGCCGCTCTGGCGCGCGCTTTCATCGTGGAGAAATTGGGGGAGGCTGCGGTGGCGGCGCATTTCGCCGCCGTGTCGACGCGGCTCGACAAGGTCGCGGAATTTGGCGTCGATCCGTCGCGCGTCTTCGGCTTTTGGGATTGGGTCGGCGGTCGCTATTCCATATGGTCGGCGATCGGCCTCTCGCTCGTCATCGCCATCGGCCCGGAGAATTTCACGGAATTTCTACGCGGCGGCTCCGACATGGACGCGCATTTCCGCAGCGCGCCGCTCGAGCGCAACATACCGGCGCTGATGGGGCTGATCGGCGTGTTTCACCGCGACGTCGAGGGCAGGGCGGCGCAGGCGATCATTCCCTATGATCAGCGCCTCGCGCGTTTTCCCGCCTATCTGCAACAGCTCGACATGGAGTCGAACGGCAAATCGGCGGCGCGCGACGGCGGCGTCGCGGAATTCGCGACAGGGCCGATCGTCTTCGGCGAGCCGGGAACCAATGGTCAGCACGCTTTTTTCCAGCTGCTGCATCAGGGAACCGACGTCACGCCGATCGATTTCCTCATCGCCGCCGAGCCGATCGACGCCGACGCGCATCATCACGCGCTGCTCTTCGCCAATTGCCTCGCGCAGAGCGAGGCCTTTATGCGCGGGCGTACGCTCGCCGAGGCGAAAGCGCAGCTCGCCGCCGCGGGGCTGGACGTTGCGCGTGTCGAGGCGCTGGCGCCGCACAAGGTGTTCACTGGCGATCGGCCGAGCAGCGTGCTGCTCTATTCGAAGCTCGATCCGCGCACGCTCGGGCGTCTCGTCGCGCTCTATGAGCACAAGGTTTTCGTGCAATCGGCGATCTGGGACATCAACCCCTTCGATCAATGGGGTGTGGAGCTCGGCAAGGAGCTGGCCAATCGTTTGGCGCCGATCGTCGAGAATAAGAATGCGCCGCTCGATGGGCTCGACGGATCGACGGCGGGGCTCATTCGCCGGCGGCGGGAGAGTGGCGGCTGACGCCGCGAATCTCCCGCTCTCCGTTCAGCGATCGGCGAATGTGAAAGGGCAGGCCTCGGCGCATTTGCGCACGCATAGCGTCGCCGCTTCGCCGGTCACGAAGGAGCGGCCGGCCGAGTCCTCGCATAAGCCGAGGTCGCTCGACGGCGCCTCTTCGCAGAGGGGAGAAACGAAAGGCGGAGCAATGGTCGATTCGCGGCGCGTCGCTACCGCACGACGATCGGAGGTCGCGGCGACGGCGAGCGCGCCCAAATCCGATTCGTCTTCGCGCAGCGGCTCGAAACGCCGCATCTCGCGCGCCTTCACGAATCGGCCCGAAGGGCGGCGCAGGAAAATGCGCGAGAGGTCGCGCGGGTCGTAGCGGGCCTCGATGCGCCGGCGCCCGGCCGCGAAATCATCGGCGAGCGCGCGCGACCAATAGAGGCGGCCGAAGAGATGCAGGCCGTCCTCCGCCAGCGCGCCTTCCTCGTCCGGCAGCAGCGACAGGCGGAAATTCACGCAATCGAGCGGCATTCGCAGCAGATCGGAACGCATATGCTTGCGCCACAGCGTCAGCGGCGCACGGCAAAGATCGCGATGCTTGCGGCAATGATAGACGCCGGCGATTTCGGCGGCGAGCCAGCTCTCGAGCTCGCTCAGAGTGAGGCGTTGCGCATGGGGCCCCACATAGAGATCGCGCTCGCCGCGCTCCATCGGGCCGACATTGGTGACGAGCGGGATGCAGCCCAGGCGATTGCCGACCAGCTCTTCTATATGCGCGCCATAGCGCGCGCCGGCGGGCTCGCTCCAGATCGTCTCTATGCCCGTCTCGCGGCAGGCGCGCACAAAGGCGCGGCGACCGAAGAAGCTGTTGGAATCGACATGGATCGTCTCCGGCAATCCGGCGACCGGCCATTCGAAGCCGATTCCGCGCTCCTCCAGCCAGCGCGTCTTCTCGCAGACGGAATGGAGAATGCAAAAGCTCGCCGAAAGCCGCGTGGGCGGCGCCAAAGAAAGCGAGAAGCCCGTCGCCATACGCGTGAAAGCGTCGACGCCGAGCGTGATCCAGGGCCGGCCGATGTCCCGGCCGGCGTCTTCGTCGACGATCATCACATCGACTTTTGCGTGATCGATCTGAACGGCCTCGAGCGGCCGTGTGGCCTCTGATCTCTTCCGCACCTTTGCTCGCCGCTGTTTGCTCTATTCGGTTTCGCTGCGTCGCCGCGTACGCGTCTGAATGTCGATATCGTGCACGCGCGCTTTGATGGTTCGCCAATTGGGCGCCGGCAGCCGCTCCTTCAGGCAACGCTTTGCGATCTCGCGCACGAGCTGGCTGAACTTCGGCCGCGAGGGCTGTAGATAGAAGGTCTCTATGGCGTCGCGAATGAGCGTCTCGCGCGCCGAATCGAGCACGCGCGCGCCCTTGGGACGGCCGACCGGACGCGTCATAGGCGCGGTGACGGCGCCGCAGCTGCGGAAGGTCTTGATCATGCGATAGGCGGTGGCGCGGGAAACGCCGAGATCGCTCGTCAATTTGCGAATGACCTCTTGCGACAGGCGTTCGCCCTCGCGCGTGAGCACCTCGCGAATGACCTCCTCGCGATGGCGATTCTCATCCGGGCGCCGGCTGCGTCTCTCGCGTCCAATCGACGTCTCGAGCTTGCGTTCGGGCGCCGGAGCCAGGCGGGGATGGTCGGGGTCGAGAACATTTCCGCTCATTTCCAGGCGTTCCTCGTGCAGACTGAACCTCGAGCTTCGCGCGCTCGCCCGTTTTGTCGCCGCGCGCGTCGCCGCATGGCACTTTTTCTCATGATTACAAAACCGAAGACAATGTTCGATTTTGCACAGGCTGCACGCCTTCGTGGAGCGAGATCGGCGGGCTCTGCGTCGCCGAGGCCGTGTCTTCGCGCGGCTCGCGGCGCGAAATCCCAAGAAAACCGCGCATTTCGACGAAGTTTCACGGAATTGGAACAGTTCAAAATAGCAAAAGCGGCGACCTCGAATCGAATAGTCGCAGTCTTGCTACATAATGTCGCAGCGTAGAGTTTCGCCGACTCAGTGGATCGCATAACCGTACGTAGTCGTTTGCTCTTCAGGGCGGAGGCGCGGCAAAGGGCTGTGTCCGGGAGGCTGCGGTGTCCGGGCCGCTCTCGAGCGAGGCCCGGACGAGCGCGCCAAAGCGCGATGCGCGATGCGGTCAGAGATTGAGCGCTCTGTTCACCGTCGGGATGAAGATCGCGAATACGAAGATCGTGACGAGAATCCACAGCACGACCCATTTGAGCTCTTGGACTTTGTGCAGCATGTGAGCTTGCTCCTCCCGTTTTTGATTGGTCGATCGCCGCCTCTCGTGGACGGGCGCGCTCCTCTCTCTTGATCCAAGACGAGCCGAGTCACAATAAGAATATGTGGGCGTCACAATGTCGCAGTACTTAGAAAATAAATAAATCTCACATTTTGATAGCTAGTATCATTCAAATGTGCAGCTAAAATTCTGCATATAGCCGGCGTGTCTCATTTTTTATAATATGAAATATCATATTATTATGTAGTATAAGTATTTAATACAGTATATGCAGCATAATGTCGCATATGTATTCTTTATGATCAATTGACAACTGCTGCGCTCGACATGATAGGTTCCGATGCTGCGAAGAGCTTTCGGGCTCTACTGCAAAGAGGCGCGGCGCGGAAATGGTCCGGCGACCGGCCTCGCGCGCTCGGCGTCGCGCGGCCGAGGGAAAAGGGTCTCGCGAGGAACCGCGCCATAGGGAGAAGAGGCGTCATACGGGGCGGCGGGAGACCGTCTCGAACGGATGACGTCTTTCAAAGAGGAGGAAAACGACAATGAGCCTGACAACAGAGAAAGCGGCCGGCTCCGTCCGGGCCGCTGAGAAAGACACCATCGTCAATTACTGGCCAGCCTATTGGACGATGATCTGTCTCTTCGTCTTCTACGTGGCGATCCGCATTTATGAGCAGTATTTCGGCTGGAAGGCGGGCCTCGATTCTTTCGCTCCCGAATTTCAGACCTATTGGCTCAATCTGATGTGGACCGAGCTGCCGCTCGAATTCATCGCCTTCTGCGGCATCGGCGGCTATCTCTGGAAAACGCGCGACCGCAATATCGACGCTGTCGCGCCGCGCGAGGAGATGCGCCGTCTGCTGACGCTGATCGGCTGGCTCGCGATCTACGCTTTCACCGTCTATTGGGGCGCCTCCTACTTCACCGAGCAGGACGGCACTTGGCATCAGACGGTCATTCGCGACACCGACTTCACGCCGAGCCATATTCTGGAGTTCTACCTCAGCTATCCGATCTACATCATCGCCGGCTGGGGCGCCTTCATGTATGCGCGCACGCGCATTCCGCAATTCGCGAAGAAAATCTCTCTGCCCTTCCTGCTGTTCTTCGCGGGCCCCTTCATGATCTTCCCGAACATCGGCCTCAACGAGTGGGGTCATACCTTCTGGTTCATGGAGGAGCTGTTCACGGCGCCGCTGCATTGGGGCTTCGTGTTCTTCGGCTGGTTCGCGCTCGCCGTCTTCGGCACCGCCTGCCAGGTGCTCGATCGCGTGATCGAGCTCTCCAAGGAATATGAGCAGGACGCCCTTTCTCTCTGATCCCTCGCGCGAAAGCGCGCTCCCTTCCTCCCGGAGCGGCCGTGTCTCTCGCGCGGCCGCGACGGAGGCGGGGCAAGCAGAAAAAACATCCGGCGCGAGATGCGCCGGGGAGGCGACAATCTCGAGGAGCAAAAGCAAAATGTCCATTTCCACAGAGGCCGGCGCGCCCGCCGGAAAGGCATGGAAATCGAGGGAGGAGTTTCTCGGCTGCGTGATGCTGACCGATTGGATTCTCCTCGTCGTGCTATTCGCCGTGGTGCTCGGATCCTTCCACATCCACTATATGCTGCTCGCCGGCGACTGGGACTTCTGGATCGACTTCAAGGACCGCCGCATGTGGCCGACGGTGGCGCCCATCGTCGCAATGTGCTTCGCCGCCGCGGTGCAATCCTTCCTGTGGCAGAAGTTCCGTCTGCCGATCGGCGCGACGGTCGCGTGCCTCGCGCTGCTCGTCGGCGAATGGATCAACCGCTACGACAATTTCTGGGGCTGGACCTTCTTCCCGATCAATCTCGTGTTCCCGTCGGCGCTCATCCCCATGGGCTTCTGGCTCGACGTGGTGCTGATGATGTCGGGCAGCTGGCTGGTGACGGCGCTGGTCGGCTCCATGGGCTGGGGCCTCCTGTTCTATCCGATCAACTGGCCGGTGCTGGCGCAATATCACCAGTCCGCCGAGATCGACGGCGTGCTGCTGACGCTCGCCGATCTCATCGGCTTCAACTATGTGCGCACGGGCACGCCGGAATATATCCGCATGGTCGAGCGCGGCACGCTGCGCACCTTCGGCAAGGACGTTGTTCCGGTCGCGGCCTTCTTCTCCGCCTTCATTTCCATGCTGATCTACTTCCTGTGGTGGAAGATCGGCACCTGGTTCTCGAACACCAAATATATCGACGCCGACGAAATCTGATCCCGGACATTCGCCAGCGCGAGGCGGACCGGCGCAAATAGCGGCCCGCTTCGCGAAGAGATCGCAAGAATTTCAAGAGGCCTCATCGTCGCAATGGCGGCGGCGCGGCCGAGAAAACAAGGAAAAGGGAGACCGATCGAAATGATGAACAAGCTCCTCGCGACACTGGCGGGATGCGTGAGGCCGCGGGCGCTGCGCGCTCTGGCCTTCGGCCTCGCCGCGGCGATCGCCGCCACCACTCTGCCGGCGGCGACGCCCGCATCGGCGCATGGCGAACGCTCGCAGCAGGCCTTTCTGCGTATGCGCACGCTCAACTGGTACGATGTGAAATGGTCGAAGACCGAGGTCAACGTCAACGAAGAGATGGTGCTGTCCGGCAAGGTGCACGTCTTCTCCGGCTGGCCGCAGGCCGTCGCCAAGCCGGACGTCGCCTTTTTGAACGTCGGCGAGCCGGGCCCGGTGCTGATCCGCAAAGGCGCCTATGTCGGCGACGTGCCGGCGCCGCGCTCCTTCTCGCTGCAAGTCGGCAAGGACTATGAGTACAAGCTGGTGCTCAAAGCCCGCCGGCAAGGGCGTTTCCACGTCCATGTGCAGGTCAATGTCGAAGGCGGCGGACCCATCGTCGGCCCCGGCGAGTGGATCACCATCAAGGGCGACATGGCGAATTTCACCAATCCGGTGACTTTGCTCGACGGCTCGACCATCGATCTCGAGACCTATGGCATCACCTGGACCTACATCTATCATTTCGCATGGATGGCGGCCGCGGCGGCCTGGATCCTCTACTGGTTCATGACCAAGGGCCTCATCGTGCGCTATTGGTGGGTGAAGGCCGGCAAGGCCAACGACCTCATCACCCTGCGCGAGAAGCGCATCGGCGGCCTGTGGCTGGCGGCCTCCATGCTGGCGGTTCTGTTCGGCTACGCCTGGGCCAATAGCGCCTTCCCGCGCACTCTGCCGATGCAGGCCGGCCTGCTGAAGGGCATCGACCCGATTCCGCTGCCTTTGGCCACTGTGACGGCGCAGTTCAAGGGCGGCTCCTATACGGTCCCCGGCCGCGAGCTGTCGGTCAAGCTGCGGGTGACCAATAATGGAACCGAGCCGGTGAAGATCGGCGAATTCACCACGGCGGGCCTGCGCTTCCTCAATCCCGCGGTGTTCACCACGCGGCCGCAGTTCCCCGAATATCTGCTCGCCGATCGCGGCCTTTCGGTCAGCGACGAGACGCCGATCGCCCCCGGCGAAACGCGCGATCTGACGGTCATCGTCCAGGACGCCCGCTTCGACATCGAGCGCCTTTCGGACCTCGCCTATGACACCGACAGCCAGTTCGGCGGCCTGCTGTTCTTCTTCAGCCCGTCGGGCAATCGCGTCGGCGTCGAGATCGGCGGCCCGGTGATCCCGCGCTTTGCGGCCGGAGCCACGCTCTGAACGCAATAGAGCTTCACGCGGTTCTCTTCACTCTTCTCCGCGTGTTGGTGTGAAACTTCCTCCCCCGCCCGGTTCGTCCGGGCGGCTTTTTTTTTTGTCCGTGGATCGGGCCGCCAGGGCGCTCGGGTGAAGGTTTCCTCATCCTGAGGAGCCGCGAAGCGGCGTCTCGAAGGACGAGGGAACCTTCCTGCGCGGCCATCTGGAGCTCCCCCTCGCGCTTCGAGACGGCTCCTGCGGAGCCTCCTCAGCATGAGGGGGAGGATTATTGTCTTTCATCCGATCGTTCTGGGGATCGGGCATGGCGCTTGCGTGCGGAGAGCGCGTCTCGGCCTCCGCCGGGACAGCCGAGCATTTTGCAGGGTCGCGATGCACGAGCACGAGCGAGCCGGGGACGTCCGCGCCGTTCCGGCGCAATTGTTGGAGCGCGGCTTTCGGCTGCTGGCGCTGCGGGAGTTTCGCGCGGCCGATCAGCCGCCGGCTCTGGCCTTGATTCAGCAGACGATTTTGCGCGATGTGCATCGCGTTCATCGCCATGGCGTCTCTTTCGGCTGCACGTTTCTGCCCGAGATCATGCAATGGCTGATCGAGCTGCTCGGCCGTCCCTCGCTGCATCCGCCGGATTATCCGGCTAGCCCCGCCTATCGCAACCCGGCCTGGCCGTCCTTTCATTGGCGCCAGGAGAGCCGGCTGTGGGACGAGGGCGTCGAGACGGTGGAGTGGCGTGTCGATGTGATCTTCGCCGATTCCGCGTCTTTCGACGCTTTCGCGGCGCGCTGGCGCGACCGTTTGACCGGAGGCGGCGCGCCGGGCGAAGCCGGGGACCGATCATCGACCGCGCTCTGATGAGCGCTTTCAGCTCTTCGGGGCGCGTTCCCCCCTCTCCCCGCCTGCGGGGAGAGGGCCGGGGTGAGGGGCTCGGGGCGAGAGCCACGGACGGAAAGCGCCCCGAGCCCCTCATCCTCACCTTCTCCCCGCGAGCGGGGAGAAGGAAGGCGGCGAACGCCGCGCGAAGCGAACCGCCGGAAACGGTATGACGCGCGGCTAGGAACAAATTCAGCCCGCGCGGGCGCGCCCCGGCGCCTCGCGGCGGCGGGGAGGGAAGGGCGGTTCGGGACGCTCCGGCCCCTTCGGCCGGTGCGCGAGGAAATCATCCGGGTCCAGAGCGTCCCGAAACGCGGTTGTCGTTCTCGTCGACATCCGGAGGCGTCGTCTGGCCCGCGAATCCTGGGGTTTCCCATTCAAGACGCGATCGAGCCTTACGGCCTGGGATCACGAACGGTTCTTGTTTCTCCCTATGGACGGGAGAAGAACGCCGTCCGGCGACGCGCTGCCTGTCCATGGATGGGGGTCGCCATCCCGGATGGAGCCGCCCCCCGCCCGCGCTCCCTGACCCGAGAAACGCGCCCTTCATGGGCGGAGGTGGGAGGGATATAGGAATATTTTCAGGATGCGTCAAGGGGCGGGGTTCAGGGGCGGGGCGTATGACCCGAAGCCGATATCAGTCGCCGAACGATCCTTATGAACGGATGACCCGAGATTGTCCCGCCTCCGAGCTTTGTCTAGATCACAACTAAAACATGCTAATGGCTGCATTTACACGCGTGCCGTTCAGCCGCCCCACTCAATCCTAAGCTCATTAAGGTACGCTGAATCTATCTTTGTTTTTTCGAGGTTCGCGAATGCACAATCCCACATTGCGCGATTGTTTAATGCGGCTGCTAATTTAGCTTGTGCGATCTGAACACGTGCGTTTAGTTGATAGCGGTCGGGTGCACTGAATTTTGATGCGCTTTGTGCTGCAACGGATCGGCTCCTAATCCTAACAATAGAACGGATTACGTCAAGAGTGGATCGTGTCCCAGAGCGTGGTGTAGCTGGATCGAGGCCGACACCGGGATTTCCGGCTATGGCCGGAATGGTCAGGCGGTCACGGCGGACAGCTTGACGATCGGATCATCG
>NZ_WOVC01000054.1:0-14807 GCF_011378635.1 Methylosinus sp. RM1
CGCCCGCGCCGGCTCCCACTGCGGCCCCCGCCGAGCCCGGCGCCGCCGCGCCGACGACGGCGGCGCCGCGAACGGCGGCCGCGCCAAAGCCGAAACCCAAGCCTGCGCCGCCGCGCGAGATGGCGCTCTCCGACGATCCGACCCCGGCGCTGCAGCCCGAGACCTTCTTCGCCACCTCGCTCGCCTCCGAGCGCTATGCGGCGATCGCCGACGCCGGCGGCTGGCCGAAGGTCGGAACGACGCTCCAGCCCGGCGCGCGCGGCAAGGCGGTGGCGGCGCTGCGCAAACGCCTCGCCGCCGAGGGCGATCTGCCGGCCGAGGCCGCCGGCGGCGAGGCCTGGGACGCGGGCCTCACGCAAGCGGTGAAACATTTTCAATTCCGCATGGGGCTGAGGCAGACCGGCGTGGTCGCCGGCGCGACGCTGCGCGAGCTGGATATTCCGGCCTCGGTGCGCTTTCGCCAGCTCGCCTCCTCGGCGCAGCGGCTCGCCGGCAATGATTTCCCCTTCGGCCCGCGCTACATCGTCGTCAACATCCCCTCCGCCGCCGTCGACGCCGTGGAGAACGGCCATGTCGCGCGGCGCTATACGGCGATCGTCGGCGATGTCGAGCATCCTTCGCCCGAGGTCGAGGCGAAAATCGGCGCGGTCAATCTCAATCCCACATGGACGGTCCCGGTCTCGATCATCAAGAACGAGATCATGCCCAAGATGCAGAAGGACCCGTCTTATCTCGCCAAGGCGCGCATTCGCGTCTTCGACAATCGCGGGACCGAGGTGGAGCCGAAATCGATCAATTGGGCCAGCGAGCGGGCCGTCAATTACACGCTGCGCCAGGACAGCGGCGCGCAGAACTCGCTCGGCTCGATCCGCATCGCAATGCCCAATAAGCACGCCGTCTATATGCATGACACGCCGAGCAAGCGGCTCTTTGCGAGCGATTATCGCTTTCTCTCGCATGGCTGCGTGCGCGTCGAAGGCGTCTATGACCTCGCGGCCTGGCTGCTGGAGGGCGTCGGCGGCGCGCCGGGCGGACAATGGGACAAGGCCGCGATCATGGCCAAGATCGGCGGCGAGCGCCAGGACGTGAATCTGCCAAAGCCCGTGCCGGTGGTGTGGGTGTATATGACCGGATGGGCTTCCGCGAATGGCACAGTCCATTTCCGCAACGATATATATGGGGTCGACGCGGTGGGCGAAGCGCGCGGAGATCGCTGATTCGCTCCAATTGTCGGAGGAATCATGATGCGCGTTTCGATTGTTTTCGTCTGCGCTCTGCTCGGGGTTCTCGGCGCCGCGCAGGCCGCCGAGCGGCTCCCCCGCGAGCCGGAGCCGGCCCAGGCCTATGTCGCCGTCCCCGTGCAATTCTGCGAGAAAATGTGCCCGGAGGATTTTTCGCCCTGCGATCCGATCTATTTCAAGACCGCCGATTCGCGCTGCGCGCAAGTGGGCGTCGGACGGTGAGGCGTGAATCCTTACTCCCAATGAAGGGGGGAGAAGGATGCGCTAATCCTCCAGCCTGCGCGCGCTCTCGTGCCAGCGTGAGAGGGCGAGGCGCGACAGCGCTGTCAGCCCCGCATAGATGACGATTCCCGCCAGCGACACCAGCGCCAGCGCCGCGAACATGCGCGGAATGTCGAGCCTGTAGCCCGCCTCCGAAATGCGGAAGGCGAGGCCCGCCCCCTGCCCCGCGGCGCCGGCCGCCAGCTCGGCCGCTATGGCGCCGATGAGCGCGAGCCCGCCGCCGATGCGCAGCCCGGCGAAAAATTGCGGCAGCGCCGCCGGCGCGCGCAGATAGACGAGCTTGCGCCAGGGCGAGGCGCGATAGAGATCGAAAAGCTCGACTAATGAGCGATCGACCGAGGCGAGGCCGAGCGAGGTATTGGCGAGAATGGGGAAAAAGGCGACGAGAAAGGCGCAGACCAGCACCGCCTCGGCGGGGGCGAGATAGACCAGCAGCAGCGGCGCTATGGCGATGATGGGCGTCACCTGCAGCACGATGGCGAAAGGCATGAGAGCGCGCTCCATCAAGCGCGAGCGCGAGATGAGCAGAGCCAGGGCGACGCCGCCGATCGTCGCCAGCGCCAACGCCTCCAGCGCCGTCCTCAGCGTGACGATGAGCGAGGCGAAGAGAATCGCGCGGTCCTTCACCAGCGTCGCTGCGATGAGGCTCGGCGCCGGCAGCACATAGGACGGAATATCCCAAAAATAGACCGCCGCTTCCCAGGCGGCGAGCGCGCAGGCCAGCACGACGAGCGGCAATATCGCATCGCGCAGCAAGGGCGTCTTTTTGGCGCGTGCGCCGCTCATCGCAATTCCTCCCCATAGGCGCAGCGGAGAGCGGCGGAGGCGCGCCGGCAATATTGCGCAAACTCGGAACTGGTGCGGAATTCTTCGTCGCGCGCGATCGCCGCATCTATGTCGATCGCATCGACGATCGCGCCACCGCGCGCGGAAAGCGCCAGTATGCGCGTCGAGAGATAGACGCTCTCGTAAATGGAATGGGTGACGAAGACGATCGTCGTATCGAGCCTTTGCTTCATCGCGAGAAGATCGTCGCCGAGGCGAAAGCGCGTCACCTCGTCGAGCGCGGCAAAGGGCTCGTCCATCAACAATAGTCTGGGCCGCGTGACCAGCGCGCGGGCGATGGCGACGCGCATCTTCATGCCGCCGGAGAGCTGGCGCGGCAGCGCCGTCTCGTAATCGGCGAGACCGACGAGCGCCAGCGTCTCGCGCACCAGCGGAGCCGCGGCCTCGCGCGTCTTGCCGGCGAGGCGCAGCGGCAGATAGACATTGGCGAAGACATCGGCCCAGGGCAGCAGCGTCGCCTCCTGAAACACGAAGCCGATGTTGTGCGCCGCGGCCGAGTCACGCCAATCGATGACGCCGGCGCTCGGCGTCGCGAGGCCGGCGATGAGCCGCAGCGCCGTGGATTTGCCGCAGCCCGACGGGCCGAGCAAGGTCAGAAACTCGCCGTCGCGAAGGTCGAGATGGAAATTCTCGAGCGCCGCGACGCCATTGGCGAAGCTTTTGCCGATCCCGCGCAGCGAGACCAGAGGCTCCGCGACGCCCACCGTCACTGCGCCCCCATAGCGTGCGAAGGTCGCAGCTCCAGCCCGACCTTCTTGTTCACGAAGCGCGTCGTATAGCCCTGGGCGATAGGAAGATCGGCGGGGAAGACGCCGGCCTTGGCCATTTTGTCGAAGAAGCTGCGCAGGCGCGCGTCGGTCATCGCGCCAATGCCGAGGCTGAGCGAATCGCCGGAGTCGACGATGCCACGCTCTTTCAGCTTCTCGACGGAATAAGCGAGCTGGCCCTCGGACATTTCGGGATTGTCCTTGCGGATGGCGGCGTTGGCGGCGCTATTGTCGCCGTAGATGTAATGATACCAGCCGATGATCGACGCGTCGACGAAGCGCTGCACGAGATCGGCCTTGGTCTCGATCGTCTCCTTGCGCGTCTCGATCGTCGTCGAATAGCTGTCATAGCCGTAATCGGCGAGCAGGAAGACATTGGGCGTGAAGCCGCCCTGTCGCGCGATCTCGAAAGGCTCCGAGGTCAGATAGCCCTGCTGAATCGATTTCTTGTCGGCGAGAAAGGGCGCCGAGTTGAAAGTGTAGGGCTTGATCTTCTCTTCCTTGAAGCCATAGGCCTGTTTCAGCCATTGATAGACCGAGACGAGATTGTCATTGCCGATGAAGGCCGTCGCCTTGGGCAGATCCTCGAAACGATCGAAACCCTCGCCCGGATGCGACATGAAGATGATCGGGTCCTTCTGGAACATGGAAGCGACGGCGACGATGGGCGCCTTCTGCTGCACGGCCGAGAAGGTCTGGTTGAGATTGGCGCCCATGCAGAAATCGACGCGGCCGGCGGCGAGCAGCAGCCGGGCGTTGGACTGCGGACCGCCCTGCAATATTGTGACGTCCAGGCCGTATTTGGCGTAAGTGCCATCGACGAGGGCTTGATAAAAGCCGCCATGCTCGGCCTGCGCCCGCCAATTGGTGGCGAAGGAGACCTTGTCCAGCGCGAAGGCCGGAAGGGCGCAGAGGAAGAAAGCCAAAGCCGCGATCTGTGCTGCGAAGCGTTTCGTCATCGATTGCCTCACCAGTTTTCTACAATCTACGGGTTCTCCCTTCTCCCACTCGTGGGAGAAGGTGGCCCTGCGAAGCAGGGTCGGATGAGGGCCGAACGGGCTCCAATCGACGATCCGAACCGCACGCCAACGCCGAGGGACCCTCATCCGACCCGACTTCGTCGGGCCACCTTCTCCCGTAAACGGGAGAAGGACGCGCCGAGCTATGGCGATCCCCGTCCGAAAGGTCTACCCTCTCCGCCATGCTCCCGTCCCGCTATTGGATCGACCTCGCCACCATCGACTATCGCGACCTCGAGATGGAGCGCGTCATCGCCGTGCTGCCCATCGCCGCCGTCGAGCAGCATGGGCCGCATCTGCCGGTCGGCGTCGATTCGCAGATCATGCGCGGCATGATCGAGCGTGTGGTCGACCGCCTGCCGGACGATCTCGACGCGCTGTTCCTGCCATTGCAGGCGATCGGCGTCTCCATCGAGCATGGCGATTTTCCCGGCACGCTCAGCCTCTCGCATGAAACGGCGCTGCGCCTTCTCTGCGAGATCGGCGAAGGCGTCGCCCGCGCCGGCTGCCGCAAGCTCGTACTCCTCAATTCGCATGGGGGCAACTCGGCGCTGATCTCCCAGGCGGCGCTGGAGCTGCGCATTCGCCACGAGCTGCTCGCCGTCGCCTGCTCCTGGCATCGCTTCGGCTATCCGGACGGCCTGTTCGGCGAGGAGGAGATCCGCCTCGGCATCCATGGCGGAGAGATCGAGACCTCGCTGATGCTCGCGCTCGCGCCGGATTTCGTCGATATGGCGCGGGCGCGGCATTTTCGCTCCGCCAGCGCCGATTTCGAGCGCGATTTCACCTGGTTGCGCGCCGATCGGCCGATCGGCTTCGGCTGGAAGACGCAGGACCTCTCCAAGGAAGGGGCGATCGGCGACGCCGCAGCGGCCAGCGCCGCCAAGGGCGAGGCCGCGGCCGATTATTGGGCGACCGCCTTCGTCGAGCTGCTGCGCGACGTCGAGGCCTTCGATCTCGAGCGTTTCGCCGGCGCGCCGCCGAAATAGCGCCGGAAACGCAACAGGGAACCGGCCTTTCGCCGGTTTTCGAGGCTTTCGTCCCGGCGCGGTTCGGTCTACAACGCGCGCAACCGCGCAGCCAGACGCTCCAAAGAGGCCCCGATATGACCGAAATCATCGATATTCACGCTCGCGAGATACTCGATTCGCGCGGCAATCCCACGGTCGAGGTCGAGGTCGTGCTGGAGGACGGCTCCTTCGGCCGCGCCGCCGTGCCGTCGGGCGCCTCCACCGGCGCCCATGAGGCGGTGGAGAAGCGCGACGGCGACAAGACCCGCTATCTCGGCAAGGGCGTGCTGGACGCCGTGCAGAGCGTCAATGAGGACATAGCGGGCGAGCTCGTCGGCTTCGAGGCCGAGGATCAGGTGGCGGTCGACGAGGCGCTGATCGAGCTCGACGACACGCCGAACAAGTCGCGCCTCGGCGCCAACGCCATTCTGGGCGTCTCGCTGGCCGTCGCCAAGGCCGCCGCCGACGCCTCCTCGCTGCCGCTCTACCGTTATATCGGCGGCGTGCAGGCGCGCGTGCTGCCGGTGCCGATGATGAACATCATCAATGGCGGCGCCCACGCCGACAATCCGATCGACTTTCAGGAATTCATGATCCTGCCGGTCGGCGCGCCCACCGTGCGCGAGGCGATCCGCTGGGGCGCGGAAGTGTTCCACACGCTGAAAGCCGCGCTGAAGAAGGCCGGCCTCTCCACCTCGGTGGGCGACGAAGGGGGCTTTGCCCCCAATCTCCCCTCCGCCGAGGCGGCGCTCGACATCATCGTCGAGGCGATCGTGACCGCCGGCTTCGTGCCGGGCGAGGACATCTATCTCGGCGCCGACGTCGCCTCGACCGAGTTCTTCAAGAACGGCAAATATGTCTATGAGGGCGAGAAGGTCACGCGCACCATAGAGGAGCAGGTCGCCTATCTCGCCAAGCTCGCCGAGGCCTATCCGATCGTCACGATCGAGGACGGCATGGCCGAGGACGATTGGGAAGGCTGGCGCCTCCTCACCGACACGCTCGGCGACAAGATCCAGCTCGTCGGCGACGATGTGTTCGTCACCAATGTCGAGCGCCTGGCGCGCGGCATCGACGAGGACGTCGCCAATTCGCTGCTGGTGAAGGTCAATCAGATCGGCACGCTGACCGAGACGCTGGCCGCCGTGGAGATGGCGCATCGCGCCGCCTATACGACGGTGATCTCGCATCGCTCCGGCGAGACCGAGGATTCGACCATCGCCGACATCGCCGTCGCCACCAATAGCGGGCAGATCAAGACCGGCTCGCTGGCGCGCTCGGACAGAGTCGCGAAGTATAATCAGCTCATCCGCATCGAGGAGGAGCTGGGACCGGCGGCGATCTACGCCGGCCGCAGCGCGCTGAAGGCGCTGGTCTGATCTCCCTCTCACCGCGCGCGGGGAGAGGGTCAGGGTGAGGGGCTCGGGGAATTGGAGCGGCAATGCCGCTCCCACTCCGAGCCCTCGCTCTTTCGACCAATCCGCCTCGCGCCCCGGCCCCTCACCCCAACCCTCTCCCCGTGAACGGGGAGAGGGAGCAGTTCCGAGCTTCCCCCATGCCCATGGAAAAGACCTTCGACCCCTCGACCATCGAAGCGCGGATGCGCGAGCTCTGGGAAGAGGCGGGCGCCTTTCGCGCCGGCCGGCCGGAGCGCGCCGGCGCGAAGCCCTTTTCCATCGTCATTCCGCCGCCGAATGTCACCGGCTCGCTGCATATGGGCCATGCGCTCAATAATACGCTGCAGGATATTCTCGCGCGCTATCATCGTATGCGCGGCGACGACGTTCTGTGGCAGCCGGGCACGGATCACGCCGGCATAGCGACGCAAATGGTGGTCGAGCGCAGGCTGATGGAGCGCCAGCAGCATCGCCGCGAAATGGGCCGCGCCAAATTCTTGGAAGAGGTGTGGGCCTGGAAGGCGGAATCGGGCGGCGTCATTGTCGAGCAATTGAAGCGGCTCGGCGCCTCCTGCGACTGGTCGCGCGAGCGCTTCACGCTGGACGAAGGGCTTTCCCGCGCCGTGGTGAAAGTCTTCGTGCAGCTCTATCGCGATGGGCTGATCTACAAGGACAAGCGCCTCGTCAATTGGGACCCGAAGCTGCTGACCGCCATCTCCGATCTCGAGGTGCAGCAGATCGAGGTGAAGGGCCATTTGTGGCACTTCAAATATCCGGTGGTCTATCACGACGGCCAGCCGACCGGCGAGTTCATCACCGTGGCGACGACGCGCCCCGAGACCATGCTCGGCGACACGGCGGTGGCCGTGCATCCAGAGGACGAGCGCTACACGAAATTGGTCGGCAAGAATGTGCGCCTGCCGCTGGTCGGCCGCCTCATCCCCATCGTCGCCGATGAATATTCCGATCCCGAGAAGGGCACGGGCGCGGTGAAGATCACCCCCGCGCATGACTTCAACGATTTCGAGGTCGGCCGCCGCCATGGTCTGCGCCTCATCAATGTGCTCGACGCCGAAGGGGCCGTGACGCTGAAGGACAATCAGGAGTTCTTCGATCATGTCGCGCCCTCTCCCGAGCTCGACCTGACGGTCGCCGCGCTGCATGGTCTCGACCGCAACGCCGCGCGCGCGCGCGTCGTGGCGATGATGGAAGAGCGCGAGCTGCTCGCCGAAGTGTCGGACCACAAGCATATGGTCCCGCATGGCGACCGCTCCGGCGCCGTGCTGGAGCCGCGCCTCACCGATCAATGGTATGTCGACGCCAAGACTCTGGCGCAGCCGGCGCTCGCCGCCGTGCGCGAGGGCCGCACCAATTTCGTGCCGAAGAATTGGGAGAAGACCTATTTCGATTGGCTCGAGAACATCCAGCCTTGGTGCGTGTCGCGCCAGCTGTGGTGGGGCCATCGCATTCCGGCCTGGTATGGACGCAATCCCAACGCCGACAGCGTGAAATCGGCGCTCAGCAATCCTCATGTCTTCGTCGCCGAGTCCCAGGAAGGCGCCTTACGAATGGCTGCGGACCTCTATGGCGGGGATGTCATCGTCACAGACACGGAGCCGACAGAAGAAAAGCTAAAAGCGATCTTCGACAGGAACCTGCAGGCCAAATCCACTGGTGAACGAAATCTCGAGGTGATTTGGCGCGACGAGGATGTGCTCGACACTTGGTTCTCTTCCGCGCTCTGGCCCTTCTCGACGCTCGGCTGGCCCGACGAGACGAAGGAGCTCGATCGCTATTATCCCACCAATGTTCTGGTGACGGGCTTCGACATCATCTTCTTCTGGGTCGCCCGCATGATGATGATGGGCCTCTATTTCAAAAAAGAGGTTCCCTTCCACGACGTCTACATTCACGCCCTCGTCCGTGACGAGAAGGGCGCCAAGATGTCGAAGTCGAAGGGCAATGTCATCGACCCCCTTCACCTCATCAATGAATATGGCGCGGACGCTCTGCGCTTCACTCTCGCGGCCATGGCGGCGCAGGGCCGCGACATCAAGCTCTCGACGCAGCGCGTCGAAGGCTACCGCAATTTCGCGACCAAGCTGTGGAACGCCTCGCGCTTCGCCGAGATCAACGGCTGCGCGCGCATCGCCGGCTTCGACCCGAAGAACAACCAGATCACGCTCAATCGCTGGATCGTCAGCGAGGCGGCGCGCGCCTCCGCCGAGATCGCCACGGCGATCGAGGCCTATCGCTTCAACGACGCGGCGGGCGCCGCCTATCGCTTCGTCTGGAACGTGTTCTGCGATTGGTATCTGGAACTCGCCAAGCCCCTGCTGCAAGGCGAGGACGGCGCCGCCAAGGACGAGACGCGCGCCACCACGGCGTTCATTCTCGATCAGATTTACGCGCTGCTGCATCCCTTCATGCCCTTTATCACCGAGGAGCTGTGGGGCGTCAAAGGTTTCGAAGGCCCCGCGCGGGAGACGCCGCTGGCGCTGGCGCAATGGCCCGATCTTTCCGGCCTCGAGGACGCCGCCGCGGAGGCGGAAATCGGCTGGATCGTCGATCTCGTCTCCGAAGTGCGCTCCGTGCGCTCGGAGATGAATCTGCCCGCCGGCGCGGAAGTGCCGCTCACGCTCGTCGGCGCCGACGCCGAGAGCCGAGCCCGCGTGACGCGCTGGGACGAGACTTTGCGCAAGCTCGCGCGCCTGTCGCAGATCGGCTTTGCGGACGCTGCGCCCAAGAGCAGCGCGCAATTGATCGTGCGCGGCGTTCTCGGCGCCATACCGCTGGAAGGCGTCATCGATTTCGCGGCGGAGAAGGCGCGTCTCGCCAAGGAGACCGCCAAGCTCGAAGGCGAGGCGAAGAAGATCGAGGCCAAGCTCGGCAACGCCGATTTCATCGCCCGCGCGCCGGACGAGGTGGTGGAAGAAAACCGCGAGCGCCTCGAGGAGACGCGCGAGCGCATCGAGAAGCTGACGGCGGCGGCCAAACGCCTCGACTGAAAAGGTCGTCACTTCGGCCGGCAAAGCTCTCGTGGTCTGCGTCAGATGAATTGACGTGTCTCGAGAAGCGAGCCTTCGGGCTCGCTCTTTTAAAATCTCTTCAGTTCCGGGGAGACAGACCGCCGGAATCTTTCCGTGAAACACGGAAAGATTCCGGCCTCTTGTTGCGACGCGATTCCGACGCCGAGCCGGCGGCCACTTCGGACGGCGCCGCTCTAATCGGCGAAGTAAGGGGCGCCGGTTCCGAGCGCGGCCTCGCGCACTATGTCGTCGACGGCGCGCCGTACAGTCTCGTCGATCATCGCCGGCCCATCCCGCCCTATTGCGTAGATGGCGTCGTCGACATTGCGCTCGACCATATGCGAGAAAAGCGCGTCCGGTCGCTCGCGTCCCAGTCGCGCGAGGGATAGGTCTCGCAAAGCGATAGCGAGCTGTGCGCGCGTCGCCGATAGCATTCTCGCCAGAGACAAAGCGAGCGCGAACTGCCGTTCGCCCGATATCCCCTCCGCTCCGCCGTAGCACGCGGCTCCCGACGTCTTCCTTGCCACATTGTCATTGCCGAAAGCGAAGCCTTTTCCGGCGGCGATGCGACGGTTCCAGCGCCCAGCCTCCGCATCACATGCGGAGGCTGGGCGGACGAAGTCTCTCCAACTGCAAATCATGGGCGCAACAAGCCACGCGGTGACACGCCACATCCGGCGTGTTAACCGTAAACGGAAACGAACTCTGCGCCGAAAATCCCGCATCCGCGCGCCCCTGTCAAGCATATATGAGAGACTGTGTGCCGGAAACGAAGAAATATCCCGTATTCGATAGATCCGGCCTCGCGCATAGATTGGGGCAGGCCGTCGAGGTCGCGGGCGGCCCGGCGAAGATTTTGCGAGACGCAGGCGTCACTTCCTCCACTTATAGCCGCTATCTCAATGGCGAGACCGAAGCCTCGGCCGAGAAGCTCGGCCGCATCGCCGAGGTGACGGGGGTCTCGCTCGACTGGCTGGTGCTCGATCGCGGCGCTCCCATATTCGAGGCCGGCGCGCCGCCGGCGATTCCGCTCGGCCCGGATATGGCGCAAATCCCGCCGCTGCGAATCGGCGAGGAGCTAGAGGGCGAAATCGGCGGCGGCGAGCGGCTCGCCTTTCCGCGCGCTCTGCTGCGACGTCTCGGAACCGAAATCGAGGCGCTCGAATTTTTGCGCGCGCGCGGCGATTCCATGCGCCCGACGATAGAGGATGGAGCGATCGTGCTGATCGACCGCTCGCAGCGCGACATTATCGGCGACGCCGTCTATCTCGTCTCGCTCGACGACGGCCCACTGATCCGGCGCGTGCGCCGCAATGTCGACGGCGCGGTCACGCTGATCTCCGACAATCGCGCCTGCTACGAGCCCGAGAGGCTGGAGCGCGCCGACGCCGAGCGTCTGCGCGTCCACGGCCGCGTTCGCTGGACCGAAACGCTGCTCTGACGCCGAGCGCGCGTTGGACCCGCGCCCTTCCGCAAATTGGCTGTTTCTCGGCCGCGGCGGCCTCGCCATCGTCAGCATGGCCGAGCCATCGGCCCTGAGAGAAACAAGCAAAAACCATCGGAGGGAACAATGGCGTTGAACGTTCATGGCGGGACCAATTACGGCAAGATCGTCATATGGGCGGTCGGCCTCGTCGCCTTCGTCGCCGTCGCGCTGACGAAGGTTCCAGAATGGATTTCCCCCAAGAGCGCGAGCGTGACCGGCGACACCGGCGCCACCACGCGCATGATCAATTGAGGAACGCGCGGCGAGCCGCAATTCATCTGAATTCGTCTCGTTTCGCTTCGCCCCGCGCGCCCGAGCGGGGCGATTTTTTTGCGCGCGCGGCGCTGGACCCCTCGCCGCTCGCCGATTGGCGGTTCAATCGCGCCACGGAGACATTACCGTCGGCGCTGTAAGTGTGACGATCCCGACTGCCTCGCCGGCTTCGGCCGCGCGAGGCCCTTTTGCCTGCGCTCTGCCGAGCCGGGGGTATCCATGCCGAGGGATCGGGGCTATCTTGCGCGCGCCCTTTCCGCCCTCTCTATGAGGGCCTAGCGTTCATGCTCCTCGCGCGATGACCCTCACACATAAGCCCGTCGGTCCCGACAGCCGCGTCTTCCTCGTCGACGGCTCGTCCTTCGTCTTTCGCGCCTATTTCCAGTCGATACGGCAGGACGCGAAATATAATTATCGCACGGACCGCCTGCCGACCGGCGCGGTGCGGCTGTTCTGCGCCAAGCTGTTTCAGTTCATCCGCGAGGGCGCGGCCGATCTCACGCCGACGCATCTCGCCATCATCTTCGACAAATCGGAGAACTCCTTCCGCAAGGAGATCTACCCGGACTACAAGGCGCATCGTCAGGACCCGCCCGACGATCTCATTCCACAATTTCCGCTGATGCGCGCCGCCGTGCGCGCCTTCGGCCTGCTGCCGATCGAGCAGGACGTCTATGAGGCGGACGATCTCATCGCCACTTACGCCAAAGAGGCGCGGGCGCGCGGCGCCGATGTGCTGATCGTCTCCGCCGACAAGGATCTGATGCAGCTCATCGACGATAAAGTGTCGATGTATGATCCGGCTTCGGGCGCGCGCGAGGAGCGACGCATCGGCGTCGCCGAGGTGGTCGATTATTTCGGCGTGCCGCCTTCGAAGGTCGTCGATGTGCAGGCGCTGGCCGGCGATTCGACAGACAATGTGCCGGGCGCAAAGGGCATTGGCGTGAAAACCGCCGCGCAGCTCATCAATGAGTACGGCGATCTCGACACGCTGCTGGCGCGCGCCGGCGAGATCAAGCAGCCCAAGCGCCGCGAGACGCTGACCGATCCCGCGAGCGTCGCGCTGATCCGCACGTCGGAGAGACTGGTGAAGCTCGTCGACGACGCGCCGCTGGAGATTCCGCTCGACGATCTCGGCCTGCATCAGCCGGACGGCAAGACTTTGGTCGCCTTTCTGCAGGCGATGGAGTTCACGCAGCTCACGCGCCGCGCCGCGGAGACCTATGGCGTCGAGGCGAATGAGATCGAGCCGGACCCGGCCTTCGTCGGCCCGGCGGGATGGCGAGCGCGCAATGGCGAGGTCGCCGAGGCGCCCGCCCTCCCCGCTCCGGAGGCCGCAGCGCCGGGCGCGCCCGCAGCTCCCACGGGAGAGAAGGGCGCGCTCTCGCCGGCCGCGCTCGCCGAGGCGCGGCGCGAGCAAGGCGTCGCGACCAAGATCGATCGCTCGCTCTATGAGACGGTGACGACGCTCGAGCGGCTCGACGCCTGGATCGCGGAAGCCTTCGCCATCGGAATCGTCGCGATGGATACGGAGACGACCTCTCTCGATCCCATGTCCTGCGATCTCGTCGGCGTCTCGCTGGCGACGGCGCCCGGACGCGCCTGCTATATTCCGCTGCAGCATGTCGCGCCCACCGGCGCCGATCTGCTCGGCGGCGATCCGCCGCCCGCGCAAATTCCCTTTGCGGAAGCGCTCGCGCGCTTGAAGCCGCTATTGGAAGCGCGCGGCGTGCTGAAGATCGCGCATAATATGAAATATGATCTCCTCGTTCTGGCCTGCTGCGGCATCGATGTCGCGCCGATCGAGGACACGATGCTGATCTCTTATGTGCTCGACGCCGGCCGCAATAGTCACGGCCTCGACGAGCTTTCGAAGAAGCATCTCGGCCACGAATGCATTCCCTTCTCCGCCGTCGCCGGCTCCGGCCGCAGCTTCATCGGCTTCGCGCGCGTGCCGCTCGACAGAGCGACCGAATATGCGGCGGAAGATTCCGATGTCGCGCTGCGTCTGTGGCGCGCGCTGAGACCGCGCCTTGCCGCCGAGCATATGACCAGCGTCTATGAGACGCTGGAGCGCCCCATGGTGAGCGTGCTCGCCAAAATGGAGCGGCGCGGAATCGCGATCGATCGCAATATTCTCTCGCGCCTCTCCGGCGAATTCGCGCAGGATATGGCGCGGCTCGAGGCCGAGATCCACGAGCTCGCCGGCGAGAGCTTCAATCTCGGCTCGCCCAAGCAATTGGGCGATATTCTCTTCGGCAAGATGGGCCTGCCCGGCGCCAAGAAGACCGCGACCGGCGCCTGGTCCACCTCGGCCAGCGTGCTCGACGAATTGGCCGAGAGCGGCAATACATTCGCCGCGCGCATATTGGATTGGCGGCAGCTCTCCAAGCTCAAATCCACTTACACGGATGCGCTGCCCACTTTCGTCAATCCGACGACGCATCGCGTCCACACATCTTACGCGCTCGCCGCGACGACGACGGGACGGCTCTCCTCCTCCGACCCCAATCTGCAGAACATTCCCGTGCGCAACGAGGCAGGCCGCAAGATCCGCACGGCCTTCGTCGCCGAACGCGGCAATGTGCTCATCTCGGCGGATTATTCGCAGATCGAATTGCGCCTGCTCGCGCATATCGCCGATATTCCGCAATTGCGGCAGGCCTTCGCGGATGGAATCGACATTCACGCGATGACGGCGAGCGAGATGTTCGGCGTGCCGGTGCAGGGAATGCCGTCCGAGGTGCGACGCCGCGCCAAGGCGATCAATTTCGGCATCATCTATGGCATTTCCGCCTTCGGCCTCGCCAATCAGCTCTCCATTCCGCGCGAGGAGGCGGCCGCCTATATCAAGCGCTATTTCGAGCGCTTCCCCGGCATTCGCGACTATATGGACAAGACGCGCAAAGCCGTGCGGGAGAACGGCCTCGTCACCACCATCTTCGGCCGCAAATGCCATTTCCCGCGCATCGGCTCCTCCAACGCCTCGGAACGCGCTTTCTTCGAGCGCGCGGCGATCAATGCGCCGATCCAAGGCGCGGCCGCCGACATCATCCGCCGCGCCATGGCGCGCATGGACGAGGCGCTCGCGCATGAGAAGCTCAGCGCGCGCATGCTGCTGCAAGTGCATGACGAGCTGGTGTTCGAGGCGCCGAAGGACGAGGCCGAGGCGACGATCCGCATCGTCAAGCGCGTGATGGAAGATGCGCCGCATCCGGCGGTGGCGCTCTCCGTGCCGCTGGAAGTGGAAGCCCGCGCCGCGCAGAATTGGGACGAGGCGCATTGATGGGGAGCGAGGCCCCGGTCACGAAGCTGGCTATCGAATCGCGCATCCTCGTCGCCCCCCCAGGGCTCCGAATCCGGGTTAACGGGCTGAAGCGCCCAAAGCTGTGGCGAGATAATCGTCTCTCCATCCGGCGATTTTTCTGCGGAGCTTGATGCTCGTGCGCCTGGGCTT
>NZ_WOVC01000055.1:0-14570 GCF_011378635.1 Methylosinus sp. RM1
TGAACAGGGCGAAGGCGAGGCTCATCACGGCGGCTCCAGAATCACTCCCCCGATAGGGAATCATGCCTGAGCCGATCCGTTAACCGCCGTTAACCCGAATTCGGAACCCTGTGGCGGCGCCACCCCCGCTTGACTCAGTGCCGTCTACGACGGCCTCGCTTTCGATGCTCATAGCCCCTCCAATCCGGAAGTTTTAATTTGCAACTGCAATGGGCGTGGCGGTTGTGGCTTCGATATGCAATCCGTCCAACTCTCGGGAAGCCGCCAGCCGATCTTCCGGCCCGGGCGGGGACGAGAAATCGCTGTGCGTTCAGGCCTACCGGATGAATTCCGTGATGAGCCTACCGACCTCGTCCGGGGCATCATCGAGGCAGTAGTGACCAACGCCAGCCAGACGATGCACCGGCGCGGCCGGAAAGAGCTGGGTGAAGAGCGGCAGGAAATGCTCGGCGTGAAGCGTGCGGTCTGCTTCACCCCAGATGGCGAGGGCGGGTCTGGCATGGATGGCGCGGATGGCCGCTGCGTCAGGCGTCTCGAATCTGTGCGCGCCCGTGGCGAAGCCCTTGGCCCAGCCGATCGCGCCGAGACAGTCGGCAGGGCTTGCGAAAGGCGATCCGTAGGCGTCGAGCCATGTGTCGGTGATGAGCGTGTTGTCCTCGAAGCCGTTGAGCTTGAGCGTGCTCAGGATATTGAAACCGAGCTGCCCCAGCACCGCTTCGAGGCAGCCGTCCGCTTCAGCTTTCGCGATCCATTGGAACCAGGGCGAGACGCCGGCATTCGCACTCACTCGCTCAATGAGATCGGCCTGGCCGAACGGCGTCGGTCCGTTGGTCGAGATGACGCGACGAATGCGGTTGGGATGCCGGGCGGCGAGCCCCATGCCAACCGGACCGCCGAAGTCGTGCATGAGGAGGGTGATATCGTCGAGATCGAGCGCAAGAACGAAGTGCTCCAGATTGTCGATGTGATCCTGCAGCCAGTAGGCCCGGTCCGGCGGCGTATCGCTCTTGCCGAAGCCCATATGGTCCGGGACGACCACACGGTGCGTGATGCTCAGCACCGGGACCAGGTGGCGGAACAGATAGCCCCAGGTCGGCTCGCCGTGCAGGCAGAGTATGACCCCAGCTTCGCGAGGGCCCTCATCGACATAATGCATACGGAAGCCGGGAGCCGCGGTGAAATGCGGGGTGTACGGAAAGCTACCGCCGAAGGTGGCGTCGGATCGGGTCATGCACGTCTCCTCTCCCGGAGTCAGCACTAGTTGGGCCTGTGGTTTCAAATTAAAACCATGCGTCGTCATATCGCTTGAGGTTTTAATTTGCAACTACTACATCCCAAAGGCGACAAACCGCGATCTTCCCGGTTTCGAGGGGAGATGGCATGCGGGAGATTGAGCGCGGGAGCAAAGTCGCGATGGTCAAGAGAGTCAGCCACAAAGATTCGAGCTGCGGCGTTGCCAGGCCACTGGACGCGATCGGAGACTGGTGGTCGCTGCTGATCGTTCGGGATGCTTTCGATGGCCTGCGTCGGTTCGGAGAATTTCAAAAGGACCTGGGGCTCGCGAAGAACATCCTTACGGCCCGTTTGCGCAACCTGGTCGCACACGGCATCATGGACACCGTCCCCGCGTCCGACGGCAGCCCCTATCAGGAATACGTGCTGACAGAGAAGGGGCGCGGCCTGTTTCCGCTCCTGGTTGCTCTCAGGCAGTGGGGCGAGGATTTCTTCTTCGAGCCCGACGAGGCTCACGTCCTTCTAGTCGATAAGAAGAGCGGCCTTCCGGTGCGGAAACTGGAGCTTCGCGCCCAAGACGGACGCGTTCTGGGACCGGAGGATACGGTCGTGCGTTCACCGCCGGGTGCGACTGGAAACGCTTGGCGATGAAACTACATTACTCCGTCGGTTGGCGCAGCGGATCGCCGATGGCGCTTCGCATCCGCCTGCGCCAACAAGCCCGAGACGGCAGAGTTCCGGCGGCACAAGCGGGGATTGGAGGCGGCGTAATTTCCGGCTGTCCTCCACGGGGCGCTACCGTTGCGCCGCGCTGGCTGAAATTGCTACGCGGCAAGCTTTGGAATTTCACGTTCAACCAATCGCAAGAATCGGGTGTTGCGGGTCCCCGCAACCACTTCTTACATAAATCAATCACCGCCCCGGTCTAACCGCCGGGGCGGTTCCTTGCGTTGTAGCGGAGCTATGTTGCGCAGTTGAAAAGCGCGTTTTGCTGAGGTTCGAATCCCTCTCGGCGCGCCAATCCTCAAACTGTCCGGACCGAGGACATAGGTGACAGTCTGTTCCTAAAACATGGGTGACAACCTCGGGCCGAACGGGTTGTCGAGAGGCTGCAAAGTTTTCTGCTCCAGATCGATGAAGCCGAGATCGTAGCTCATGAAGCTGACGAGCCAAATGCTTTCGTCGACCTCCTTGATTCCGAGGCGCTGACCGGCGAGCACGGTCGAGATGTTGACGCGCTTTCGATACATGCAGATGCGTCCGCAGGCGGTGACCAGCACGTTGCGGTCGTGGAGCGGATAGGCGAGTTCCGGCAATCTCCCGTCATAGGGCGCGGCGGAAGGTCGATAGACATCGACCGGGCGCTTCATGGCCAGCGCCTCATGTGGTCTTTCCTCGTTGAATTCTTTGACGAACTCGTCGAAGCGGCGGGTCTGCTGCTGCAAGCTGTTCGTCCCGGGCGGACGGGTCGCCTCCTTCTTCAAGGTCAGATGCATGCGCTCGTGGCGGCCGTTCTGCTGGGGATGGCCGGGCTTGATGCGCTCGATCTCGACGCCGAGCCGCAGCCACGAGACGGAGAGCTTGGAGAGGCCGAAGAGACCATTGGGGCTGGCGAAAGGAACGCTATTGTCGGAGCGCAGGGCCGCCGGCAGGCCGCGCTCGCGGATCAGCGTGCCGAAGGCGGTGATCGCCGGGTCCTCTCTGGTCGACTCCAGCGCCTCGCAGAGCAGCAGGAAGCGCGAGGCGTGATCGGTGACGGTGAGCGGATAGCAGTAGAGTCCGGAGCCGAGCTTGAACTCGCCCTTGAAATCCACGCACCACAGATCGTTTGGAGCAAGAGAGCTGCGTGCCCTGCGCGCGCGGGCGGCGGCGTCCGAGCGCCTTGACGAGGCCGTGCCGGCACAAGACCGCATGGTGTTGATTTCCACTGAGAGCTGACCCAGGCGGCACGAGTTTTCCACCGAGAACTGACCCATGTTCGAACCTTTCCCCCTCGACCGTCGCGGGGGAACTGGGAGTGATCGACATGGAGTTATTGAGCGTCATCCGACGCTGGCGATATCGGCAGGAGTTCTCGATCCAAGAGATTGCACGACGCACGGGGCTGTCGCGCAATACGGTGCGCAAGTACCTGCGCTCGGACAGCGTCGAGCCGCGGTTCGCCACGCCCGATCGACCGAGCCGGCTCGACCCGTTCGCCGACAAGTTGTCGCACATGCTGCGTCAGGAGGCCGCAAAATCGCGCAAGCAGAAGCGGTCGGTCAAGCAGTTGCACGCGGATCTGGTCGCCCTCGGCTACGACGGTTCCTACAATCGCGTGGCGGCCTTCGCGCGCGAGTGGAAGGCGGCGCGGCATCGGGAGCAGCAGACCTGCGGACGCGGCGCGTTCGTGCCGCTGAACAGGTGGCGAGCGTCGATTTTCAGGTCGAAGGCGCGTCGATCACCACCAGCAATCTCGATAGGCTCTATGGGCAGAAGCCGGCTTTTCGCTTGGAGCGAGTTCTGCATGCTTGAACGAATCCTTCCGAGCGGAAAGCGCTCAAATCAGTGGAGACAGCAATGGCCCTGACAGCAGCGCAACTTGCTCGAAGAAAACGCATGTATCAGCAGCTAGGAGTGCGGGTCGTAGGGGCGTCGTTGATATCAGCAATAATATGGTTCGGTCTCCTGAAGGATCGGGAACCCAGCAATTGGCCACCTGGCGACGACTACCCTAACGCCACTCAGGCGATATCGGAGGCTATAAAGTCAAAAGGCGTTGGAACATATGATGTGTTGTCCCTCCTCGGTGTCTCGAGCCCGTCGGCCATATGCCTCAGCGTGAGCGGAAGAGATCCACGGCAATTAGCGATCGAGCAGTTGGAATTTTCTAGCAAATCGCTCGATGCGGATAAAGTAAAACCTTTCGTGGTCGAAGGGGTGTTTTCCATTCTTGTCGCTGGAGAGGGACGTTTCGTGATCGAATCAATCGACAAGGTTTTGATTGATTTCGAAGAAGAACATGAAAATCGATGCGTTTCCAATCCCAGCTCGGTGAGTCTGCTTGTCACTGAGCATCCTACAAAATCTCGCTTTGTTCATTTTCGCGCAACTCTTGAGATACGCGCGCCATCGACGGCTGCCGAATAAACAGGAGAAGGACCGTGGCAAATCTTGTGAAATCATTTGCGGAGTGGCTAGCCGATCTGACCGGCCTCCGGGATTACGCGCGTCAACAAAACGCTCAATATGAGCAAGTAGTTAGCGCATTTCTTGCTCAGAACGGGAAATCGAATGATCTAAATGATATTTATAAACACAGTCTTGCGTCGCTATTTGAGACGTATTCTGTCGCGACTGATCCGCATTACACTTTCGGACATGCGGGAGCCTTACGAGAACCCAAACGTACGGGATTGTGAATGAATTTTGGGCCTGGGTCCAAGGTCGGGACAGCGTCGCCGAGCATTACAAGGACATGTATAACAATATTGTGTCTTCGTATATCGGACTCTGGCTCGCGGACAATGTTCCAAATATTTCCCAGGCAAGTGCGCTAAGGTTATCAACTATCTATTCGACAACAGCACGCTTTTGATGAAAAGTATAGCAGATCTCCAAATTCCATTGACGAAACTGTTCGGCGAAGATTACAGGGGGATTCTGCAGGGAGTAAAGAGCTATTTGGATCAAAACGGACTAGGGATTTGCTTCGAAGCCTTCAACTTACATCGAATGTGACAAACCCGCCTTCCGTAGAGGATTTCGTACAGGATGCGTCGCTACCCTCAAATCCGCCGGACGTAACGAGGAGCGCGGATGGGCAAATTGTCCAAATCGTAGATTCGACTAGTGGCGGGGTATCGACAACAGATTACACGACAGGTCAGGCTGTTCGTGTGGAAACTACGACTGCAGCTGGTACAGAAGTCAAGATTTACGATGACGGCGGCGCCCAAATCGGCATTACCAACCCCACCGGCGCGGCCGACAACTCCCATCTCGACGTCGGCGGCGGCAGTTGGTCCACCGGCGCGCCGGCGCAGCAGAACCCGGCGCTCGTCGATCCGGCGACGCCCAATATCAACGCCAACGGCTATCTTCCCGTCGCGCAGAACTATCTCGTCACCGGCAATGTCAATTGGGCCCGCCAGGCCGTGCAGGACGCAGTCGATGATTTCCAGCGACGGATCGACAGCGACGGCGGTTCGGAACGCATCATCGCGCTGCCCGATATCAATATTTCGCTGCAAAACGGCATGCGCTACGCCGTGCTCCAGGCGCAAGCCGCTGTGCTGCAAAACATCGATCCTCTCGTGCTCGATCTCGACGGCGACGGAATCGAACTGACGAGCTGGATCGAGACCAACATCTTCTTCGACACGCTCGGCGACGGCAAGCTGCATCAGACCGGATGGGTCGCCGATCACGACGGAATTCTCGCGCTCGATCTCGACGGCAATGGCAAGATCGACAGCATAAAGGAAACCATCTCCGTCCATTACAACGGCGGAAGTTTCGCCGATGGCATAGCCGCCCTCGCCAGCCTCGCGCAGCCGGGCGCGACAAGCTTCTCCCGCGCCACCTCGCTCACCAATGCGGCCACCGGCCGTCTCTATTTCGATGATCTGCGCGTGTGGGTCGACGCGAATCACGACGCTAAAACCGACGCCGGCGAGTTGAAGACGCTCGGCGAGCTCGGCATCGCCTCGATCAGCCTCGCCGGGGCCGGAAACAAGGGCGAGAACATCGCCGGCAACGACATATTGAACCGCACCACATTCGCCAAGACCGACGGGACGACCGGACAGGTCGCGAGCGTCGATTTTCAGGTCGAAGGCGCGGCGATCACGACCAGCGATCTCGGCGGCGCGACGGTGATCAAATCCGAAGGCTCGGCGAGCGTCACCTCCTATGTGGTGACGGACGGCGCCGGCCATTCGATCAACGCCTAGAGCTTCACGCTCGCCGACGGAACCCATCCCAACGCCTTCTATTCGACGACGGGCAATGACAGCTTCCTGGCCGACGCCACGGACACGCGCTCCTATTGGCTCGGCGGCGGCAGCGGCTCGCTGACGCTGAGGGGCGGCGCGGGCAGGCCTCGTTTCCGCCTATGGCAACATTCCCTTCACTCGTTCATCGACATGACCGTGGTGGGATACGGCACGGGCGGCGGCAGCGCGCCGCAAGATCCGCTGGTGCTCGATCGCACCGGCCGCGGCATAGAGCTGGTGGCGCAGTCGCAGAGCGCGGCGCGTTTCGACGCTCTCGCCGACGGCGTGCGGCGGCAGATCGGCTGGGTCGGCGCGACCAACGGCATTCTCGTCTTCGACCGCAACCGCAATGGCGTGGTCGACAGCTCGGCCGAATGGTTCGGGCAGAATTTCACGCGCGACGGCGCGACGCCGCCCGCGGGCCAGACCGGATTCGCCGCGCTCGCGACTTTAGCGCGGCAGGGCGCGACAGGGGTTTTCGAAGCGACGTATAAGCAAAAGAGCATACGCGCGTCGTGTCGGCATCCAAAAAATGTGCAGACGGCATTCGGGTTAGAACTCGCTCGATCGTCTTATTGATGAGAGGCACGTTTGTTTGCCGAGAGAACGAAAGAACGAGGCGTGACTTGGCGACCATGTTTCGTAGCGCCATGTTTTCGATATTTTGCGTTGCGGCGATCGGCGCCATCGTCGCGGCAAGTCCGCAGGATTTTGTGCAGCAGGAATTCGTCGCGCAAAAGCTCGGAGCGTACACTTATGTAATACCGAAAGGCATTCTCGAATCGATCTACAAGCCCGATTACAGCCGCGATCCCAATCCGAACCCCGCCTGGCCACAGGAAGCGGTGATCCGACTTTTTGTCCAATGGCCGGACTTCTCGGCACCACCAAAGAGCAGTCATCTCGATGTTGCAAAGAATAGCCTGCACATTTCCTTGGGAAGCCTCCAGGAGTTGCCGGTGACCAGCGTAGAAAACATAATAGCGAACAGAAAAAAGAACGACAGCAAATTTGCTATGTATCCGGCTGCTTTCGGGCTAACGGAACTCTACGACAGAGATACCGGCTTCGGATGGCATCGTTATGTCGCGTCCCCGAGTCCAACAGTCGAGTTCGAGATAGTTTGCTCCCCCCCAGGCCCGCTCGGAGGGCACTGCCAATTCGATGTCGCTTATGCAGGCTTGAGGGTGAATGTATATTTTTGGAATGATCACCTCATGCACTGGAAAGATCTGTACGAAAATACAACCCGATTAATCGGCATTTTGCGAAAGTAACCGGCCATGGAAGACATACATCAAATCAGCGCTTCGGCGCTCGCCGCGGTAAACTCGGCTCTCGCGGCCAAAAATTATCCTGCCGCATATAGATCTATTCGAGATGACCTGAATGCGCAGAACGCGGCGGCGAAACAAGCAGGATTGCCTGCCCCAATCGGACCAGATACAGTTGCATGGTATACAAATGCAGCAGAGATAAATGACCTGTATTCTACGTCATTCATTCATTACTTTGTACGCAATTATATATCTATCTATGCTCAAATGACAACGGGAGCTGGAATAGATGACGCAATTTTTCAGCCCGTGTCTGATACCTTGGCTGACAAAGTTCTCAAAGAGATATCAAGCTCGAATGGACTAATTCAGCCATTCAGTACGGTAGGCGAGATCGATACCAAGAATATCGTTGATAACTTTAGACAGTACGGCATTACGCTAGATCAATATGCGTGGCCTGCGTACGCCGACTTGGCGGCTGGATTGGCGCCGAATTTCGTCGATCGCTCCTTTCTGCAAAACATCCCTCTCGACAAGCAGATGCTCATTCTCCGCGCGTCCGACGCCGCGGCTCAGCGGGCCTTTGTTTCGACTCCGATCAGTTCCCAGACCTCGGGCGGCCTCTGGTCCGATTTCCTCAACGCCCTCTATCTCTCGGTCGAAGAGCCTTATGTCGCGGCGAAAATCATCCTGCGCAAGTTCGGTGAATCCTTGAAATTCACCAGCGACAGCAGCGATCCTACGATAACCGCCTCTTCGATTGTGCTCGCTCAAAACTCTCTCTCCGGCATCGTCCTCGACGGCAACGGCGGCGTTCGCCTGCTCACGTCGGCCGATGCCGACGGCGTGTCCCGAGCGGTCGACTTGGGCTCCACCGGCAACAGCGGCTCGATCCTCCTCGGAGGCACGGCGGCCACCTCGTTCGCGCCCGGCTCTATCGTGAGCGCGGCGTCCGACGGCCTAACCGTTCGGTCCACGCATGACGGCTTCGACACGACGCTCGCCATCGGCGCCGACGCCGCCGTCACGCTCGCCCAGGCGAGCGGCGGCAACAGCTATGTGTTCAGCCTGATCGGCGAGAACCCGGACGGCAGCAGCCGCTACAATCTCCGCCAGTTCGACGTCGGCGGCGTCTCCTGGAACGGCGCCGGCGATCTCGCCGGGGCGCTCGATACAGCCTTCTCCGCCTCCTATAGCGGCGCATTCTCCACAGGCTCCAATAATTCTTATACGAGCCTCGTCAACACGCAGGTCTATCTCCAGCCCGGCCAGACCTACCATCTTCCGGCCGACGAGAAGGCGCTCGCCGACGCGGCGCTCGTCGACAAGTCGGTCGCGGCGGCGGCGCAGAATTATCTCTTCAACCGGTCGACGCTCTATGGACCTGGAACCTTGCCCGGGACGGCGCCCTATTACGGCAACGCCTATTTCACGGGGATGGGCCTCGCCTCAGCCTTCGGTGGCGACATTCCGCCGCCGTCGATCATCGATGTGACGGTGGTGGGCTTCGGCACGGGCGGCGACAGCGTTCCCGAATTTCCTCTGGTGCTCGATCTCACCGGCCGCGGCATTGAGCTGGTGGCGCAGTCACAGAGCGCGGCGCGTTTCGACGCTCTGGCCGACGGCGTGCAGCGGCAGATCGGCTGGGTCGGCGCCACGAACGGCATTCTCGTCTTCGACCGCAACCGCAATGGCGTCGTCGACAGCTCGGCCGAATGGTTCGGGCAGAATTTCACGCGCGATGGCGCGGCGCCGCCCGCAGGCCAGACCGGCTTCGGCGCGCTCGCGACTCTGGCGCAGCCGGGCGCGACGGCGTTTTCGGAGGCGACGTCGCTGATCGATCCGGTGACGGGGGTAAGCTATTTCGGCGAATTGCAAGTATGGATCGACGCCAATCAGGACGGCGCGACGCAAACGGGCGAGCTGTTCGGCTTGGCCGATCTCGATATCCAGTCGATCGGCTTGCAAGCCAGCGCGGTCGGTCGCGATGTCAACGGGAATAGCGTCGTCTCGACGGCCGCCTACACACGCGCCGACGGGACGAGCGGCGTCATCGACGATATCGGCCTGTCCCTTGTTCCGAGCGAGACGCGCGAAATCACGCTTCAGAGCGGCGTGGCGCTGCATATGCTGGCGCGCGTGCAATCGGGCACGGCGCAATCGGCCGCCGGTCAGGCGAGCGGCGCGCTCGGCGTGCTGCAGGACCAATATGGACCGCTATATTGGTTGTCCGGCGACGCCAGCCTCATCAATTACTATATGGGGAAGTCGAACGGCAACTATCGCAGCGGTCTGCAGACGATTTACGAGATCGCCGGCGCAATTTATGTCGCCTCTCCGGGCGGTGGCGTGTCCTATTATCCGCATGTCGAAGGCGACGCGAAGAGCGTCAGCCAGAGCATGTCTGCTCTGATCAGGGAAGTAACGACCTTCGTCTCGCGGGTGCAGGCGGCGGCGAATGCTCAGGGAGCCGACGATATAGCGGCGGTGGCGGCGAATGGCGCCAGCGCGGCGGATCTTTCGACCTCGGCAGCCGCCGCCCGACAAGCTGCTGCGACAGCGCAGAGCGCGTGGGCCGACGCCATTGCCGCCTATGTGCGGGCCCAGGCCGACGCCGTAACCGCGGCCAGCAACATTCTCCGCGTTCAAAACGAGGTCAATGGATTGGTGCCGGCCGGCGGTGGATTTGTGAGCTCGGGTGACGCGGAGGCGGCGTCCGCGCTCTACAAATCTCTCGCACATGATTTCCAATATATGGTCGTCGCCAAGAGTGCGATGAAAATCGCACTCGGTGCGTTCGGCCAGGCGCTCGGCTACGACAACACCATCTTCGGCGCCCCAGGAGAGACGGCGCCGCCGCCGACACCCAACAACTCCGGCGACAATGTCAATCATCCGACGCTGTTCATTGCCGGCGCAGGCAATGAAACTTTGAACGCGAACCGGAGCAGCGACGCGTTTTTCTTCTCGGGCGTCAACGGGAGCGATGTCGTCAACGGTTTCGCCCCGGGCGTGGGCAAAAATCTCGCCGCTTTTCTCGTGACGGCCGATACGCTCTTCTTTCAGAACTCGGCGGCGAACCTGATTCTCTCCTATGGAACGAGCGCCAACGTGACGCTTACGAACGTCAACATCAATAGGCTCTCCCTATATGACAACATTGCTGGCGTTTCCACGGCGTCTTTCCAGTACAACGGCGGCTCCGTGAACGTCGATCTCTCCTCGAAGACCAGCCGCGACCAGGACGGACTGATCCATATCCAAAACCTCGTCGGATCGAATTTCGACGATATATTGAAGGGCGATTCGAACGATAATTCCATCGTCGGCGGCGCCGGGAACAATTTCATCGAAGGCGGCGGCGGCGCGGATACGCTCGACGGCGGCGGCGGACTAAACACCATCGGCTATTCCTGGGCGACGAGCGGCGTGACGATCGATCTCGCCGCGGGCGGCGACAGCACCGGATCTACCTTACGCGATTTCACCAATGTCATCGGATCGAAATATAACGACACGATCAACGGCGTCTCCGGCAGCACACTGACCGGCGGCGGCGGATACGACATTTATGAGTTTTCCGGGACGGGTGGCGTTCAGACGATCGTCAATGGCGTCAGCGTCGTTTCCCTTCCGCAAGGCGAACTCGCTATGGGCGGTGGCGTTTCTCTATTCGACCTCCGGTTCATGCGGTCCGGCAATGATCTCGTCATCACCGTGATCGGCGCCGAGAGTCGAGTCGCTGTCCGCGACTGGTTCGCCGGGGCATATGCGCAGCTTACGAAGCTCACCTTCTCCGACGGGTCGCAAATTGGAACATCCGCGATCGCCGCCCTCGCCACGCTCGCCGATGCGCCGAGCGGCGTGATCGAGAACGCCGGCAACATCGCTCTCGTTGCGGCAGGCAATTATTACGGGCTCTACGGCAAGGACGGCTCGGGGAATCCGACAACGGGGCCGCTCCTGCGATATGAGGGCGCAGCCGTGACTGCGGGCCAGTTCTCCGGGTGGTCGCCGGCAGCCGCGGCGCAAACGGCGGGCGGTTATGTGGCGGCGCTCCGGAGTGCGGACAACGCGTCATATTCGATCTGGAACGTCGACGCCGGCGGCAATTACGTCACCAGTGTGGGCCTCGAGAAGAACGACCCTCGTCTGTGGTCGTATGAGACGCAATTCAATTTCGATCTCGGCGGCGACGGCAGGATCGGCGCGCCGCTTTCGCCGAGCGGCGTGATCGAGAACGCCGGCAATGTCGCTCTCGTGGCGGTGGGCGGTTATTACGGGCTCTACGGCATGGACAGCGCGGGGAATCCGACGCGGGGGCCGCTCCTGCGATATCAGGGCGCCGACGTGACTGAGGGCCAGTTCTCCGGGTGGTCTCCGGCAGCCGCGGAAAAAACGGTGAGCGGTTATGTGGCGGCGTTCCGAAGCGCGGACCGCACGTCGTTTTCGATCTGGAATGTCGACGCCGACGGCAATTATATTTCCAATGTGGGCGTCGCAGGGAACGACCCCGGCCTGTGGTCGTATGAGACGCAGTTCGATTTCGACCTCGACGGCGACGGCAAGATCGGCGCGCCGGTTTCGCCGAGCGGCGTGATCGAAAACACCGGCAATGTCGCCCTCGTGACGCTCAGCAGCTATTATTGGCTCTATGGCAGGGACGGCGCCGGGAATCCGACGACGGGGCCGGTCCTGCGATATCAGGGCCCCGGCGTGACGCCGGGCCAGTTCCCCGGATGGTCGCTGGTCGCCGCGGAACAAACCGCGAGCGGCTATGTGACGGCGTTCCGGAGCGCGGATCTCGCATCATTTTCGATCTGGAAGGTCGACGCCGACGGCAATTATGTTTCCCATGTAGGCGTCGCAGGGAACGACCCCGGCCTGTGGTCATATGAGACGCAGCTCAGTTTCGACCTCGACGGAGACGGCAAGGTCGGCGCGCCGATTTCGCCGAGCGGCGTGATCGAAAACGCCGGCAATGTCGCCCTCGTAATGGTGAGCGGCTATTACTGGCTCTACGGCAGGGACGGCGCCGGAAATCCGACGACGGGGCCGGTCCTGCGATATCAGGGCGCGGGCGTGACGCCGGGCCAGTTCTCCGGGTGGTCGCTGGCGGCCGCGGAACAAACCGCGAGCGGCTATTTGGCGGCGTTCCGGAATGCGGATATCACATCGTTTTCGATCTGGACCGTCGACGCCGACGGCAATTATGTTTCCAATGTGGGCGTCGAGGCGAACGACCCGGGTCTGTGGTCGTATGAGACGCAGCTCAGTTTCGACCTCGACGGCGACGGCAAGATCGGCGCGCCGGTTTCGCCGAGCGATGTGATCGAAAACGCCGGCAATGTCGCCCTCGTGACGGTGAGCGGCTATTACTGGCTCTACGGCAGGGACGGCGCCGGAAATCCGACGACGGGGCCGGTCCTGCGGCATCAGGGCGCGGGCGTGACGCCGGGCCAGTTCCCCGGGTGGTCGCTAGGCGGCGCGGAGGCGACGGCGAACGGCTATGAAGTCGCCCTTCAATCGACTGAAAAACAGTTCCTGATATGGAACGTCGACAAGAGCGGCAATTACCAATCCAGCGTGGAATTGGGCGGCGCGCGCGATAATTCGGACGGGAGCGGCGGCCTTTTCCTGCAAGGCGATGACCTGACGATAACGCTTTCTCCGACACAATCGACCGTGGCTACGGCGGCCGGAAACGCATTTACATTCGGCGGGCATGGGTCCGAATCGATCACGGCCTTCGGTTTGACCGACGAGACTTTCGTTTTTACGCCCGGAGCGGGCCAGGACATTCTCTACGGCTTTGTGGCCGGCGGCGGGACAGGACACGACACGCTGCAGTTCAACGCCTCGGCTTTCGGCGCCGGCCTGACCGCGGCCGATCAAAACGCCGATTGGCAGGCGTTGTTGGCGCATACGGCGGACAACGCCGCCGGCTCCGCTGTGATCACAGATGTGTTCGGCGACAGCATCATCCTCAGCGGCCTTTCGAAAGCGTCGCTGACCGCGAGCGATGTGCGATTCGTTTGAATAGAGCTTCGATTTCCGGCGCGGATCACGGCTGTCCGGCACAAAAATTGGTTGTACAGGCGCATGACATTGATTCTAATCCGGTCCTGAGTTTGGCGACTCGTCGGGACACGGATTGGAGATCAACGTCATGCGCCACAAAAATACAGTCTTTCACGATCTGCTCAAACTGCTTCCGTGGAAAACCTTCGACGCGCTGGTCGTGCAGCATGGCGCCGACGACCTCGTTCGCAGCTTCACCACGCGTCACCAGCTCATCGCTCTGCTCTACGCGCAGTTTTCCGGCGCCGAGTCGCTGCGCGCCGTCGAGACCGCGATGGAGAGCCATCAGGCCCGGCTCTATCACCTCGGCGGCAAGGCTCCCGCGCGCTCGACCTTCGCCGACGCCAATCGCAGCCGCAGCCCGCTGGTTTTTACGGGGCTGCTCGAGCACATGCTGGCGCAGGCTGATCGCAAGACGCGGCGCGAGATGAAGGACGTCGTGCGCCTCATCGATTCGACTGGCCTGCATCTGGCCGGCGTCGGCTGCGAATGGGCGCGGTTCTCCGCCGGCGTCTGCGGCGCCAAGGCGCATGTGATCTTCGATCCCGATCTCGGGCGTCCGGTCTATCATTCGCTCACCGCCGCCAAGCTCAACGACATCACGGCGGCCAAGGAGATGCCGATCGAGGCCGGCGCGACCTATGTGTTCGATCTCGGCTATTACGACTATGAATGGTGGGCGCGGCTAGATGCCGCCGGCTGCCGCATCGTCACGCGCTTCAAGACCAACACGCCGCTTTGCGAGGCGAAGAATTTGCCGCTGGCGCCGGGAACGCGGGTCAGGAGCGACCGGATCGGCTTTCTGCCTGCGCGTCAGGCGAAAGCGCGGAAAAATCCGATGGCCGACGCCGTGCGCGAGATCGTGGTCGTGACGGACAGCGGCAAGACGGTAAGCGCCGTCGCGACCCCATTGATTCTTTGGGTTCGGAAGGATTTTCGGATGTGAGATTCTTCGGAGGGACAGCCATGTCTCTGGAAGGATCCGAAGATGAACGAGAAT
>NZ_WOVC01000056.1:0-13987 GCF_011378635.1 Methylosinus sp. RM1
GGCCGCCGGAGGCCGCGGCGCCGATCGCCGCTCCGCCCGCGCCGCCGATGAGGGCGCCGCCCGCGGCGCGTTCGCCGGGCGTATTGCAGCCGGCGAGCGGCGCGGCCATGGCCAACGCCGCCGCCAGAACCAAAATCTTCTTCATGGAGTGTCCCTTCCCCCGTGTGAGCCCATGCGAGGCGCCCGGCCCGCGGCGAATTCGTCAAAACACGACGCGCGATTCGCAGCAGCCGAGCCCGAGACAACTTTCGGAAACCGGCGAAAAGATGACACCTATCGACGCAAATCCCTATAAATCCCACATTTTCGTCGCGGCTCGCGGACTCGCTACAAAAATGCTGGTCATGCCCGGCCTCGCGCTCGCCTTTTTGTCATGGGTCGAGCCAGCGCGCGCCGGCGATTCCTACCGCTGGCTGCAAGCGACGACCCGCGGCTGGCAGGCCCGCGCCATCACGCAGACCGACGCCTGTCCGAGCGCAGAGATCGACGGACGCCCTGTCGCAATGACGCCGCGCGCCCGACCGGGCGACGGTTTCCCCATCGTCATTTGCGCGGCGGATGTGCCGAAGGGCGCGAAAAGCCTCGCCATAGACGGGGCGCCATTGCCCCCGCCCCCGGCCCGCGTGAACAGGATTCTCGTGTTCGGAGACACCGGGTGCCGGCTCAAAGGCATATTTCTGCAGGACTGCAATTCGATCCGCGCCTGGCCCTTTCGCCTCACGGCGGATATGGCCGCCGAATTCGCGCCCGATCTCGTCATCCATGTCGGAGACTATCACTATCGCGAAAGCGCCTGTCCGCCGGGAATGAAGGGCTGCGCCGGCTCGCCGCATGGCGACAATTGGGAGACCTGGAAAGCCGATTTCTTCGACCCCGGCGCCGCTCTGCTGCGCGCCGCCCCCTGGGCGATGGTCCGAGGCAATCACGAGATATGCAAGCGCGCCGGCGAAGGATGGACCCGCGCCTTGTCGCCGCTGCCGCCGGCGGAAGACGCGAAATGCGCCGAACGCGAGCCGGCCTATCGCGTCGACATCGACGATCCGACGTTGTTCATCCTCGACACGACAGAGGCGGAGGAGCGAACCGTCGTCGGCGAGCAGGCGGCCTTTCTGCGCACGCAGCTCGCCGTCGCGAAGAATGTTCCCGGCCCCGTCTGGTATGCGTTTCACAAGCCGATATTTTCGCTGTTCCGCTCGCGGCTCGGCGAGACTCTCGGCGTCAACGAGACGCTGGCCGCCGCCGCTCACGACACGCTGCCGGCGAGCGTTCAGGCCATTCTATCGGGTCATCTGCACGCCTTCGAGGCCATCGGCTTTCGTGACGATCGCCCGGCGCAATTCGTCGTCGGCGTGGGCGGGACCGCCATGGACCCGCATATCCCCGCCAATTTCGATGGCGCGACGATCGGCGAGGCGACGGTCGAGCACGGCCGCGGGATCGCCGCCAAATTCGGCTTCGCGATCTTCGAGCGCGGGGATGGCGAATGGATCGTCACCAATTACGACGCCCATGCGGAGCCACTGCTGCGCTGCCATTTGCGCGGGCGCAAGCTCGATTGCGAGTGACGCGACGTCAGCCGCGGCGCGGCGCTCCGCCGTCGACGCAGTTCACAAAGAGGCGTACTTCCGGTCTTCGCGGCTTCCGCGACCACGAAGATACGAAGGACAGGCCCGAGCTCAACGCGTCAGAGCTTGCTCGATCGCGACGCTGACGGCGTCGACCGGCGCCATGCCGTCCACCTGCTTCAGCTCGCCTTTGCGGGCGTAATAATGCGATACAGGCGCGGTCTGCGTGCGATAGGCGTCCAGACGAGTCTTGAACGCTTGCGGATTGTCGTCCGCGCGAACGTCGCCGCCGCGCGCCCGGGTCTCGTCGACTCTGTTCTGCATACGCGCGAGCAGCGCATTCTCGTCGACGCTGAGCTCGATGACGGCGTCGAGCTTCAGCCCCTCGCGAACGAGCAGATCGTCCAAGGCCTGCGCCTGCGCCACGGTGCGCGGGAAACCATCGAGAATGAAGCCCTTGGCGGCGTCCTTCTCCTTGATGCGCTGACCGATGATGCCGACGACGACAGCGTCGGGCACCAGCGCGCCGCGATCCATGATCTCCTTGGCCTCGAGGCCGATCGGCGTCCTGGCCTCGACGGCGGCGCGCAGCATGTCGCCGGTCGAAAGCTGAGGGATCGCATATTTCGCGACCAGCCGAGCCGATTGCGTGCCCTTGCCCGCGCCCGGCGGTCCGAGCAGAACCAGCCTCATTTGCGTCGCCCGCGTAGCTTCGTCTTACGGATCAGGCCCTCGTATTGATGAGCCTGGAGATGACCGTGGATCTGCGCCACCGTATCCATCGTCACGCTCACCACGATGAGCAGCGAGGTGCCGCCGAAATAGAAGGGCAGATTGGCGTAGGAGATCAGCATCTCCGGCAGCAGGCAGATCACCGCGAGATAAGCGGCGCCGAGCACGGTGATGCGCATCAGCACGTCGTCGATGAATTTCGACGTCCGCTCGCCGGGACGAATGCCGGGGATGAAGCCGCCATGCTTCTTGAGATTGTCCGCCGTCTCCGTCGGATTGAAGACGATGGCCGTGTAAAAGAAGGCGAAGAAGACGATCAGCCCGACGTAGGACAGCATGTAGAGCGGCCGTCCGTGCCCGAAATAGGCCGAGATGGTCGCAAAAATATTGTCCGTGCCCTGCGTCTGATAAAAATTCGCGATCGTCGTCGGCAGCAGCAGCAGCGAGGAGGCGAAGATCGGCGGAATGACGCCGGCGGTGTTGAGCTTGAGCGGCAGGAAGGAGGTCTGGCCTTCATAGACGCGATTGCCGTGCTGGCGTTTCGGATAGGTGATCAGCAATCGCCTCTGCGCTCGCTCCATATAGACTATGAAGGCGATGACGAAGAAGGACATGGCTATCACGCCGAGGATGATTCCGGTCGAAATCGCGCCCTGCTTGCCGAGCTCGAGCGTGCTCAGAACCGCGGCCGGAAAGGCCGCGACAATGCCCGCGAAGATGATCAGCGAGGAGCCGTTGCCGATGCCGCGCGAGGTGATCTGCTCGCCGAGCCACATAAGGAACATGGTGCCGCCGACCAGAGTGACGACGGTGGTGAGGCGGAAGAACAGCCCCGGCTCGGTGACGACGCCCTGCTGCCCCTCGAGGCCGATGGCCATGCCATAGGCCTGGAAGGTCGCCAGAATGACGGTGAGATAGCGCGTATATTGATTGAGGACCTTGCGGCCCTGCTCGCCCTCCTTCTTCACCTGCTCGAGCGAGGGAATGACCGTCGTGAGCAGCTGAATGATGATGGAGGCGGAGATATAGGGCATGATGTTCAGCGCGAAGATCGCGCTGCGCTGAACCGCGCCGCCGGCGAACATGTTGAACAGCTCGAGCACGCCCTTCGACTGGCCGAAGAAGCTCTTGGCGAAGGCGTCCGGGTCGATGCCCGGCAACGGCACATAAGTGCCGAGACGATAGACGATCAGCGCGCCGAGCGTGAACCAGATCCGTTTCTTGAGCTCGTCCGCCTTGCTGAAAGCGGAAAAATTGACGTTGGCCGCAAGCTGTTCGGCTGCCGATGCCATGGGCGAGGCTCCCTCGTCGCGCGCCGCGCGGTTTCTTTTAAGCGAGCGTCGAAGCGACGCAGCGCTGCCCGCCGCGACGCCGCGCTCCGTTTTCGGCCAAGCCCTGTCGAAAGGGCCGGACCCGGCGCATGTCTATCGCACGATGTCGGCGAAAAAAAAGTCTAGCCTCTTTTCGCCGGCTCGCACAGGCGACTCCGTATCACGACGGATGGGCGGATCGCCAGTTTTTTGGTCGATACGACTAACTTCGAGGCGGCAAAAGGAGCCGCCTCGATTTATCGCTCGCTTTTCGCGCAGCCGCAGGGCGTCGGCTCAGGCCGAGACCGGCTCTTCCGCCACGACGAGCAGCTTGATCGAGCCGCCGACGGCCTCGATCGCGGCCAGGGCCGATTTCGAAGCGGCCGCGACCTCGAAGGCGAGCTTCGCCTCCAGCTTGCCATTGCCGAGGATCTTCACGCCGTCGCGCGGCTTCGAGATCACGCCGGCGGCGATCAGCGCCTCGAGCGTGACCGGAGTGGCGGCGTCGAGCTTCCCGGCCTCCACAGCCTGCTGAATGCGGCCGAGATTGACCTCGTTATAGTCGGTCGAGAAGGGGTTGTAGAAACCGCGCTTCGGCAGACGACGATGCAGCGGCATCTGGCCGCCCTCGAAGCCTTTCACAGCGACGCCAGTGCGGGCTTTTTGACCCTTGACGCCGCGACCCGCGGTCTTGCCCTTGCCGGAGCCGATGCCGCGGCCGACGCGCATACGGTTCTTGCTGGCGCCGGGATTGTCGGAGAGATCGTTGAGCTTCACCATTGTCCCGGCCCTCACTTCTCGTCGACGATTTTGACGAGATGCGCGACTTTCGCGATCATCCCGCGCACGGCGGGCGTGTCCTCGAGCGTGCGACGACGGCCGATGCGGGTGAGGCCGAGGCCCGTCAGCGTCCTACGCTGACGATCCGGACGGCCGGTCGCGCTGCCGGTCTGCTCGATGGTAATCTTCTTCTCGCTCATCGCAAGCCCTCCCCTCAGGCGTCGACGGCTTCGGCCTCGGCGCCCTGACGGCGCGCCTGAAGCGCGGAAACCTTGAGAGAACGGCGCGCCGCGACCGAACGCGGAGAATCCTCGCGCTCGAGCGCGTCGAACGTCGCGCGGATCATGTTGTAGGGATTGGACGAGCCCTGGCTCTTGGCCACGACGTCGTGAACCCCGAGGGTCTCGAACACGGCGCGCATCGGGCCGCCGGCGATGATGCCGGTGCCGGGAGGCGCGGCGCGCAGCACGACGCGGCCCGCGCCATGGCGGCCGTTGACGTCGTGATGCAGCGTGCGGCCTTCGCGCAGCGGCACGCGGATCAGCGCGCGCTTGGCGGCTTCCGTGGCCTTGCGGATCGCTTCCGGCACCTCGCGCGCCTTGCCGTGGCCATAGCCGACGCGGCCTTTCTGATCGCCGACGACGACGAGCGCGGCGAAGCCGAAACGCCGACCGCCCTTCACCACTTTGGCGACGCGGTTGATATGGACCAGACGATCCACGAACTCATTGTCGCGATCGTCCCGATCCCGGTCGCGGCCGCGGCCGCCTTCAGGTTCACGAGCCATTTTCTCTTCCGTCACTTACGCGGCAATATCGCCGCTCGCTTGGGGTCCTTTTCCCTCTCCCGCCTGCGGGAGAGGAGGGCCTCGCGAAGCGAGGTCGGGTGAGGGCCCGCGCCCTTTTTCCGACCAAGTCGCAACGGCCCTCATCCGTCGCCGCCGAAAGCCGGGCGTCTCGCAAACGCCCTATGGCGGCGACACCTTCTCCCGCAGAGCAGGAGAAGGGTTTTAAAACTGCAGGCCGCCCTCGCGGGCGCCCTCGGCCAGCGCCTGCACGCGGCCGTGATAGATATAGGCGCCGCGATCGAACACCACTTCCGTGATGCCCTGGGCGACGGCGCGCTCCGCGATCTGCTTGCCGACGAGATGCGCCGCTTCCTTGTTGGCGCCCGTCTTCAGCGTCTCGCGATTGGCCTTCTCGAGCGTCGAGGCGGAGACGATGGTCACGCCCTTCTCGTCGTCGATGATCTGCGCATAGATCTGCTCCGAGGAGCGGAACACCGACAGACGCGGGCGTCCATAGGCGCGCGCGCGAATGCTCCGACGGACCCGGGCCTTGCGCCGGGCGGCTGCATTTACGTCCTTTGCCATGGCTCGCGTCCTTACTTCTTCTTGCCTTCCTTGCGGAAGATGAATTCGCCGGCGTATTTCACGCCCTTGCCCTTATAGGGCTCGGGGCCGCGCAACGCACGAATCTCGGCGGCGACCTGACCGACCTGGCGCTTGTCCACGCCGGAGATGGTGATCTCCGTCGGCTTGGGCGTCACGATCGCTATGCCGGCCGGGATCGGATAGTTCACGTCGTGCGAATAGCCGAGCGCGAGCTGCAGATTCTTGCCGGCGACCGCGGCGCGATAACCGACGCCGTTGATCTCGAGCTTCTTCTCGAAGCCGCTGGTGACGCCGATCACCAGATTATTCACCTGAGCGCGCGACGTGCCCCACAGAGCGCGAGCGCGCTTGCTGCTCGAGCGCGGGTCGACCTTGATCGAATTGCCGTCCTGAGTCACCGCGACATCGTCGGGAACCCGGAACTGCAGCTCGCCCTTCGCGCCCTTCACCTGGACGAGCTGGCCGTCGACCTTCGCGGTCACGCCGGCCGGCACGATGACGGGCTTCTTGCCGATACGAGACATGGTTGAAGTCCTATCCCAATTCCTGCGAGCCTCGGTCAGAAGACCTTGGCAAGCACCTCGCCGCCGACATTGTTCTCGCGGGCCTTGTGATCGGCCATGACGCCCTTGGGCGTCGACACGATGGTGATGCCGAGGCCATTAGCCACGCGCGGCGTCTTATCGACGCCCGCATAGACCCGGCGGCCCGGACGCGAGACGCGCTCGATCGTCTTGATGACCGGCTCGCCGTCGAAATATTTCAGCTCGATCTCGAACTCGGTGCGGCCATTGCCGAAATCCGTGGTCGTGTAGCCGCGGATGTAGCCTTCTTCCTTCAGCACGTCGAGAACATGGCCGCGCAGGCGCGAGCCCGGCGTCTGGACCTTGTCCTTGCGGCGCATCTGCGCATTGCGGATACGGGTGAGCAGATCGCCCAACGGATCGCTGATCGACATTCGCTCTCTCCCTTACCAGCTGGACTTCACGAGACCGGGGATGAGGCCGCGCGAGCCGAGCTCGCGCAGCGCCACGCGCGACAGCTTCAGCTTGCGATAGAAAGCGCGCGGACGTCCCGAAACCTCGCAGCGATTGCGAATGCGAATCGCTGCGGAATTGCGCGGCAGCTCGGCGAGCTTGAGGCGCGCCTCGAACCGCTCTTCCGCCGTCAACGCCTCGTCATTCGCCTTCGCCTTCAGCCGCTCGCGGCGGCCGGCATAGGCCTTGGCGAGCTTCGCCCTGCGCTTGTTGGTCTCGATCGAACTCTTCTTGGCCATTTTCTATGCCTTCGGTTTCCGCGTTTGAGACTTATCGTCTCACTGCCGGAACGGGAAATTGAACGCGCGCAGGAGCGCGCGCGCCTCGTCGTCCGTCTTCGCCGTCGTCACGACGATGACGTCCATGCCGAGGATCGACTCGGCCTTGTCATAGTCGATCTCGGGAAACACGATATGCTCCTTGATGCCGAGGGCGTAGGAGCCGCGTCCGTCGAAGGACTTGGGATTGAGGCCACGGAAGTCGCGAACGCGCGGCAGCGCGATCGTGATCAGGCGGTCCAGAAATTCATACATGCGCGTCTTGCGCAGCGTGACCTTGGCGCCGATCGGCATGTTCTCGCGGACCTTGAAGGTCGAGATCGCCTTGCGGGCGCGCGTCACCACCGGCTTCTGGCCCGCGATCAGCGCGAGGTCGCCGGCCGCGGCCGTCACCTTCTTGCTGTCGTTGACCGCCTCGCCGACGCCCATGTTCAGCACGATCTTCTCGATCGCCGGCACCTCGAAAGCGTTCTTATAGCCGAACTCTTCCATGAGCTTGGCGCGAACCACTTCCTCATAGTGCTTTTTCAGCCGGACCTCATAGGGTCCCTCGGGAAGCGTCTTTGGTCCGGCGGAACGTCCCTCGCCGTCATGCGACGCCGAGGAGGGAGCGGATTTCGACTTGCCGGCCTTCTTGGCCTCGCCTTCCGCCTTCGGAGCCTTGGCGGCTTTCGGCTTCTTTTCCTCAGCCATCGATCTGTTCTCCGGAACGCTTGGCGATGCGGACCTTGCGGCCGTCATCGAGAGTCTTGAAACCGACACGCGTCGGCTTGCCGTCCTTGGGATCGGCGATCGCGATGTTGGAGAGGTCGAGCGCCGCCGGCTTGGTGACGATGCCCGCTTCCTGCGTGCGCGTCTGGCGTTGATGGCGCTTGACGAGATTGACGCCCTCGACAACGGCGCGACCTTCGGTCGGCAGCACCTGGATCACCTGACCCGAGCGGCCCTTGTCGCGGCCGGTGAGAACGACGACCTTGTCGCCTTTCTTGATTTTCGCGGCCATTACAGCACCTCCGGCGCGAGCGAGATGATCTTCATATGGTTCTTGGCGCGCAGCTCGCGCGGCACCGGTCCGAAGATACGCGTGCCGATCGGCTCTTTCTGATTGTTGATCAGAACCGCCGCATTGGAATCGAAGCGGATCACCGAGCCGTCGGCGCGCTTGATGTCCTTGGCCGTGCGCACCACGACCGCCTTGAGCACGTCGCCCTTCTTCACGCGACCGCGCGGGATCGCCTCCTTGATCGAGACGACGATAATGTCGCCGACGCCGGCGTATTTGCGCTTGGAGCCGCCCAGCACCTTGATGCACATGACGCGGCGGGCGCCAGAATTATCGGCGACATCGAGATTTGTCTGCATCTGTATCATGGCTTATCCCGCCTTTCGTCTCGGTCTGGTTTCGGTCCCCCGACTTCGTCCGAGAAAACCATTTCACACGTCTCGTCTTTTCGAAGGCCTCAGGCCTTGTCGGCGGCTTCGACCACTCGCCAGCGCTTCAGCCGCGAGATCGGAGCCGTCTCCTCGATCGTGACCTCGTCGCCGACCTTGAAAGTCTGCGCCTCGTCATGCGCATGATAATTTTTCGTGCGACGAACGGTCTTCTTGAACAGCGGATGGGTGAAGCGGCGCTCCACCTTCACCACCACGGTCTTGTTCTGCTTGTCGCTGACGACGACGCCCTGAAGAATTCGCTTCGGCATTGGCGCTCTCTCAACTCTGTTGTTCAGCGCGCTTCTGCGCGGCGATGGATTTGGCGCGGGCGATGTCGCGGCGAACGACGCGCACGCGCGCCGTGTTCTCGAGCTGTCCCGTCGCGCGCTGAAAGCGCAGATTGAACTGCTCTTTCTTCAGCTTCAGCACTTCCTCGTCCAGCAGATCGAGAGAGAGCGCGCGAAGATCGGAGACGCGTTGCTTGTTCGTGCTCATGGTCGCAATCCTCACTCGGCGATGCGTTCGATGAAGCGCGTCTTGATCGGCAGCTTCGCAGCGGCGAGCGTCAGCGCCTCACGCGCGAGCTCGCCGGAGACGCCGTCGACCTCGAACATGATGCGGCCCGGGGCGACGCGCACGGCCCAGAGTTCCGGCGCGCCCTTGCCCTTACCCATGCGCACTTCGGTCGGCTTTTTGGAGACCGGCACATCGGGGAAGATGCGGATCCAGACGCGGCCGGCGCGCTTCATATGGCGCGTCATGGCGCGGCGGGCCGCCTCGATCTGGCGCGCGGTGATGCGCTCCGGCTCGAGAGCCTTGAGGCCGAACTGCCCGAAATTCAGCGAAAAGCCGCCCTTGGCGTTTCCGTGAATGCGGCCTTTGAAGGCCTTGCGGAACCTGGTGCGTTTGGGTTGCAACATGATGTCGAACTCTCGAAATTAGGCCGCGTCGCGCGGCTCGCGCGGCTCGCGACGGCGACGCTCGCCATGATGTTCGCGCTCACCGCCGCCGGCGGCCTGCTCGGCCAGACGCTTGTCCTGCGCCATCGGATCATGCTCGAGGATCTCGCCCTTGAAGATCCAGACCTTGATGCCGCAAGCGCCGTAAGCCGTATGCGCGGTCGCGACGCCGTAGTCGACATCGGCGCGCAGCGTATGCAGCGGCACGCGGCCCTCGCGATACCATTCCAGGCGCGCGATCTCCGCGCCGCCGAGACGGCCCGAGCAATTGATGCGAATGCCCTGCGCTCCGAGGCGGATCGCCGACTGCACGGCGCGCTTCATCGCGCGGCGGAAGGCGACGCGGCGCTCGAGCTGCTGCGCGATCGAATCGGCGACCAGCGTCGCCTCGACCTCGGGCTTGCGCACCTCGACGATGTTGATCACCACTTCGCTGCCGGTGAGCTTGCCGACCAGCTTGCGGATCTTGTCGATATCCGCGCCCTTCTTGCCGATGACCACGCCCGGACGAGCCGAGTGGATGGTCACGCGGCACTTCTTGTGCGGGCGTTCGATGATGATGCGCGACACCGCAGCCTGCTTGAGATTTTTCGTCACCGCGGCGCGAATGGCGAGATCCTCGTGCAGCAGCTTGGCGTATTCGCCCTTGCTCGCGAACCAGCGCGAATCCCAGGTGCGGTTGACGCCGAGGCGCAGCCCGATCGGATTGACCTTCTGACCCATCGTTGGCTCCCTTTAGGCTTTCGCCGGCGTTTCGACTTCGCGGACGATGATCGTCAGATTCGCGAAGGGCTTCTCGATGCGGCTCGAGCGGCCACGGGCGCGCGCCGCGAAGCGCCGCATCACCAGCGACTTGCCGACGAAGGCCTGCGCGACGATCAGATCGTCGACGTCGAGACCGTGATTGTTCTCGGCGTTGGCGATGGCGCTCTCCAGGGTCTTCTTGACCTCGTGAGCGATGCGCTTACGCGAGAATTCGAGATCGGCGAGAGCGCGATCGACCTTCTTGCCGCGGATGAGCTGCGCCAGAAGATTGAGCTTCTGCGGGGAGACGCGCAGCGTGTTGGCGACGGCTTTCGCCTCATTGTCGGCCAGCGCGCGCGGATTGCTCGGCTTGGACATGTTCGTCAGCCCCTCTTCGACTTCTTGTCCGCCGCATGACCGTGGAAGGTGCGCGTCGGAGAGAATTCGCCGAACTTGTGCCCGATCATGTCTTCGCTGACAGACACGGGCACATGCTTGTGGCCATTGTGCACGCCGAAGGTGAGACCCACGAACTGCGGCAGAATGGTGGAGCGGCGGCTCCAGATCTTGATGATGTCATTGCGTCCCGAGGCGCGCGCGGTCTCCGCCTTCTTCAGCAGATAGCCGTCGACGAACGGGCCTTTCCAGATAGAGCGAGCCATGGATCAGCCCTTCTTCTTCTTGGCGTGCCGCGAGGACACGATGAATTTGTCGGTCTTCTTGTTCGTGCGGGTCTTCTTGCCCTTGGTCGGCTTGCCCCAGGGCGTGACCGGATGACGGCCGCCCGAGGTGCGGCCTTCGCCGCCGCCGTGCGGATGGTCGACCGGGTTCATGGTGACGCCGCGATTGTGCGGGCGACGGCCGAGCCAGCGCGAACGACCCGCCTTGCCGAGCGAGATGTTCATGTGATCGGGATTCGACACCGCGCCGATGGTCGCGAAGCACTGGCCATGCACGAGACGCTGCTCGCCCGAGTTCAGGCGGAGGATCACATAGCCCTGATCGCGGCCGACGATCTGCGCGTAATTGCCCGCCGAGCGCGCGATCGCGCCGCCCTTGCCGATCTTGATCTCGACGTTGTGGACGATCGTGCCGACCGGGATATTGCCGATCGGCATGGCGTTGCCGGGCTTCACGTCGACCTGGGCGCCCGACACCACCTCGTCGCCGACCGAAAGACGCTGCGGCGCGAGAATGTAGGACAGCTCGTCATCCGCATAACGGATGAGCGCGATGAAGGCCGTGCGGTTCGGATCATATTCGATCCGCTCCACCTTGCCGACGACATCGAGCTTGCGGCGCTTGAAGTCGACGAGCCGATAGGCCTGCTTATGGCCGCCGCCGCGGAAGCGCACGGTCACGCGGCCGTTATTGTTGCGGCCGCCCTTGGACGTCTTGCCCTCGGTGAGGGTTTTGACGGGCTTGCCCTTGTGGAGACCGCTACGGTCGACGATGACGAGCTGGCGAAGGCTCGGCGTGACCGGCTTGAATGTCTTCAGCGCCATGGTTTTGTCCTCGAGCCTGCCTTTAGAGTCCCGTCGTCACGTCGATCTTATGGCCTTCGGCCAGCGTGACGACCGCCTTCTTCACATCCGACTGGCGGCCGCGCACGCCCTTGAAGGCCCGCAGCTTGCCCTTGCGCAGCAGCGTGTTGACGGCCTCGACCTTCACGTCGAACAAGCCTTCCACCGCCGCCTTGATCTGCGGCTTGGTGGCGGTCTTGGCGACATTGAAGACCACTTTGTTCTGCTCCGAAGCGATCGTCGCCTTCTCGGTGATGACCGGGGAGACGATCACGTCGTAATGGCGCACATCCTTGCTCATTTCAGGCGCGCCTCCAGCGCATCGACCGCGGCGCGGGTGAGCACGAGCTTCTCACGGCGCAGAATGTCGTAGACGTTGACGCCCTGGACCGGCAGCACGTCGATCCGCGGCAGATTGCGAGCCGCCAGCGCGAAATTCACCTGCGGCTCGGCGCCGTCGATGATGAGCGCGCTCGAGAGCCCGGTCTTGTCGAAACCGGCTTTCAACAGCTTCGTCCGGGGCTCGGCCAGATCGGCGTTCTCCCAAATGACGATCGCCCCATCCTTGGCCTTGGCCGAGAGCGCGTGCTTCAGAGCGAGGACGCGCACCTTCTTGGGCAGATCGTGCTCATGACTGCGCACCACCGGACCGAAGGCGCGGCCGCCGCCGATGAATTGCGGCGCGCGCCGCGATCCGTGACGAGCGCCGCCCGTGCCCTTCTGCTTGTGCAGCTTCTTGCCTGTGCGGGCGATGTCGGCGCGGTTCTTCACCGCATGGGTGCCGGCGCGCCGCTTGGCGAGCTGCCAGCGGATCATGCGGAAGATGAGATCCTGGCGCGGTTCGAGCCCGAAAATCTCGTCCGCCAGCTCGATCGAGCCGGCTTCCTGGCCGTCGTACGACGTGACGCTGATCTGCACCACGGCTCAGTCCTCCTTCTTGTCTTCTTGCGCGGCGGGAGCTTCCGCCAGACGATATTTGCCGGGCTGCGGCGCCTCGGCCGGCAGCGCCCGCTTCACCGCGTCGCGCACAAAAATCCAGCCGCCGGCATGTCCGGGCACGGAGCCCTCGACCAGCAGCAGGCCGCGCTCGACATCGGTCTGCACGACCCGCAGATTCTGCGTGGTCACGCGGTCGACGCCCATATGGCCGGCCATTTTCTTGTTCTTGAAGGTCTTGCCGGGGTCCTGACGACCGCCGGTCGAACCATGCGAGCGATGCGACACCGACACGCCGTGGGTGGCGCGCAGACCGCCGAAGTTCCAACGCTTCATCGGGCCGGCGAAACCCTTGCCGATCGTCGTGCCGGTCACGTCGACGAATTGGCCGACCACGAAATGATCGGCCGTGATCTCGGCGCCGACGGGAAGCAGCTCCGTCTCCGCGACGCGAAACTCGGCGAGCTTGAGCTTCGGCTCGACCTTGGCGACGGCGAAGCGGCCGCGCTCGGCCTTGGAGACGTTCTTCACCTTGGCGCGGCCGATGCCGAGCTGTACGGCGGTGTAGCCGTTCTGCTCCATGGTCCGATGGGCGACGACTTGGCAGCCGTCGAGCTTCAGCACCGTGACCGGCACATGCTCGCCCGCTTCGGTGAAGACGCGGGTCATTCCGACCTTTTGCGCGATGACGCCAGACCGCATGATCTCTTCCTTCGAAAGGCGCATCGCTCTACTGGCGAGAGGCGCCCGGTTCATTTCTGTTCTTTAGAGCTTGATTTCGACGTCGACGCCGGCGGCGAGGTCGAGCTTCATCAGCGCGTCCACGGTTTGCGGGGTCGGATCGACGATATCGAGCACGCGCTTGTGAGTCCTGATCTCGAACTGCTCGCGCGATTTCTTGTCGATGTGCGGCGAGCGGTTCACCGTGAACTTCTCGATCTTGGTCGGCAGCGGGATCGGACCGCGCACCTGAGCGCCCGTGCGCTTGGCGGTGGAGACGATCTCTTTCGTCGACGTATCGAGAATCCGGTGATCGAACGCCTTGAGGCGAATCCGGATATTCTGTCCGTTCATCAGCGTCTTCCTCTTGGACCGCGAGCCGCGGCGCGCTCTGGGCCGCGAGCCGTGAAGGCTCGCAGGCCGTTTCTACGAATGCGAGGCGCGACGCCCCGCGGTCCAAATTCCTTATTCGATGATCGAGGCGACGACGCCGGCGCCGACGGTGCGGCCGCCTTCGCGGATGGCGAAGCGCAGCTTCTCCTCCATGGCGATCGGAACGATGAGGTTCACCTCCAT
>NZ_WOVC01000005.1:0-204547 GCF_011378635.1 Methylosinus sp. RM1
CTGCAGCAGGAGACGCCGGACGATTATGTGGTGGCGACGGGCGTCACCACCACTGTGCGCGACATGTGCCGCATCGCTTTCGCCCATGCCGGCCTCGACATGGAGGCGCATATCGTGATCGACCCGAAATTCTACCGCCCGGCGGAGGTCGACATTCTGCTCGGCGACTCGAGCAAGGCGCGCGCGGCGCTGGGCTGGGCGCCCGAGACATCGCTCGATCAGCTCATCCGCGAAATGGTCGACGCCGATCTCGAGCGACTGACGCGGGAACCGGGAACGCGATGAGCGCCGCAGCGGCCTTCCCCTCCGCAGCCCGATTCGAACGCATATTGGTGACCGGCGGCTCCGGCTTCGTCGGCCGCTATATGCTCGAGGGGCTGGCGCGCGCCTATCCCGCCGCACATCGCATGTCGCTCGCGCGGCCGGGCGAGCCCGCGCCCGCCGCCGGCTGGAGCCCGATCGCTTTCGATCTGCTCGATCCCGCGGATGTCGAAGCGACGATGCGCGAGGCCCGGCCCGATCTCGTCGTCCATCTCGCGGCCCAAGCCTCGGCGGCGAAATCCTTCGTCGCGGCGGAGGAGACCTGGCGCGTCAATTTCGTCGGCTCCCTCAATCTCGGCTCGGCGCTCGCGCGACATGCGGCCGAGGCCGTCGTGATTTTCGCCTCCACAGCCGACGTCTATGGCGAGAGCCTCGGAGAAGACGCGGCGCATGAGGCGATGATCCCGCGTCCGCTCAACGCCTACGCCCGCTCCAAGCTGGCGGCGGAGACCATGCTCGCGGATGTTCTGCCGCAGACGGCGCGGCTCGTCGTGGCGCGGCCGTTCAGCCATATCGGCCCCGGGCAGGACAAGCGCTTCGCCGTCTCCTCCTTCGCGGCGCAGATCGTCGAGATCGAGAGCGGACGCGCCGAGCCGCGCCTTTGCGTCGGCGATCTCTCGGTGCAGCGCGATTTCCTCGACGTGCGCGACGTCGTCGACGCCTATCTGCGGCTCATCGCCATCGCGCCCGATCTTCCCGCACGCGACATATTCGACATCGCCTCGGGGACGACGCGCCCGCTCGCCTCTCTGGTCGAGGCGATGCGCAGGCTCGCGCGGCGCGATTTCGAGATCGTGGTCGATCCCGAAAGACTGCGGCCGGCCGACATTCCGGTCGCCCATTGCGTCGCCGCCAAGCTGCGCGCGGCGACCGGCTGGAGCCCGACCCGCACGACCGACGAGACGCTCGTCGATCTGCTCGACTATTGGCGCGCGGCCGCAGAAGCGGCGAAATGACGAAAAGCGAGCGCGAGCGACGTCTCGAGGAGCGCAATCGCCTGCTCGAATATCAGCTCGACTTTCAGAGGGCCGAGCTTCTCCATCTCGTCCATGAGCGCGAAAAAAACGTCTATTCGGCCGCATGGCTGATCTTCCGCCCGCTTCGCCGCTTGGAGGCGGCGTTGGTCGACGCCGTCACGCCGCTGCTGCGCCGCGTCTCGCGCGAGCGCGCCGCTCCGGCGATCGAGGCCGGCCTCGTCGAGCCGCCCGCGACGCGAGAGACGCGCAAGCCGAAACGCCTGCTCGTCGATGTGACGGCCACCGCGCGGCGCGACGCCGGCACCGGCATTCAGCGCGTCGTCAAGAAAATCACGCAGGCGCTCTATCGCGACAGCGAGCTTCCCATTCCGGTGATCGCCGTGCGCTGCGAGGGCGGGCGGCTTTTCACTTGCGAGGCCTTCGTCGCCGCGCTCGTCGGAGGGACCGCGGGGGCGGATCGGGAAATAGAGATAGAACCCGGCGATCGCTTCTTCATGCTCTCGGACAGCTGGAACGCCTTCGAGGAGTTTCAGCCGGTCTTCGCGACTATTCGTGACGGCGGCGGCGCGATCGTCACCTGCATTTTCGATCTCATCCCGGTCCTCTATCCGCACGCCTGCCATGAGGTGACGCCGCCGCGCTATGCGGCCTGGCTGCGCCGCGCCCTCGTCGAGAGCGACGCCTTTCTCGCCATTTCGCGCACGGTCGCCGAAGAGCTCGCGGATTTCGTGAAAGAAACGGGCCTGCCGCATCGCCCAAATCTTTCGATCGGCTGGTTCCATTGCGGCTCAGACATCGCTGAAGGCGCGCCGGCCGCGCCGCGGCCGCCGATCGCCGCCGCCGCCGCGGGAGGCGCCATGTTTCTTTGCGTCGGCACTGTGGAGCCACGCAAGGGGCATCGCGTCGCGCTGGCGGCTTTCGAGGCGCTCTGGCGCGAGGGCCGCGACATTCGGCTCGTTTTCGTCGGGCGGCGGGGCTGGTTCGAGGAGGCGCTCAGCGCCGAAATCCGCGGCCATGGCGAATTCGGGCGGCGGCTCTTCTGGTTCGACGATATCGGCGACGCCGAGCTCGCCTTTCTCTACGACAGCAGCGCGGCGGCGCTCGTCCCCTCCTATGCGGAGGGCTTCGGCCTGCCGATCGCCGAGGCCGCACGCCGCGGCCGCCCGGTGATCTGCAGCGACATTCCCGTGTTCCGCGAGGTCGGAGGCGCCGGCGCCCTCTATTTCCGCGTCAACGACTCGGCAGCTCTCGCCGAGCGCATCGGCGCGTTTCTGGACGGGCGCGCCGAGGCCGATCCGTCCGCCGTCAGCCGCGTCTCCTGGGCCGAGGCCGCGGATCGCGTCGCGCAGGTCATCGCGACCGAGGATTGGAACGCCGAGCTGCCGTGAGCGGCGAAGCGGATTTGGGCCATTGTTCCGCCACGCCCGAAAGCATGATAGAGAACGAATTGCGGCGGCGGCGCCTGCGGCTCACTCGAACCGCAGGCTTCGCCGCTTTTGTTCGCAGCGGAAGCGCAAGTCGCGACTTCCGCGACAAAAGGCTCGAACCCCATAGGCCGTCATATGTCGTTCTCGTCGTCCATAAGCCTGCCGCCGACGCCCAAGGCGCTCCTCGACCTCATCAAGCTCGAGGCCGGCCCGGCCTCTATGCCCGATAGCCGGCAGGCGCTGTGGATCAGCCTCGCCGCCTATTTTCTCACCGAGGCGGGCGGCCAATTGGTGAGCGCCGACATTCTTCCCTCCATCTCCTACGGCGTGGCGAGCGCCGCTCTGCTGGCCGCGCTGACCTTCGGAGCGCTGGTCCTGACGGGAACCCGCGAGCGCTTGCAGCAGACGCTGATCTCCCTCGCCTCCACGGGCGCGGTCATCGGCTTCGTCTCGATGGTTCTGTCATTGATGGTCGCGCAGATATTTCCGCCGCCGATGCCCGCCATGAAGCTCGTCGGCTTCGTGCTGTTTCCGCTGGTGCTGTGGAAGTTCACCGTGTTCCTGTGGATCTACCGTCACGCCGGAATGCGCTTCATCCCTGCCTTCGCGCTAGGGGCGATCTACATCGGATTCACGCTGCTGATTCTGTCGCCGCTGCTGGTCCGCGTCTTCAACCTGCTCTGACGGCCCTGCGCCCCGCCGCCGAGCCGCGGCGGGGCCCATTAAGCAAGCATTAAGCATAATCACTTACGCATTGGTCATCACCCGCGTCGCGGCCCGCTCGAGGCCGCCCGGCGCGAAGCGAGGATGAACCAATGAGATTTTCCGGTTCCTGCGCCGGGGCGAGGCTTTTTTATGCGGTCCTGAGCCTTTCGACCTTCGGCCCGGCCGTCGCGGCGGACATGCCTTTCTTTGCGCCGCCCGAGCAGGAATACGAGCCCGTCGAGCTCGGGACCGGCTGGTATCTTCGCGGCGACATCGCCGCGGTTCGCTCGCCCGTGCTGAACATCGACGGCGCCGTGACGGCGAATAATTTCGTCAACAACTGGTCGGCCGGAATCGGCTTCGGCTATCGCTACAATAGCTGGCTGCGCACCGATCTCACCGCCGATTATCAGCCGCTCTACAGCCGGTCCGGGGCGTCCTATGTCTCGACGCCCTGCCAGACCGGCGCGGTGGGCACGCCGGCCGGCGGACCCTACACCAACTCCGTCGGCGTCTACACCGACTGCTTCCCTTATTCGCAGAGCCGCGGAACCGCCTCGGTCTTCCTCGGCAATGTCTATGTCGATCTCGGCACATGGGGCGGACTCACGCCCTATATCGGCGCCGGCGCTGGCGTCGACGTGCTGTTCCAGAAGGCCCAGGTGCAATGGTACATGGGCAATCTCGTTCCCTATGCCGGAACGACCTGGACCGACCCTTTCACGCTCGGCACCTATATGGCCAATTGGGACCGCAGCTACTCCAACACCTATCTGAAATTCGCCTATGCCTTCATGGGCGGCTTCGCCTACGACATCACCGACCATTGGTCGGTCGACATCGGCTATCGCTATCTCAATCTGGGCACGATCTCGGGCAAGGACGCGCTGGGCGTCAGCCATTCGCGCAAGCTCGACATTCAGCAGGTGCGGCTCGGTTTCCGCTATCTGATCGACTGAGTTTCGCCTTCGCCGCCGCGCCTGGAACCGCAGCCGGCCCGCGAGTCGGCGGCCCTGTCCCCTCGCGAGAAGCGCCCCCGCCGCCGCGCCCCGGAACGCGACCGCCCCGCCCCAGCTCGCGCCCGACTTGACGCGAAGACGTGTTGCGCGTAGCGCAGGCTCCGAAAATCCATGCCCCGGGGAGGCAGCACAAAAATGCCCGTTCAAAAGCCCGGCGTGAAGCCGGCCGATCCACGTTTTTCTTCAGGTCCCTGCTCCAAGCGTCCCGGCTGGACGCTGGACGCGCTCGCGGGCGCGGCCCTCGGCCGCTCGCATCGCTCCCCGGCCGGCAAGGCGAAGCTGAAGGAAGCTATCGATCTGACGCGCGACGTTCTGCGCGTGCCGGCGAGCCATCGCATCGCCATCGTCCCCGCCTCCGACACCGGCGCCGTCGAGATGGCGCTGTGGTCGCTGATCGGCGCGCGCGGCGTCGATGTCGCCGCCTGGGAGAGCTTCAGCGCCGATTGGGTCACCGACATCATCGAGCAGTTGAAGCCGGGCGCCGCCCGCAGCTTCGTCGCCCCCTTCGGCGAATTGCCCGACCTGTCGAAGATAGACTTCGACAATGATTTCGTCTTCGCCTGGAACGGCACCACCGCCGGCGTGCGCGTGCCGAACGCGGATTTCATCCCCGCCGACCGCAAGGGGCTGACCATCTGCGACGCCACCTCGGCCGCTTTCGCGCAGCCGCTCGATTTCGACAAGCTCGATGTCGTCACCTACTCCTGGCAGAAGGTAATGGGCGGCGAGGCGGCGCATGGAATGCTGATTCTCTCGCCGCGCGCCGTCGAGCGGCTCGAGAGCTACACGCCCGCCTGGCCGCTGCCGAAGATTTTCCGCCTCACCAAAAACGGCAAGCTCGTCGAGAGCATTTTCGAGGGCGACACGATCAACACGCCCTCCATGCTCTGCGTCGAGGATTATCTCGACACGCTGAAATGGGCCAAATCGATCGGCGGGCTCGACGCGCTCTTCGCGCGCGCCAACGCCAACGCCAAAGTGGTGCATGACTGGGTCGAGAAAACGCCCTGGTTCACCCATCTCGCCCAGGATCCGGCGACGCGCTCCAACACCGGCGTCTGCCTCGTCTTCGCCGATCCCGCCGTCGCCGGCTTGCCGCGGGCCGAGCAATCCGCGCTCGCCGCGCGCATCGTCGGCCTGGTCGAGAAGGAAGGCGCGGGCTTCGACTTCGGCGCCTATCGCGACGCTCCGCCCGGCCTGCGCATCTGGTGCGGCGCCACGGTGGAGGCCAGCGACGTCGCGGCGCTGACGCAATGGATCGACTGGGCCTATGCCGAGGCGGCGGCGCAGGCGGCCAAAGCGGCTTGAGTCGCGGGCCGCTCGTCACGATTTAGGGAAAGGGACGGCCGCCGCGCCAGCGCGGCGCCGCAGGGGGCGAAATCTCGGGCTCGGCCCGAGGGAGGCCTTCATGCCAATACGCGTGCTCGTTTCCGACGCGCTTTCGCCCGCCGCGCTGGAGCTGTTCCGCTCGCGCGAGATAGAGTCCGATTATCGGCCGGAGCTCGGCAAGGAGCCGAGCGCGCTCGCCGCCGCCATCGGCGCCTATGACGGCCTCGCCATTCGCTCGACCACGCAAGTCGACAAGACGCTGCTCACGCGTGCCGAGCGGCTGAAGGTCGTCGGCCGCGCGGGCGTCGGCGTCGACAATGTCGATGTGGCTGCAGCGACGGCGCGCGGCGTCATCGTGATGAACACGCCCTTCGGCAATTCGATCACCACCGCCGAGCATACGACGGCGCTGATGCTTTCGCTGGCGCGGCAAATTCCCGCCGCCGACGCCTCCACACGCGCCGGCAAATGGGAGAAGAGCAAATTCATGGGCGTCGAGCTCGCCGGCAAGACGCTCGGAATCATCGGCTGCGGCAATGTCGGCGCCAATGTCGCGACTCGCGCGCTCGGCTTTTCGATGCGCGTCATCGCCTATGATCCCTTCCTCACCGAGGAGCGCGCCAAAAGGCTCGGCGTCGAGCCGGTCGATCTCGAACAGCTGCTGGCGCGCGCCGATTTCATCACTCTGCATACGCCGCTCACGGCCAAAACGCGCAATCTGCTGAACGCGCAATCGCTGAAACGAACGAGGCGCGGCGTGCGCATCGTCAATTGCGCGCGCGGCGGCCTTCTCGACGAGGCGGCGCTCGTCGCGGCGCTGGATGAAGGCCATGTGGCCGGCGCCGCGCTCGATGTGTTCGAGACCGAGCCGGCGCGCGAAAATCCGCTGTTCTCGCGCCCCAATGTCGTCTGCACGCCGCATCTCGGCGCTTCGACGATAGAAGCGCAGGAGAAGGTCGCCGTGCAGATCGCCGAGCAGATGTCGGATTTTTTGACACGCGGCGCGATTGTCAACGCCGTCAACTTTCCCTCGATCGGCGCCGAGGAAGCGCCGCGGCTCGCGCCCTTCGTCGATCTTTCCGAAAAGCTCGGCTCCTTCCTCGGCCAGGCGACCGAAGCGCCGATCGAGCGCATCTCCGTCGTCTACGAAGGCGCGGCGGCGCAGCGCAATATCGCGGCGATGACGGCGGCCGCCATCGCCGGCATGCTGCGTCCGGCGCTGGCCGAGGTCAATCTCGTCTCGGCGCTCGCCATCGCCAAGGAGCGCGGGATCGCGATCGATGAAGCGACGCGCTCCGGCGAGAGCGATTATGATTCTCTCGTCGCCGTCTCGGTAATAACGCGCGCGGGGGAGAGAAGGATCGCCGGCTCTGTGTTCCACGATGAAAGGCCGCGCATCGTCGCGGTGGAGGGCGTGCGCGTGGAAGCGGAATTCGCCGAACGGATGATTTTCGTCTCCACCGCCGACCGGCCCGGCTTCATCGGACGTTTCGCAGGATTACTCGGCGCGGCGGGCGTGAATATCGCCACTTGCGCTCTGGGACGCGATCGGCCGGGCGGCTCGGCCGTGGCCCTCGTCGCGGTCGACGAGCCGGCGCCGCGCGAGACGATGCGAGAGATCGCCGCGCTCGCCGGCGTGCGCTTCGCCACGACTCTGCAATTTTAAAAGGAAAGAGCGGCGCTTTTTCACAGGCGGAGCGTCCCGGCCGCAGACGGGGAGTCCTCTCCCCGGCGCCTCCTCGTCCGCCTCACTCCGCCTCGATGTCGCGACATCGAGGCGGAGGAGGCGGATCGAGTGACGACTTTTCAAAAGTCCACGATCGACGCCGAGCCGCGAGCTTCACGAGAAGGGAGTGAAGCCACAGCCGAAAGGCGAAGGATCGTCTCTATTACTGAATCATCTTCACGGTGCGGCCGACGCCCGGATCGGAGCCGTTGCCGGTGCCATTGGTGCCGGCCGGCGAAATCCAGTCCGGAACCTTCGTCAGAGCGATAATGACGAACGCCGTGATGCCGACGATCCAAAGCACGGTTTTGCCGATATCCGCGCTGCTGTGAGTGCCGATAGACATGTGACGATCCTCCGAATGTTGGTGCTTATTTTGTTTTTTTTGCACTTGATGCGGCGCATCGGCGCAAGCCTACAACATCTCGTTTCCAGTTTCAATGCGGCATGTAGGCGCGCGACAAAATTAGTCAGTTTCAATGCGCAACGGAAGCGCGGACGCAAAAAGGCGACCCCGAGGCCCGACGGCTCCAGGATCGCCTCATATGTCTCATTGCGTGAGAAAGGGCGCTCAGTCCCGGCGCGTCAGATAATATTCGAGCATGGCCACGGCCGCTTTGCGGTCCCCCTCGCTCGCCCGCGCCAGCGCGCGCGAATGCAGCTCGACGATCCATTGATCGGTCGGGCGATCGCCGGCGGCCTCGCGCGCCAGCGTGAGATACATCAGCCCGCGGGCGCGCTGCGGCGGACCGCCGGCCTCGCCGTTGAACATAAGATGGCCGAGCAGCGCCTGCGACGGCGCATGGCCCTTGCGCGCGGCGAGATCGAGCCAATTGGCGGCCTGGCGCGCATCCTTGGAGACGCCATTGCCGTCGAGATACATGCGCGCGAGGTTATATTGAGCGTCGGCGTTTCCGAAATAGGTCGCGGCGTAACGGAAGAGATCGAAGGCGCGGCCGGCGTCCGGCTCGATCTTCGCGGCGGCGATGCCCTCGAGATAATAGACGCCGACGGCCACAAAGGCGCCGGCCGCCATCAACCGCTCGCGCGGGCTCGGCTCGTCATCGGCGAAATGATCGACGAGCTTGGAGAAATAGGCATAGGCCTTGGCGTCGTCGCGGGTGACGCCGTCCCCCTCCGCATACATGCGGCCGAGCTTCCACTGAGCGAGCGATTCCCCGCCATCGGCGGCGTAGCGCAGCGCCTCCACCGACTTTTTGGCGTTGCCGGCATGATAGCTCTCGAGACCGGCGCGCAGAGCCGCTCGCGGATCCTTGAAGATGGTGAGCGGCTGTGTGGCGGCGGCGAGGGAGCGCGGCTCCTTCCCGTCGAAGGCGAGGGCCCGCTCCGCGGAAACAGCCCCGACCGTCGCGCAGCCGAGCGCGAGATAGAGCGTCCCGAGACGCCCGCGCGGCCCTACCGTCGACGCAATCGCCTGGAGAAACACGATCATCGAGGATCTGACTTTCTCAACGCCGCTGGCGTTCGAAAAAACGCCGCGCACTACCACCGCCATGCGTCACTGTCGAAAATTCGACGACAGTCGTTCAAAAACGAGAAGAGCGTTCTCCCGCGCGACGAGCCGGCGCGGGAGGCGTCCCCATGTCCTCGATGACCTTGTGACCGGCCGAGATTAGCGCAGCGTTTATGGCTGAAAAGGGGCATGTGGCGCTTTGCGCGCTCTGCGGAAAACTATCTCGACGACTGTTGCAACAAGGTCACAAGTTTTCGCGTTTCGCCACATGCCGGACGCCTCCACGACGCATCCGGCTACGCATTGCGACATAGAAACGACCCAGTCCACATTGCGCCTGCGCGGCCGCCGGCGCCGATCGCTGGCGCTCGCGGCGGGAGGGGCCTATATCGTTCGAGGAAGGTCCGCCTCGGAGGAAGGCGAGCGAAGCCGAAGGTCGCCCGATGCACGCCGTCTCGCCCGATTTTTCCGCCACGCTCGTTTCGGCGCGCGGCGATATGCGCGGTTCGGTGCGCGTCCCGCGCGAGACCGTCGGCTTTCGCCGCCTCTTCATCTTCCTCGGCCCGGGCTATCTCGTCGCCACCGGCTATATGGACCCCGGCAATTGGGCGACCGCCCTCGCCGGCGGCTCCAAATTCGGCACGGCTCTGCTCTTCGTCGCCGTCCTGTCCAGCTTGATGGCGATCGTGCTGCAATCGCTGACGGCGCGGCTCGGCCTCGCCACAGGGCTCGATCTCGCCAGCGCCTGCCGCCGCCGTTTTCCGCGCATGGCCTCGATGGGGCTCTGGCTCCTGGCCGAGGCGGGCATATTGGCGACCGATCTCGCCGAGGTCATCGGCACGGCGATCGGCTTGCAATTGCTGTTCGGCCTGCCGCTCGCTTTCGGCGTCGTCGTCACTCTGCTCGATACTTTCCTCGTGCTCGCCTTCGAGCGCCTAGGCTTTCGCAAGATCGAGCTTTTCGTCGTCGCCATGCTGGGGATCATCGCGCTCGCCTTCGGCGGCCAGCTGCTGCTGGCGCGGCCCGATCTCGGCGCGGTCGCCGCCGGCCTCGTCCCCACCCGGGCGCTGATCGAAAATCCCGAAATGCTCTATATCGGCCTCGGCATTCTCGGCGCGACTGTGATGCCGCACAATCTCTTCCTCCACTCTTATATCGTGCAGACGCGCGACGTCGGCTCCGGCCCGGCCGAACGGCGCGAAGCGATCGACTTCGCCATTTTCGACAGCTCGCTGGCGCTGCTCTTCGCGCTCGTCATCAATGGCTCGATTCTGATGCTGGCGGCGGCGGTGTTCCACGCCTCCGGCCATACCGAGGTCGCCGAGCTCGGCCAGGCCTATACGCTGATCGCCCCGCTGCTCGGCGCGCCGATCGCCGCCAAGCTCTTCGCCATCGCGCTCATCGCCTGCGGCCTCAACTCCACGGTGACGGCGACACTCGCCGGGCAGATCGTGATGGAGGGCTTCCTCGAGCTGCGCATGAGGCCGGCGCTGCGGCGCCTGATCACGCGGCTCATCGCCATCGTCCCGGCCGTCGCCGTCACGCTGATCGCCGGGGAAGCGGCGACCGGACGGCTGCTGGTGCTGAGCCAGGTGGTGCTGAGCTTCACTCTGCCTTTCGCCGTCGTGCCCCTGGTCTGGTTCACCGCCTCGCGCAAATTCATGGGCGAACTCACGGCGCCGCGGGCGACCACCGCCGTCGCGGCCGTCATCGCGCTGGCCATTATCGCGCTCAACGGCAAGCTCATCCTCGACGCGATCCTCGGCTGATCTTAACCCTCCCTTGACCATGCGGTCCGGCAAGGCGGCGTTTACCATGCGCGCGCCGGAACAATCCCTTTGCGCGCGACGTTCTTTCCCAGCCGAGGCGGCGCCGAGAGCCTCCTCGATCAAAGCAAGGAAAGAACGGCATGATTCGACATATGGTTTATGCAGCGGCTCTGATCGGCGCGCTGATGCTGCCCGGCGCAGCCTCCGCCCGCGGCCACCATCATCACGGCCATCACCATCACGGCCACCACCACCGCCACCATCATCATCATCACGGCCGCCATCATCATCACGGCCATCACGGCCATCACGCCGGGCGCCACGCCGGATGGGGCGGCGGTTATGGCGGGGGTTATTATGGACGGTCCTATTATGCGGGACCACGCTATTACGCGGGGCCGCGCGTCGCCCCCAACGCCTGCTGGCGCTGGTGGAACGGCCGCCGTCACTGGGTCTGCTGATCGCGGCTCGTCGATCGGCTCCCGGCGAGGCCTCGGCCGGCCGGGACGCCGCTCTCAGAACTCGACGCCCTTCTGCGCCTTCACCCCGGCCTGGAAATGATGCTTCACCAGCGTCATCTCGGTGACGAGATCGGCGATGGCGATCAGTTCGGGCTTGGCGTTTCGGCCGGTGACGACGACATGCAGATCGCCGCGCCGGGCCGTTAGCGCCTCGACCACCTCCGCCAGCGGCAGATGCTCATAGCGCAGCGCGATCGACAATTCGTCGAGCACTAGCAGTCTTATCGACGCATCGGCCATCATCTCCTTCGCGGCGTCCCAGGCGCGGCGGGCCGCAGCCTCGTCGCGGACGCGGTCCTGCGTCTCCCAGGTGAAGCCCTCGCCGAGCGTGCGCCAGCAGAGCAGCTCCTCCTCTGCGCCGAGCTTCTCGAGGATTCGCCGCTCGCCGGTGTCCCAGGCGCCCTTGCCGAATTGCACGACGCCCACCTTCAGCCCATGCCCCATCGCCCGCAGCGCGAGGCCGAAGGCCGCGGTCGACTTACCCTTGCCGGGGCCGGTGTGGACCATCAGCAGGCCCTTCTCGGCGATGCTCTTGCCGGCGACCTCGGCGTCCTGCACAGCCTTGCGCTTCTCCATCTTCTCGCGATGGCGGCGGGCGGCGTCTTCTTCCGCGACTTCCGACATGATCAGCGCCTCCTCGCCGTTTGACGGCTCCTTCTCTCCGTCATATGACTGTTCGCGACGGTCCTCCGCAAGGAGGCGAAGAGGGAATGCGGTAGGGGCTCGCTCCGATCCGCGGCTGCCCCCGCAACTGTGAGCGGCGAGCGCGAGCCCGTGAGGCCACTGGGTGAAAGCCCGGGAAGGCGGCGAGCGCAGCGACCCGCGAGCCAGGAGACCTGCCGTCCAGCGAAACCACGAATGCCGCCGGTGGGGCGGCGAGGAGCAGAACATGACCACGAAGACCCTTTCCGCCGCCGCGATTCTCTCCGCCAGCCGCCTCGAGATGCTGCGCGCCGCGCTCATCGTCTTCACGCTCGGCGCCGGGCTCGTCTATCTCGCCGGCTTCTCCTATGCGAGCGTCGCGCATAACGCCGCGCATGATTCGCGCCATTCGCTCGGCTTCCCCTGCCACTGACGCAGCGGTGATCCAGCGACTCCTCGCGGTCGGCCTTTTGGCCGGCCTTCTCGCGGGGCTCGCGGTCGCGGCCCTGCAGAATGTCACCACGACTCCGCTGATCCTCGCCGCCGAGGTCTATGAGACCGCGGCCGAGCAGGCCCATGCGGGAGGCGAGGCGCATCAGCACGAGCACGCCGCCGAGCCCACTTGGGAGCCCACACCGGGCCTCCAGCGCACCGCCGCGACCAGCGTCGCGACGAGCGTCACCGCGGTCGGCTACGCTTTCGTGCTGCTCGCGCTGATGCTGCTCTCCGGCGAGACGATCGAACCCAAGCGCGCCGCACTCTGGGGCGCCTGCGCCTTCGCCTCCACCGGCCTCGCCACCAGTCTCGGCCTCGCGCCGGAACTGCCGGGCAGCGCCGCCGGCGATCTCGCCGCGCGCCAATTCTGGTGGATCGGCACCGCGGCCGCGACCGGCGCCGGCCTTTTCGCCGTGCTGCGCGTCGAGCGTCCGCTCATCAAAGCACTGGGCGTCGCGCTCATTATCGCGCCGCATTTCATCGGCGCGCCGCAGCCGCCGGCGCCCGAGAGCACCGCGCCGGCCGAGCTGGCCGCGCGTTTCGCCGCCGCTTCTCTCGCCATTCACGCGATCACCTGGATTCTGGTCGGCGCGGCGGTCGGCTTCGTCTGGCGTCGTCTCCCGACAAAGGCGGGCGCGGAGGCGGCGGCGTGAGCAGCTTCGCCAAAATCCCCGCGACCATCGTCACCGGCTTTCTCGGCGCCGGCAAGACGACGCTGATTCGCCATATCCTCGAGACGGCGCGCGGACGCCGCCTCGCGCTCATCATCAACGAGTTCGGCGATGTCGGCGTGGACGGCGACGTTCTTCGCGCCTGCGGCGTGGAGAATTGCCCCGAGGAGAATATCGTCGAGCTGGCCAATGGATGCCTCTGCTGCACGGTCGCCGATGATTTCGCGCCGGCGATCGAGGCGCTGCTCGCGCATCCGAACCGGCCGGAGCACATCATCATCGAGACCTCCGGCCTCGCTCTGCCCAAGCCTCTGGTCAAAGCCTTCGAATGGCCGACGATCCGCCCGCATCTCACCGTCGACGGCGTCATCGCCGTGGTGGACGGCCCGGCGGTGGCGGCGGGCCGCTTCGCCGACGATCTCGACGCCATCGCGAAAGAGCGCGCCGAAACCCTCGCGATCGACCACGACAATCCGCTCGAGGAAGTCTTCGAGGATCAGCTTCTCTGCGCCGATCTCATCGTGCTCAACAAGACCGATCAGCTGAGCGCGGAAGAGGAAGCGCAAGTCACGGAGCAAATCCGCGCCACTGCGCCCCGCGCGGTAAAGCTGCTGCGCGCCAGCGAGGGCAGGCTCGATCCTGCCATTCTGCTCGGTCTCGGCGCGGCGGCGGAGGACGATCTCGCCAATCGCCCCTCTCATCATGATACGGAAGAGGACCACGATCACGACGATTTCGAGAGCTTCATCGTCGAGATCGCCGCCGCGCGCGACCCGGCCGAGCTGATCGAGCGCTTGGCTCGCGTCGCCGAGGCGCATGATGTTTTGCGCATGAAAGGCTTCGTCGAGATCGCCGGCAAGCCGATGCGCCTATTGGTGCAGGGCGTCGGCGCGCGCTTTCGTCATCAGTTCGACCGCCCCTGGCGCGCCGATGAGAATCGCGCGAGCCGCCTCGTCGTCATCGGCGAAAAGGGTCTCGATCGCGCGGGCGTGACGGCCATGCTGACGAGCTGAGGACGCGCCATGCATCTGCTCGCGCGCGATCTCCATGGCCTCGACGATAATGAGGCGGCGGTCGACCTCGGGCAGACTCCCGCCGAGATCGTCTTCCTCTCCTTCTCCGACGCCGAGCTTTCCCTCCTCGCCGAGCTGCATGAGCAGAACGCCGCGCTTCCCTCCTTGCGCTGCGCCTCGCTCGCCAGGCTGAAGCACCCCTATTCGGTCGATCTCTATATCGACAAGGTCGCGCGTCATGCGCGGCTCGTGGTCGTCCGCCTGCTCGGCGGCAAGGATTATTGGGCCTATGGCGTCGACGAGCTCGCGACCGCAGCGAAAATGCGCGGCTTCGCGCTGGCGATCGTTCCGGGCGACATGCACAGCGATGAAAGACTGGAGCGCGCCTCCACGCTTTCTTCCGACGCGCTCACGCGCATCTGGTCCTTCTTCCGCGACGGCGGCCCGGACAATCTACGTTCCTTCCTCGGCTACGCCGCGACTCTCGCAGGAACGCCCACGCCCTGGAGCGAGAGCGCGCCCGCGCCGCTCGCCGGCCGCTGCGAACAAGCCTGCCGCACCGCCCTCGGCGCCAACCCTCCCCCTCATGCTGAGGAGGCGGCGCAGCCGCCGTCTCGAAGCACGAAGAGGACGGCTCTCCCGTCCATCGAGACGCCCGCTGCGCGGGCTCCTCAGGATGAGGGAGCCTCCGGCCAATCGAGCGGCGCACAGGCGGCGTCGGCGCCGCGCGCGCTCGTCACCTTCTATCGCTCCGCCTGGCTCGCCGGCGATTTCGCACCGATCGTCGCGCTCGCCGATACGCTGCATGACCGCGGCTTCTGCGTCGAAGCCTATTTCGTCGCCAGCCTCAAGGACGCCGCCTGCGAGACGCTGCTCGCGCAGACGATCGCAGAATTCCGTCCCGATGTGATTCTCAACGCCACCGCCTTCTCCGCGCGCACGGAAGGCGGCTCGGTGCTCGATCGCGCCGACGCGCCTGTTCTCCAAATCGCGCTCGCCACTTCGACGCGCGAAGCCTGGGAGAACTCCAAGCGCGGCGCCAATGGCGCCGATCTCGCGATGAATGTCGTGCTGCCCGAGGTGGACGGCCGCATCTTCGCCGGCGCCGTCTCCTTCAAGGCGCAAACGCGCGAACGCGCAGCGAGCGAATTCGCGGAAATCCGCCATTCGCCCGAGCCGTCGCGCATAGATCACGTCGCGGCGCTCGCCCAAAATTGGGCGCGCCTGCGCCGCCTCGGGCATAGCGAGAAAAATCTCGCGCTGGTGCTCTCCGATTATCCGGCCCGACGGGGACGCGGCGGCTATGCGATCGGCCTCGACACGCCGCAAAGCGTGATCGCCATTTGCGATCTGCTGCGCGACGCCGGTTACGAAATCGGATCTCTCGATCATGACGGCGGAGAGACGACAGCTCCCGATCTCGTCATGCGCGCGCTCGAGGAAGCCGGGCATTGCGCCGAGCTGCCGCTCGCCAAATATCATCGCCTCTTCGCCACGCTGCCGGACGACTTCACGCGGCAAGTCCTCGCCGCCTGGGGCGCGCCAGAAGAAGATCCGGCGCTCGTGAACGGCGCCTTTCGCTTTTCCTGCATAGAGACCGGCAAGCTCGTCGTCGCATTGCAGCCGGATCGCGGAAGCAGAGCCGAACGTCGCGAGACCTATCACGACGCCGAGCTCGCGCCGCGCCATGCCTATATCGCTTTCTATCTGTGGCTCCGCCACACTCGACGCATAGACGCGCTGATTCATCTCGGCACGCATGGCACGCTGGAATGGCTGCCCGGCAAATCGGCGATGCTCGGCCCGTCTTGCGCGCCGCAGCTTCTGCTCGGCGCCACGCCGCTCGTCTATCCTTTCATCGTCAATGATCCGGGCGAGGCGGCGCAAGCCAAGCGCCGCGCCGGCGCGGTGACGGTCGGCCATATGACGCCGTCGCTAGTCGAAGCGGGACTCGCCGCCGAGGCGGAGGAGATAGAGAGCCTGCTCGACGAATATGCGAGCGCCGCGACTCTCGATCCGCGCCGCGCCGAGCTGGTGGCGGAAACGATTCTCGACGTCGCCGAACGCAGCGGCCTCGCGCAGGACTGCGGCGTCACGCGCGACACGGATCGCGCGGAGGCATTGGCGCGGCTCGACGCCTGGCTCTGCGATGTGAAGGAAATGCGCATCGGCGACGGGCTGCACATATTCGGCGATGGCCCTTGCGGCGCGGCCGAAGCGAGCGGCTTGCTGCGCGCGCTCGCAGGCCGTTTCGTCGAGCCCGGCCCGGCCGGCGCCCCCTCGCGCGGACGCGCCGATGTTCTGCCCACAGGCCGCAATCTCTTCTGCATCGATCCGCGCCATGTTCCGACGCGCACCGCGCATGATATCGGCGCCCGCGCGGCGCGCGAGGTGATGATGCGTCATGCGCAAGAGCATGGCGAATGGCCGCGCAATATCGTGCTCGATCTCTGGGGCAGCGCGACCATCCGCACCGGCGGCGAGGATTTCGCGCAAGCGCTGGCGCTGATGGGCGTCACGCCGCTCTGGGACAACGCCAGCGCGCGCGTATGCGGCTTCGAGATATTGCCGCTCGCGAGCCGCGATTTTCCGCGCGTCGACGTCACGCTGCATATATCGGGGCTCTTTCGCGATATGTTCCCCGGCCTCATCGCGCTCTACCATGACGCTGTCGCAGCTGTGGCGGCGCTCGATGAAGAGGACGAGTCCAATCCGCTCGCCGCCGCCCGCCGCGCCGGCCGAGCGCTCGAGCGCGTCTTCGGCGCCGCGCAGGGAAGCTATGGCCTCGGCCTGTCGGAGGCCATCGCCCGCGGCGACACGCGCGACGAATTGGGCCGGGCCTTTCTCGCGGCCGGCGGCCATGCGGTCTCGCGCAATGGCGAGAGCGCGCCGGCGCGCGAGGCTTTCGGCGAGCGCGTCGGCCTCGCCGATGCTCTGCTGCATGTGCAGGATATGGCGGAGACGGATGTGCTCACCGGCGCCGCCTTCGCGGAATTCGAAGGCGGTTTTTCCGCGGCCAACGCCGCGCTCGGCGGCTCCGCGCAGATCACCCATATCGACGCGACGCGCCCCGTAGCATTGAAGCTGCGCTCGCTCGAGCAAGAGATCGCGCGCGTCATTCGCGGCCGCGCCGCCAATCCGCGCTGGCTCGCGGGGCAGATGCGCCATGGCCATCGCGGCGCGGCGGAAATTGCCGAGACGCTCGACAATCTCTTCGCCTTCGCCGCGACGACGCCGCATGTGCGCGACGCGCAATGGGATCTCGTCTTCGATTCGACGCTCGGCACGCCGAATGTTCGCGATTTTCTGCTCGCCGCCAATCCGCGCGCGGCGGCAGCCATTCGCGACATGTTCCAGCGCGCCATAGCGCGCGGCTTGTGGCGCACGCGGCGCAATAGCGTCGCCGCAGCGCTGGAAGGGCTTTCGCTATGACCGCCGCGCCGAAAATCCAAGGCTGGTGTCCCGGCGCGCTGCGGCCGATGCAGAGCGGCGACGGCCTTCTCTTGCGCGCGAAAACCACGCATCCGCGTCTTTCGGCGCAGCACGCGCGCGAGATCGCATCGATCGCGCGGGATTGCGGCAATGGCCTCGTCGATCTCTCGCAGCGCGCGCAATTGCAATTGCGCGGCGTGAGCGAAGAGAAGCTCGAGCAGGCGCAGAGCCGCCTCGCCGCGCTCGGACTGCTCGCCGAAGATGCGGCGACGGAGAGCCTGCTCAATTTTCTCGTCTCGCCTTTCGCCGGCGCGCAGGCGAGCGCCCTCGTCGCGCGTCTCGCGCAATCGCTCGTGAAGGACGCTGCTCTGCTGGCGTTGCCAGGAAAGTTCGGCTTTCTCGTCGATGATGGCGGCGCGCTCGGCCTTTCCGCCTCGACAATGGATATTCGCCTCGAGGCGCATGGCGACACTGTCGCCGTCATCGCCGATGGCGCGCGCGCGCGCGCTTTTCTCGCAACGCCGGAAACGGCGAGCGATGTAGCGCTCGCGCTCGCGCGTGCTTTTCTCGACTTGCGGAAAGGCCGTGAATTCGAATTGCGTCGCATGCGCAACGTCGTCGCCGCCTTCGGCCTCGAGGCGCTGGCCGAGGCGGCTGCTCTCACGCCGACGCCGTATGAATCGCTCTGTCGCGCAGCCTCTGCAGCAGAGATTTTCGGAGCGCTTCTGTCTCGTGATAGCGGGGAAAAAGGAGTGAGGGCCTTCGCCGGCATAGGCGCGCCCTCTGGACGATTGCGCGCGGATGATCTTCACGCGCTGGCGGCGCTGGCCGAAGTCCATGGCCTGAACGAGTTGCGTCTCACGCCCTGGCGCGCGCTGCTGCTGCCCTGCGCCGATCTCGATGTCGCGCAAAATATCGTCGAGGACGCGGCCGGGCGCGGCCTCGTCATTGCGGCGGATGATCCGCGCCTTTCCGTCATCGCCTGTCCCGGCGCGCCGGAATGTCCGCAGGCGCATGCGCCGACGCGTGATCTCGCCGAAATTCTCGCCCCTCTCGCGGCGCGGCTTGCGTCGAAGGGCGCGAGGCTGCACATATCGGGCTGCGCCAAGGGCTGCGCCTCTCCCGCGACGGCAAAGGTTACGCTGGTGGCGACGCCGCGAGGATTCGATCTCATCGACGATGGACGCGCGAGCGATGCGCCGACGTTGCGAGGCCTCGGCGTGAACGAGATAGAAGACGCAATGAAAGCGCGCATCGCGCTTGCCACGAGCAAGGAGCTACAATGTCCGGCGCATTGACCTACATACGCGACGGCGCCGCGATCTACGACCGCTCCTTCGCCATTATTCGCGCGGAAGCGCGGCTCGAGCGTTTCTCGCGCGAGGAGGAGCGCGTCGCAGTGCGCATCATCCATGCTTGCGGAATGGTGGAGATCGCCGACGATATCGTCTTTTCGCCCGGCTTCGCGGAAACGGCGAGCGCTGCGCTGCGCAATGGCGCGCCCATTTTCTGCGACGCCAATATGGTCGCTCACGGCGTCACCCGCGCGCGCCTGCCCGCGAATAATGAGGTGATCTGCACGCTCGCCGATCCGCGCACGCGCGCGCTCGCCGAAGAGATGAAAACGACGCGCAGCGCCGCCGCGATGGAGCTGTGGCGAGAAAGACTCGCGGGCGCCGTCGTCGCGATCGGCAATGCGCCGACGTCGCTGTTCCGACTGCTCGAGCTGTTCGACGAAGGCGCGCCGCGGCCCGCTGCGGTCATCGCAATGCCGGTCGGCTTCGTCGGCGCGGCGGAATCGAAAGAGGCGGCGCTCGCCGATGGGCGCGTTCCGACCGCCATAGTGCGCGGACGCAAGGGCGGCAGCGCCATGGCGGCCGCTGCGATCAATGCGCTGGCGAGCGAGAAAGAATGAATATCGTCGATCCGAATCTGCACGTAGATCGAGAGTCGCGCATCACGCTCGGCGTTCTGCGCGGCGTCGGCCTCGGCCCTGGCGATCCCGAGCTGATGACGCTGAAAGCCGCGCGTCTGGTGAGCGAAGCGAAAATCGTCGCCTATTTTTCCAAGCGCGGAAAGCCGAGCCATGCGCGCGCCATCGCCGAGCGCTTCATCGCGAAGGATTGCGAGGAGATCGCGCTCGCCTATCCGCTGACGACAGAGATTCCTTTCGATCACCCCGACTATGTGGCGGCGCTCGCCGCCTTCTATGAGGAGAGCGCCGAGCGCCTCGCTTTGCATCTTTCGCTCGGCCGCGATGTCGCGCTGCTCTGCGAGGGCGATCCGATGCTCTACGGCTCCTTCATGCATTTGCAGACGCGCTTGTCGTCGCGCTTTCGTGTGGAGGTCTGCGCGGGCGTCTCCGGCATGTCGGGCTGCTTCGCCTCGGCGCGCCAGCCGATGACATGGGGCGACGACATTCTGACCGTCATTCCCGCCACTCTGCCGCGCGAAGCGCTCGCCATGCGGCTCGCCGCCACCGATGCGGCGGTGGTGATGAAGCTCGGCGGCAATCTCGGCAAGCTGCGCCTCGCTCTCCAAGATGCGAAGCTCGCCGAGCGCGCCATCTATGTCGAGCGCGGCACGATGGCGGATGAAAAAATCATGCGCCTGACGGACAAGCGCGACGACGACGCGCCCTATTTCGCGCTCGTCCTCGTGCCCGGCGATGGACGCCGGCCATGACTCAGACAAATCGGCGCGGGCGTCTCTCCATCGTCGGTCTCGGCCCGGGCGACGCCCGCTTTCTCACATCGGAGGCGCAGGCGGCGTTGCGGACGGCGCGCTATATCGTCGGCTATGCGCCTTATGTCGCGCGCGTTCCCGAGACGCCCGGGCAAACGCGCCTCGCCAGCGACAATCGCGTCGAGATCGCGCGCGCGCAAGAGGCGCTGCGCCTCGCCGCGAGCGGATATGAGGTCGCTGTGGTGTCGGGCGGCGACCCTGGAATTTTCGCAATGGCGGCGGCCGTCTTCGAGGCGATCGACAATGGCGATCCCGCTTGGCGCGATCTCGACATCGAAGTCCTACCCGGCATTTCCGCCATGCAGGCGGCGGCGGCCCGGCTCGGCGCGCCGCTCGGCCATGATTTCTGCGTGATCTCGCTCTCCGATAATCTGAAGCCCTGGGAGACGATCGCAAATCGTCTCGAGCTGGCGGCGCGCGCCGATTTCGTCATGGCCTTCTACAATCCCGCCTCGCGCGCGCGGCCGCAGCGCATTCACGACGCATTCGCGTTGCTGCGCCGTGAATTGCCGCAGGATCGCATCGTCGTTTTCGCGAAATCCGTCGGCCGCGCCGAAGAGCAATTCATCATCACCACGCTCGGCGAAGCCGATCCGAGCGTCGTCGACATGTCGACCCTCGTGCTCATCGGCGCGAGCGGCGCCAAGCTCGTTCCACGCGACGGCGCGCGGCCTTTCGTCTACACGTCGCGGAAGGCGCCATGAGCGCGGCGCGCTGGCTCTCTTTGATCGGCATAGGCGAGGATGGGGTCGATGCGCTGTCGCCCGCCGCGCGCACGCTCATCGCCAACGCGTCGCTGATTGTCGGCGGCGCGCGTCATCTCGCATTGATCGGCCCGCAAAAAGGCGAAACGCTGCGCTGGCCTTCGCCGCTCTCCGCCGCGATGGAGACGATTGTCACGCATCGTGGCGCGCCGACCGCGATTCTCGCGAGCGGCGATCCGTTCTTCTTCGGCGTCGGTGATATGATCGCGCGCAATGTCGCAGCGGAAGAAATTCTCTGCCTTCCGGCGCCTTCCGCTTTCGCCCTAGCCGCGGCGCGTCTCTGCTGGAGCCAGCAGGATTGCGCGCTGCTGTCGCTGCATGGCCGCGCTTTCGAGTGCGTGACGCCGCATCTTCAACCATCCCGGAAACTGCTGATCCTGTCCTGGGACGAGACGACGCCCGCGCGTCTCGCCGCGCATCTCATGACGCTCGGCATGGGCGAATCGCGTATCCATGTGCTCGAACATATGGGCGGAGCGAAGGAGCGCATTCGCAGCGCGCCCGCGCAGGACTTTTCTTTTCGGGACATCGCGCCGCTCAACACCATCGCGGTCGAAGTCGTCGCAGGGCCGAATGCGCGCATTCTGCCGCTGACGCCGGGCCTGCCGGATGATTGGTTCGAGCATGACGGGCAGATCACCAAGCGCGACATTCGCGCTGTGACATTGGCGGCGCTCGCGCCGCGCCGCGGCGAATGCTTGTGGGACATAGGCGCGGGCTCCGGCTCCATCGCGATCGAATGGATGCTCGCCGATCCCGCCAATCGCGCCATTGCGATCGAGCGCAATGCGACGCGCGCCGCCCGCATCGCGCGCAACGCGGTTTCGCTCGGCGTTCCCGATCTCGCGATCGTCGAAGGCGCGGCGCCGGGAGCGCTCGCGGGATTAGCGACGCCGGATGTGGTCTTCATCGGCGGCGGCGGCGAAGCAAAGATCATAGAGGCGGCGTGGAACGCGCTGCCCATGCGCGGACGCATCGTCGCCAATGCGGTGACGATCGAGACGCAGGCGCTGCTGATCGACGCTTTTGGGCGCATGGGCGGCGAGCTGGTGAGCATTGCGATCTCGAAAGCGCGGCCGATCGGCTCCTATCACGCGCTGGAGCCGGCGCTGCCAGCGCTGCAATGGCGCGCGGTGAAGGCTTGAGCGCGCGCTACGCCATTGGCATAGGCGCGCGCAGCGGCGTGGAGGCGCGCGAGGCGGTCGCGTTGATTCAGAAAGTTTGCGAAGCCTATGTGCGCGGTCCTTCTCCCGCCTGCGGGAGAAGGTGGCCCTCGCGTCAGCGAGGGTCGGATGAGGGCTCGCCGTCGCGCCGGCGTCTCGAGGATAAGAGCGGCGCGGACCCTCATCCGACCTCGCTTCGCGAGGCCACCTTCTCCCACGAGTGGGAGAAGGAGTGGGGTGGCGAGATTGCGCTTTTTACCATCGAGTCGAAGCGGGGCGAGATCGGACTTCATGATGCGGCGCGATTGCTGAATTTGCCGCTCGTCTTTCTTCCGCTCGATACGCTCCTCGCGCGCAAGAACGAGCTTCTCACCCGATCGCTGCGCGTGGAGGCGCTCACCGGCGTCGGCAGCGTGGCGGAGGCTGCGGCGCTGGTCGGCGCAGGGGCGGGAAGCCGTCTCTTCGGGCCGCGCCTCGCCAGCGCCGGCGTCACCTGCGCGATCGCGCGAAATGCGTTAGAGGAAGCGCCATGACCATTCACTTCATCGGCGCCGGCCCCGGCGCCGCCGATCTGCTCACTCTGCGCGGCCGCGATATTCTCGCGCGCTGTCCTGTCTGCCTCTATGCGGGCTCGCTGGTCGCGCCGGAAGTCCTCGCCCATTGCCCGCCGGACGCGCGCATCGTCGACACTGCGCCGCTCTCCCTCGACGCCATCATCGCGGAAATGCAAAAGGCCACGGAGGCCGGGCAGGATGTCGCGCGGCTGCATTCGGGCGACCTCTCGATCTGGAGCGCGGTCGGCGAGCAGACGCGGCGACTCGAGGCGCTCGGCGTTCCCTACACTATCACCCCCGGCGTGCCGGCCTTCGCCGCCGCCAGCGCCGCGCTGAAACGCGAGCTGACGCTGCCGGAAGTGGCGCAATCGGTGGTGCTGACCCGCACCTCGGGCCGCGCATCGGCCATGCCGGAGCCCGAGACGCTCGCCGCCTTTGCGGCGACGCGCGCGACCATGGCCATTCATCTCTCGATCCATGCGCTTTCGCGCGTTGTCGCCGAGCTGACGCCCTTCTATGGCGCAGACTGCCCCATAGCGCTCGTCTATCGCGCCTCCTGGGCCGACGAGCGCATCATCCGCGGAACGCTCTCCACGATCGAAGCGCTGGCCGGCGCCGCGCCCATGGAGCGCACCGCGCTCATTCTCGTCGGCGCAGCGCTGGCGTCCGAGGATTTCCGCGAAAGCGCGCTCTATGACGCGGGCTATGACCGCCGCTTCCGGCCGATGGGAGCCGGGCGCTGACCGCCCCCGGAATTCTCGTCGCCGCGCTCCGTTCCGGCGCCGGCAAGACCACTGTGACGCTCGGCCTTTTGCGCGCGCTCGCGCAGCGGGGGCTGCGTGTCTCGGGCGTCAAATGCGGGCCGGATTACATCGATCCCGCCTTTCACGCCGCCGCGACCGGACGCGAGAGCTTCAATCTCGATTCCTGGACGATGGAGACCGAACTCTTGGGCCAGCTCGCATTACGCGCTGGAGAGGAGGCCGATATCATCGTCGCGGAAGGAGCGATGGGGCTTTTCGATGGCGCCCCCGGCGCGCCGGCGCAGACCGGCGCTTCCGCCGATGTCGCCGCCCATCTCGGCTGGCCCGTGCTGCTGGTGATGGATGTTTCGGGACAGGCGCAGAGCGCCGCCGCCATAGCGCATGGCGTCGCGCTCTACGACGCGCGGGTGAAGCTCGCCGGCGCGCTGCTCAATCGCGTCGGCTCCGAGCGTCACCGCAAGCTCGCGCAGGAGGCGATCGAAGCGATCGGCATAAAAGTGTTCGGGGCGCTGCCGCGCGATCAGGGGATCGCTTTGCCGGAGCGCCATTTGGGCCTCGTGCAGGCCGGCGAGACGCGGGGTCTCGACACTCTTCTCGATCGGCTGGCCGAACATATCGAGTCCCATGTCGACATCGACGCGCTGATCGCCGCCGCGGCGGGCGGATCGCCCGATGTCGGCCACGCGCCTCTCGACATTCCACGGCCGCGAGGCGGACGCATCGCGGTGGCACGGGACGAAGCTTTCTCCTTCTTCTATCCGCATCTCGCCCGCGGCTGGCGCGAGGCGGGCGCCGATATCGTCTTCTTCTCGCCGCTCGCCGACGAGCCGCCGCCCGAGGATTGCGACGCCTGCTGGCTGCCCGGCGGCTATCCCGAGCTTCATGCAGGCCGCCTCGCCGCGGCGCAGCGCTTTCTCGGCGGACTCCGTCGCTTCGCCGCAACGCGCCCGATCCATGGCGAGTGCGGCGGCTATATGACGCTCGGGCGGACACTGATCGACGCCGCCGGCGCGGTTCACGAGATGGCGGGCCTGCTCGATCTGACGACGAGTTTTGCGCAGCGCAAACTTCATTTGGGCTATAGGCGCGCGCGACTCCTCGGCGATTGCGCATTGGGCGCGGCGGGCGATGCGCTCGCCGGACACGAGTTCCACTACGCGACCATCGTGAGCGAGAAGGGCCAGCCCTTTGCGATGGTTACAGACGCTTATTCGCAGGAGGAGCGGCCGGCGGGGCTGCGGGCGGGACTGGTCACGGGAAGCTTCTTCCACGCAATGACGAAAAAAAAGGGCCGCCGGTAACGCCAGCGGCCCAAGTCAAGGGAGGAAACGCCCAAGGAGGGCTACGGAGCGAGAGAAGTTCTCGCTGCGTCGCACTGTTGTATTGCTGCGGCGCACAAGTGTCAAGCGCCTTTTTGGAGGACCGCCACAATGTCGCATCGAGAGCGATATTTAGGTGGCGATTTCCGGCGCGCGGCCGCAGCGAACAGCAACGCTCGCGACGCCTTTTTCCGACGAATGCAGGCAAAATTGAGACGATCCGCTGTCAGGCGGATCGTAAGATCACAAAATCTGTGGGTTTTCTTCGATCAGGGCCGCGCGGGGACCGGCGGCAAGGCCTCGCGCAGTCCCGACGCGCCGCCCATGGCCGCCGCGACCTTGGCGCGTCGCTCGGCCCCGAGTGAGGCCTGCGGCTTTTTCGCCGGATCGGCGGCGCGATGCGACGGCAGCGACGCCGGCGCCTGAGAAGAAGTCGCGGCGGGCTTCGCCCCGCTCGACTTGGCGACGACCGCGGTCGCGATCACCGCCGGCTTGACCGAAACGGCTTTGCTGGCCTTCGTCGCCTCTGTCTTGGAAGCATCGGCTTTGACGCTGGAAACCTCCGTCTTGGCGCTCGCCTTGATCGGCTCGGTTTTGGCGACAGGCTCGCTCTGGACCGCGGGCGCGGCCGGCGGCTCCTTGGTGAGGCCGAGCAGACCGCCGATCGAATCCGTCGCGACGGCGAAAGCGCCGGCCTTGGCCGGCTCGGCCGGCGGGGCGGCTTCCGCTTGCTTCACGATCGTGGCCTCATGCGCCGCGACCTTGAACTCGGTCTCCTTCTTGGCCTTGGCTGCGCTCATGGCCGCGCTCATGGCGATGACCGGCGAACGCGACTTGCCGGTCTTCTCGTCGAGCGCGATCTCGATCGGCGCGACCAGCGCCTCGGGCCGGCTCACCTCGGCGATGCGGGCGTGGAAATCGGGATGCTGGCCGCCATCCTGATAGACGACGCGCACAGGCCGCAAGCCAGCCGCCGCCAGTTCCGCGACTTTGGCGTCGTCCGCGGCCGCCTTTTGCGCGACCTGCGCCTCTATCTCCGCATTGCGGCGCAGCGGCGGGCAGGCGGCGCTGGCGTCGAGCGGCTGGCCATTGGCCGAGGTCGCGTCGAAGACATAGCGTCGATTGCAGACGCCGACGCTCGGCTCCTTGCCGGCGACTTCGAAATGGTCGGAGCCTTCCTTCAGCTGCTTCCAAAAGCCGATATTGGGATCGAGCCTGTGCTTGGCCAGATTCTCCGCCGTCATCTTGAACGGATAGGACTGCATCTGGATCGAGCGCTGGCCATTGTTGAAGGAGGTGCGCAGGATCGCATAGATCTCGGCGATCTGCCGATCGGTCATGGAGAAGCAGCCGGCCGAGGAGCAGGCGCCATGCACCATTATCGAGCCGCCGCTATGGCCGTAGGCGCGGTCATAGGCGTTGGGATAGCCGACGTTGAAGGAGAGATAATAGGCGGAGTTCGGATTCATCTGCCCGGGGGTGATGGAATAGAACCCCTCCGGCGCCTGCCGGTCGCCCTCGCGAACCTTCGGCCCGAGCTGGCCGGACCAGCGGCACATGGGGAAGGTCTTGAGATAGGCGTAGCGCCCGTCGGGCCGCTGCTTCCAGATTTGGAACTCGGCCTCTTTTTTATAGGAGCGAATGAGGGTCGGCGATTCCTTGGTGACGCCGGCCTGCTCCATCAGCGCCAAGGTCTCGGGCGGAATGGGCGACAGCGCGCGCTGCGAGCCGGAGCCGAGATCCTCGCAGGCGGCGAGCGAAAGCGCTGCCGCGCCGACGAGCCCCCAGGGGGCGAAACGCCCGACGTTTCGGAAGAGATTCATTCTCGCCCCGTTTCTCGAGATCCGCGACCCGAGGGCGCGAATCACGCCCAGGCACGCTAGCATCACAATAGACGCCGAATTACCAACGTCTTTCTAACGCAAGAGGAAGAATAAGGCCAGAGCGTGACTGTCGCCGCCCGGCAGAGGGCGTCCGTCGCCCCCAAGGTTAACGAATGGTCGACACGACGAAACCGGCGCCGACCACGAAGTCGAGTTCGTCGAATGCTGGAGCAGGAGAATTTCGTCTGCTCAGACCTTGCGGCCGACCGAGAGAAAGCGCTCGGCGCGCGCCTCGACGATCTGCGGGCGGGAAAGATTGGCGAGGCCGGCCAGCGCATCGTCTATGCCCTCGCCGACGGCGGCGACCGCCGTCTCCGGGTCGCGATGAGCGCCACCCGGCGGCTCGGCGACGATGACGTCGATAATGCCGAATTTCAGCAGGTCCTGGGCGGTGATCTTCATGCTGGTGGCGGCGTCCTGCGCCTTGGAGGAGTCGCGCCACAAAATGGAGGCCGAGGCCTCGGGCGAGGCGACCGTATAGACGGAATGCTCCAGCATCAGCACCTTGTTGCAGCTGGCGATGGCGATGGCGCCGCCAGAGCCGCCCTCGCCCACCACTACCGCCACATTGGGCACGCCGAGCGACAGCGAGACATCTATGGAGCGGGCGATGGCCTCCGCTTGGCCGCGCTGCTCGGCGTCTATGCCCGGAAAGGCGCCGAATGTGTCCACCAGCGATATGACCGGCAGGCCGAATCGGTCGGCGAGTTCCATGAGACGCGCGGCCTTGCGATAGCCCTCCGGCCGCGCCATGCCGAAATTATGCTCGAGCCGGCTCTCCGTATCGGAGCCCTTCTCCTGGCCGATGAGACAGACCGGCTCGCCGCGAAAGCGCGCGAAGCCGCCGACGATGGCCGCGTCCTCGCCGAACAGGCGGTCGCCGGCGAGCGGAGTGAACTCGCTGAACAAAAGCCGCACATAGTCGGAGAAATGCGGTCGCTGCGCATGGCGCGCGACCTGGATTTTCTGCGTCGGCGTGAGGCTGGCGTAGAGATCGGCCAGCGCCTTTTGGGCCTTGGCCTCGAGCTTGGCGAGCTCGTCGGCGATGGACACGCCGTCGCCCTTGGACAGCGCGCGCAGCTCCTCCACCTTGGTCTCCAATTCGGCGACGGGCTTTTCGAAGTCGAGATAGGAGCGCATGAGGCGAACGACACGGGATTGCGGCTCGGGAGCCTAGCGAAGCGGCGCGGAAACTGGCCGTAACGGCGCGGGAAGTCAAGAACGCGTCGTTTCTCCGCCGCCACACGGAGCGCGGCGGCGGAGAACAGCGAATCTTTTCCGTCGGCCGGGGAACGACGTAGGCTTTTCTCTTCGCGAGCCGGAAGGAGCGCTACGCTTCCAGCTACGGCGCCGCTCGAGCAATATCCTTCCACGGCGAAGGGACGTCGCGGCGGAAGCCGATTTGCTCTTGCGCCCGAAAGCGCGCTATTCGCAAAGCGAAAGCGGCCGGCGGCCACGCCATTGGCGCATTCTCGAGATTACTGCGCCCAAAGCGACGCTCCACGCGGCGCGACCATTGAGAGGACAAGACATGCAAGGACTCGGCGCGGCCGTCGCCGTCTTCGCGGCGCTATCGCTCGCAGCGGGCGTTCACCTCGGCGACGCAAGCCTCTTTCTCCTCGCCGCGACAGCCGGGCTCTGCGCCTTCACCACATGGCGCAGCGCCGCCATCTCGAGCTTTCTGAAGATATTCGTCTCCATCTTCTCGGTAGAGACCATCGTCTTCGGCCTCGTGCGTCTGCTCGAGGTCGAAAGGTTGTGGCCCGCCTCCCTCGCCGATTACACGCTGCCGGAGAGCATGTCGCTCACCGTCGCCGTCTTCTCGATCGTCGTCTTCGCGATTTCGCACATCCGCATCGTGCGCGAGATGACGCGCATCGCCGATCTCTATTTCGATTCGCGGGAGAGAGGCGACGTCGCTCTCCGCGGCCGCTCGCTTTTTGCGACGCGCGAGACCTGGATCGCCGTGGCGATGATCGTGGCGCTGGTGCTCATCAATCAGGCTCAGGTCGCCATCGGCGTGCGCCTCTCCTTCATCCGCCGCGACTATTACACGGCTCTCCAGGAGATGAACGCGGCCGAGTTCTGGCGCCTGTTCCTCTTTGGCTTCACGCCCTGGGCCTTCGTCGCCATTCTCTCCGCCGTCATCGAATATGTGGTGCAGTCGACGCTGATCATCCGATGGCGCAAATGGCTGACGCTGCATTACGTCACGCGCTGGCTGGGCGGACGCCGCCACTACGCCATGGCGCTCGCCGGCGGGGCGACCGACAACCCCGACCAGCGCATCGCGGAAGACGTCAACCGATTCATCGACGGCGGCGATTCCGGCTATGGAATCTACTCCTATTCGATCCTGCTGATCTCCAAGCTCAGCTCTCTCGTCTCCTATTCGATCGTGCTCTGGGACATTTCCAGCGCCTTCACCTTCGGCGACATCGCCATCCCGGGCTTCCTGTTCTGGGCAGCGCTGGTCTATGCGACGTTCGGCACGGTGACGACGCATCTGATCGGCTGGCCGCTCACCACTCTGCTTTTCGAAAAGCAGCGCCGCGAGGCCGATTTCCGCTTCTCTTTGGCGCGCCTGCGCGAATATGGAGAGCAAATCGCGCTGCTCGGCGGCGAGAACGCGGAGCGCGCGACGCTCGCGCAACGCTTCGGCGCGATCGTCTCCAATTATTTCGCCATCATCGACCGCCGCAAGAAGCTCGTCTCCTTCACGGCTACTTACGGCCAATTGTCGATCATCATTCCCTATGCGCTGACCGCGCCCTTCTTCTTCGCCGGCACGATCAAGCTCGGCGTGATGCGCCAGGCGGCCGACGCCTTCGGAAGCGTCGAAAGCGCGCTCGCGTTTTTTATCGATTACTATGTCGCGCTCTCCGATTTCCGATCGGTGCTCGACCGACTGGCCTCTTTCGACGCGGCCGCCGACCGCGCCGACGAGCTTCGCGCGGCGACGCCGACCCACCCCGTGCAGACGCGCGACATAGCGCTGGACGTGACGCTCACCCTGCCGGACGGCCGCCGCCTCGTCGAGGCGAAGCATCTCGAATTCGCGTCCGGCGAATCGGTGCTGCTGACCGGCCCCTCGGGCTCCGGCAAATCGACTTTGTTCCGCGCCGTCGCGGGCATTTGGCCCTATTGCGAAGGACGGATCGACATTCCCGCCGATGCGCGCGTGATGCTGCTCCCGCAGCGGCCCTATGTGCCGATCGGCTCGCTCGCCCGCGCCGTCGCCTATCCGGCGGAGCCGGAGACCTATTCGCCCCATGCGATCGCCGAGGCGTTGGAGGCCGCGCGCCTGCCGAACTTCGTCGCCCATCTCGAGGAGGTGAGCAATTGGGGCCAGCGCCTCTCCGGCGGCGAGCAGCAGCGCGTCGCCGTCGCCAGGGCGCTGCTCGCCGAGCCCGACTGGCTGTTCCTCGACGAGGCGACATCTGCGCTGGACGAGAAGCTCGAGGGAGAGATCTACGCCATGCTGCGCGAGCGCCTGCCCAATACGACGATCGTCTCCATCGGCCATCGCTCGAGCCTGCTCGCCTTCCACCATCGCCATATCGCGATGGAGCAGGAGGCGGACGGAACCTTCGCGCCGCGCGAAGCGGTGCTGGCATGACGAAATCGGGCGCAGGGGGACGAGAAGGCGGCCGCTCGCTGAAGGAGCGCGTGAAGACCGCGAGGAAGCGCTCGCTGTCATCGACGCTCTGGCTCGAGCGCCAACTCAACGATCCCTATGTGGCGCAGGCCAAGCGCGACGGATATCGCTCGCGCGCGGCCTATAAGCTGCTGGAGATGGACGAGCGCTACAAGCTCTTCGCGCCAGGAAAGCGCATCGTCGATCTCGGCGCCGCGCCGGGCGGCTGGTCGCAGATCGCCGCGACGCGGGTGAAGTCGGCCGAGGGCAGAGGCAAGGTCGTCGGCATCGACCTCCTCGATATGGAGCCCATCGCCGGCGTCGAATTCACGGTGATGGACTTCAATGAGGAGACCGCGCCGGAGCGGATCAAGGCCATGCTCGGCGGCGGCGCCGATGGCGTGATGTCCGACATGGCCGCCAACGCCACCGGCCACAAGCAGACCGACCATTTGAAGATCGTCGCGCTCGCCGAGCTGGCCGTGGATTTCGCTCGAGATGTGCTGGCGCCCGGCGGATTCTTCGTCGCCAAAGTGCTGCAGGGCGGCACGGAGGGCCAATTGCTGGCGGCGCTGAAGCGCGATTTCGCGCAAGTGCGCCATGTGAAGCCGGCGGCGAGCCGCGCCGATTCCGCCGAGCTCTATGTGCTCGCCACCGGATTTCGCGGGGGTTAGGCCGCCCCGTCGGCCTCGATCGATTCTTTCCCTGTCAGCCTTTCGCCCGCATTCGCCGCCAGCCCGCGAAAAACGACGATCGAAGCAGCCGAGACCGCCGCGACGACGAGAAACGCCGCATCGAAATCCGCGAGCCGCAACTCGCCGCCGCCATGCAGCGCGCGCGCCGTCTCCAGCGCCGCGGCGCCGAGCGAAACGCCGGCCGAGAGCGATAATTGCTGGCCGGCAGAAGCAAAGCTCGTCGCTCTGCTCATCGCCGCATCCTCTATGTCGGCATAGCCGATCGCATTCAGCGCCGTGAATTGCAACGAGCGGAAGAAGCCGCCGGCGAGCAGCAGGCTCATGATGAGCCAATGCGGCGTCGCCGGCGTGAACAGCGCATTGAAGCAGAAGAAGCCCGCCGAGATCAACGCATTGACGATGAGCACGCGGCGAAAGCCGAAACGGTTCAGAATGGGCTGCGCCGTCGTCTTCATCGCTATGGCGCCGATTGCGGCGATGAAGGTCAGCGAGCCCGATTGAAACGCCGTGAGGCCGAAGCCGGTCTGCAACATCAGCGGCAGTAGAAACGGCGAAGCCCCGAGCCCCATGCGGAACAGAAAGCCTCCGACAATGGAGGCGTGAAAACTCGGCACGCGCAAGAGATCGAGATCGATGATCGGATGCGGCGTCCGCCGCGCATGGCGCACATAGAGGAAGAGCGCGATAACGCCCGCGGCGACGAGCCCCGCCGCCGCCGGAACTGGAACAATTCCCTGCCCCAGCGCGCCGAGCCCGAAGACGAGGCTCGACAGTCCGAAGCCCGACAGCAGAAAGCCGGTCACATCGAGCGGCGGAACGCTCTCCTCGCGCAGATCTGGAATATAGCGGGTGACGAGCGTGACGCCGAGAAGGCCGATCGGCACATTGATCCAAAAAATATAGCGCCAATGGAAATAAGTGGCGATGAAGCCGCCGAGCGGCGGCCCCACCACAGGGCCGATGAGCGCCGGAATGGTGAGATAGGCGAGCGCGCGCACGAGATCGTGACGCGGCGCGACGCGCAGCAGCACGAGCCGCCCCACCGGAACCATCATCGCCCCGCCGAGCCCCTGCACGATTCGCGACGAAACGACGCCGGCCAGCGAGGTGGAGAAGCCGCAGAGAATTGAGCCGAAGGTGAAGACGAGTATCGCCGCGCGAAACACCCGTCGCGCGCCATAGCGATCGGCGACCCAGCCGGAGAGCGGAATGAAGACGGCCAGCGACAGAAGATAGGAGGTGAGCGCCAGCTTCAGCGCTATGGGATCTTCATGCAGATCGGCGGCCATGGCGGGCAGCGCGGTGGCCAGCACTGTGCCGTCGAGATTCTCCATGAAGAGCGCAGTGGCGATGATGAGCGGCGTGACGGCGAAGGAAGGCAACGGACCTCGTGGCGGGTTGACGGCCCCTCGGTGAGCGATCACTAAGGCTATATACCAACAATATCGATCACGCTTGTAGGCAAGCCTCTTGAATCTTTCGCGTATCTCGACAAGAGCGCCCGACCGCCATTAGTTCGACGGGCTCGCCGTATCCTTTTTTCCTCCCCCGGCGAGACCATCGGTCGCGTTTGGCGCCGCCTTGGCTCCCTGCTCAATAAATGCCGTTCTAATCGAACTTGTCACAACCGATTTTACATAATCACCAAACGCCCACCAGAAAACCAACGCAAAAATGCCTATTGCGCCAGCGATCGTTTTCGCCGCCGTTTCGAACATTGCCATTTTTTTGGATAAATCGCCTATCTTTTCGGAACTCTTATTCACATCTTCGACAAGCCTCTCCACTTTCGTGGAAAGTTTTCCAATCTCCAGGATAACGAACCTGATATCAGACGTTGGATATAGCTCTATAGGAGGGTTGGTCTGCGGATACTCCTTCGGAGTAGCCGCATTATCGCCGATATCGCCATTTGTGGGCTTTCTAGCCATTTATTGTGGCCTCCCACTTATCTTTAATCCATGCCCATATATTATTTCCAGCTCGCCCATAATATGTCGACGCCTCGATGATTACCGCATTTCCATTTGAACCATCGGTGACGCCGAGCGTGTCCGAAACTTCCTTGGCCGTCCTCTTTGCCGCGACCAGCCAAACTCCATTTCCCAGTTGCAAATGATCGTCGGGAAACTGCGTTGCAATTGCCGATGGCAGATTCTCGGCGTTCGCATTTTTTTGAGCTATGATCGCAAAAACCGCCATTTTTCGCCTCCGATTAAACCTAGCCATTCGAGAGTCGGCGATCAATCCCTGCAGGCGAGCAAATTTCGAGAAGCAATTAAATGGCCAACAAATATGAATATCCGGTGTTTGTCGTATGCACGCTTTCTCAAATGAGCTTCAGCCCCTTCAAGCTCGAATGCCCATTCCGCCCGACGATCAGATGATCGTGCACCGCTATGCCGAATGGCTGCGCTATGGCGATGATGTCCAGCGTCATGCGTATGTCGGCGGTGGATGGCGTCGGATCGCCGGACGGGTGATTATGCGCCAATATCAGCGCGGAAGAGCCCAATTCCAGCGCCCGCCGCACCACTTCGCGCGGATAGACGGGCGTATGATCCACCGTGCCGACGCCCTGCACCTCATCGGCGATCAGCGCATTGCGCTTGTCGAGGAAGAGAATGCGGAACTCCTCACGCTCGGCATAGGCCATAGCCGTGCGGCAATAGTCGATCACATCCATGAAGGAGCCGAGCACGGTCCGCTTCTGCAGCGCGCCGCGTGCGAGGCGCCGGGCCGAGGCCTCCATCAGCTTGATCTCGCAGATCGCCGCCTCGCCGAGCCCGTCGATCTCGCGCAGCCGCTCCGGCCGCGCCGCCGCCACCTCGGAGAATGAGCCGAAACGCGCGATCAGCGCCTTGGCCAGCGGCTTGACGTCGCGCCGCGGAATGGCGCGATAGAGCACCAACTCCAACAGCTCGTAATCGGCGAGCGCGGCCTCGCCCGCCTCCAGGAAACGGTCGCGCAGCCTCTGCCTATGGCCATGAAAATGCGGCGCCTCCTCGCGCAGACCGTCGGCGGGTTTCTCGCCGGCCGGTCGCCGCCTGGGGACGCGCGTCTCGCTCATTCGGCGCTGGCGGCCGTGTTCGGCGAGGCTCCATTGGGATTGTCGAGCCCGGCGGGCGAAGCGGTGAAGATTTCCACCCCCGTCTCGGTCACGCCGAGCGAATGCTCGAACTGCGCCGAGAGCGAGCGGTCGCGGGTGACGGCGGTCCAGCCGTCGCCGAGTATCTTCACCTGCGGCCGGCCGAGATTGATCATCGGCTCTATCGTGAAGAACATGCCGGGCCGAAGCTCCACGCCCTGCCCGGCGACGCCGTAATGCAGAATATTCGGCTCGTCGTGGAACAGGCGGCCGAGCCCATGGCCGCAGAAATCGCGCACGACCGAGCAGCGCTCGGCCTCGGCGAAGCGCTGGATGGCCGCGCCTATGTCGCCCGTGGTCGCGCCGGGCTTCACCACGGCGATGCCGCGCATCAGGCTCTCATAGGTCACGTCGATGAGACGCTGGGCGCGGCGCGGCGCCTCGCCCACAGCGAACATCCGGCTCGAATCGCCATGCCAGCCGTCGACGATGAAGGTCACGTCCACATTGACGATATCGCCGTCGCGCAGCGGCTTCTCGTCCGGAATGCCGTGGCAGACGACGTGATTGATCGAGGTGCAGATGGATTTGCGATAGCCGCGATAATCGAGCGGCGCGGGATAGGCGCCATTGGCTATGGCGAAGTCGAAGACGAGATCGTCCAGCGCCTTGGTGGTGACGCCGGGCTTCACATAGGGGACGAGCATGTCCAGCGCCTCGGCCGTCAACCGGCCGGCGCGACGCATCCCCTCGAAATCCTCGGGACCGTGAAGCTTGATCTGGCCACTTTTGCGGCCCGAGCCCGCGAGATGGGACTCGACGAATGTCATGCTGCGCTCTCTGTTGTTGGTCGCCGGCTTCAGCTTATAAATTAAGAAATTGGCGCCGCAAAGCAAGATGCGCGCGGCGCGCGGCCGGCCCGCCCGCTGGCCAGGGCGGCGGCGCTGGCATAGACTTTCGGCCAGATTGTCCCCGAGGAGCGGCCAGATGGAGCGCGAAGACATAGTGACGGCCGCCGTGCTCGTGATCGGCGACGAGATCCTCTCCGGCCGCACGCAGGACCTCAATACCAATTATATCGCCAAATATCTCGGCGAATTGGGAATCGACCTGCGCGAGGTCCGCGTCGTGCCGGACATAGAGGAGGAGATCGTCGCGGCTCTGAACGCGCTGCGCTTCCGCTATGGCTATGTCTTCACCACGGGCGGGATCGGCCCCACCCATGACGACATCACCGCCGACGCCGTGGCCAAGGCCTTCGGCGTGCCGATCGGCGAGGACGAGCGCGCCATCGCCATGCTGCTGGAGCGCATCGCCCTCCAGGACCTCAATCCAGCGCGCCGTCGCATGGCCCGTATTCCGCAAGGCGCGGATCTCATCGAGAACGCCATTTCCAAGGCGCCGGGCTTCATGATCGGCAATGTCATCGTCATGGCTGGCGTGCCGATCATCATGCAGGCCATGTTGGACGCCGCCGCCGGGCGCATCGTCAAGGGCGTGAAGGTGCAGGTCGCGACCGTCGACGCCCATAATATTCCTGAAGGGCGCTACGCCGCCAATCTCGAGCGCATCGCCAAGGAGCATGAACGGGTGACGGTCGGCTCGTACCCTTCCTTCTCCAGCGCCGGCGTACGCAATCAGATCGTGCTGCGCAGCCGCGACGGCGCCGAGCTCGAGGCCGCTGCGCAAAAGGTCCGCGCGCTGATCACGCATCTTTCCGCCAATGGAACGCCGATCTGACGGCCGGGAGAATCCCGGCGAGGAGTCACAGATGGAAGACAAGGCCTTTCCCGTGTCCTGGGATGCGTTCCACCGCGATGCGCGCGCGCTCGCCTGGCGGCTCGCGGCGGTCGGCGGCTTTTCGGCCATCGTCGCGGTGACGCGCGGCGGTCTGGTGCCGGCCGGCATTGTGGCGCGCGAGCTCGGCATTCGCGTCATCGATACGATCGGCGTCGCGAGCTATGAGGAAGAGACGCGGCGCGGCGATGTTCGCGTGCTGAAGCCGCTCTCGGAGACGATCCTCACGCTCCCGAGCGAGGAGGTGCTGATCGTCGACGATCTGGTCGATACGGGGGCGACGGCGAAAGTCGTGCGCGCTCTGCTGCCCAAGGCGCATTTCGCGACCGTCTACGCCAAGCCGCAGGGCCGGCCGCTGGTGGACACTTTCATCACCGAAGTGTCGCAGGACACTTGGATCTATTTCCCCTGGGACACCGGCCTCACCTTTCAGGCGCCGATCGCCAAAGGCGCGCCCTGATCCCGCCTATCCCGCGGGCCGATAGACCGCGCAATCGAAAATGGCGTAATGCGCGATCGGCGTCCAATGCGCAGCCCCCTCGGAAAGATGCAGCGAGAAGCGCGTCGGCCCACGCCAGAAGCGCGCCTCCAGCCCTTCGGCGAGCGCCTGCGGCGATTCGACCGCGCCGACGACCCAGGCCGGCGCGTCCGATCGCCCGCATAATCTCTCCAGCGACGCGCGGGTGAAGGACGGAAAATCGATCACATCGTCCGTCCGCCGCCGCAGAGCGCTGTCGGCGACCCAGCCGAGATCGCGCAAAACGCCCATCCGCTCCCACCAGATCAGCGCCTTCTCGCGCGAGAACACGACTCCAGACCCCTGCACCGCAGACGCCCAATTGGCGCGGCCGAGCCAAACCCAGGGCGCGAGCTTGTCGTTGAGCCACAGAACCTCGCCGGCCCGGCTCGCGACGATCGCCTCCAGCTCCGGCGGACGCATATCCGCCGATCGGAGCGGGAAAGGTTCATAGATCCAGCAGAAGGCCGCGAGCGGTGCGGCGACCGCCGCGGCGGCAATCGGAAGGAGCGGGCGCGGCCGCCGCGTCCCGACGAGCAGAAAGAGCGAGACGAAGAGAAGCGGGACATAGGCCGGCTCGCCGGCGCGAAGCACAGACGACAATATCCCCTCTCGGCTCGGCGCGGCGCGCGCATATTCCCACGCGAACCAGAGCGCCGCGCCGAATATGACAATGGCGCAGAGACCGCAGAGCGCAAAGAGCGCGCGCTCGAGCAGCGCCAGCGAAATATGGCTCCAACGCTCTCGGCTCCACCAAGCGAGGGCGCCGACGAGCGCGAGCAAGGCGCTCTCCGGCGCCGCGCGCAAAATCCAGCTGGTCACGAGAAGCGCGAGCGCGATGCGCCCCTGCGCGCCGTCCCGCCACAGCGTCGGAGCGCAGAGTCCGAGCGCCAGCGGCGCGAAAGCGGCGGCGAGCCAGAGCGCGCGCCAACTCTGCGCCTGCGCGCCGAGCTCGCGCATCATCAGATCGCCGAGCGCGTAGCTCGCCGAAAGGCCGAGGCAGGCCGCCGCGATCAGGCAAAAGAAAAGCCGCCGCGCATGAGGCGGCGCGAGGCTCGCGGCGAGCAGCAGCGTGCTCGCCTGGCGCAGAGTCGCGATCCATGTGCCGGGCGGCCAATCGGAGAGGAAAATATAATCGCTGCGCGCCGAGATGATCGCCGCCCATTGCGGATCGATGCGCGCAGTCAGCCTTTCGAGCAGAGGCGCGCCGGCAAAGGCCGCGACCAGGGCCGCCGTCCCGGCGATGAGCGCGGCGAGGAAAATCCGCCGGTCTCTCACCCCTTCATAGAGCAGAGCGACCACGACGCCGGGCGCGGCGATGATCGGATGAAAGGCCGCAGCCGCCAGCAAGCAGCCGGCCGCAGCCCGGCGCCGATCGGCGAGCAGCGCGGCGAAAGCGGCGAGCACGAAAGCTTCGGCGAAAGGCCGCGGCGTCGCGAAGGGCTCGGCGAAATGAAAGACGCCGAATCCTCCATAGGAGCTGTCGAAACAGGCGGCTAGCAGCAGCAGCGCGAAGAGGGCGCTTCCTCGCGCCAATCGCGAGGCCAGCGCCGCTAGCGCCGCGAACCAGAGCGCGCAACCCGCGAGAGCGAGCGTTTTCGCCGCGACAGCGAGGCCCAGAACGGGAATCAAAAAATCGACCAGCCGCGAGAAAACGCTGAATTTCGATTGGCCGTCGAAGCGGAACATGATGTCGCGGCCGACGCCCTGCGGATCGAGATCGGCGAGACCGCGGCCCATATAGATGACCGCGTCGTGCTCGAGCCCGTAATAGGGCCGCAGCAGCAGGAAAATCGCCGCACAGGCGGCGAACGGCGCGATGATTCCGAAGGCGATTCGAGACGACCGCGCACCATCGATGTCGTCGCGGAAATTGTGATCGGTCGAGGTGAGCAATCGACTCCCCGGCGCTCGAGGCCCGAAGCGCGCGGCGGCTCCAGCGCGAACCGTCGAGGCTTATCGCCTTCATGGTTAACCCGAGGTTGAGGTCGCTGTTTGCCGAGGCCTGCGCGCTGCGCTATCACTGCGCGAATCGCGGACGTGGCGGAACCGGTAGACGCAAGGGACTTAAAATCCCTCGGGCCATGCCCATGCGGGTTCGATCCCCGCCGTCCGCACCACCGACCGCGTCGCGCCTCGATCGGTCGATCCGCCCGCGAACGCTCAGCTCGTCACGCGCCAGCCGCCGTCGGGCTTCTTGCACGCCTGCCCCTTGGCCTGCTGCGGCCGGCCGTCGATGAATATCTTATGCGTATAATCGCGGCAACCGCCGAGGGCCGCCTCCGGCCCCGGATCGATGAAGCCATAGGCGCCATGCGTTCCGCGCCAGCTCTTTCGCGCGCCCGAGGCGACCGCCTCCTGCTGCGCGGCGACGGCCGTCGCGCGATCCGCAGCGGCGAGCTCGCGGCCGATGGTCACGCCGACTACGCCCGGCGCCGGCGGCTCGGGCGCCGCAGCGACCGCCGCGGTCGGAAGGGAGTTTTGGGTCGAATTGCAGCCGGAAACCGCGAGCGCTGCGCAAAACGCCATCGCCGCTCCGACGAACGCCGACCCTGGCTTTCTCGACATGAGACCTCTCCGCTCTCGCAATCTTTTTTCCTCTTGCCGGAAGGCTTTCGCCCTGTCAAAGGCCCGGCAGGCGCGCCTGCGCGCGCAGGCCGCCGAGCGGACTGTCGTCGAGGGCGAGCGAGCCGCCATAGTCGGCGGTGAGATGCGCGACGATCGAAAGGCCGAGCCCCGTTCCCGGCTTCGTCTCGTCGAGCCGCTGGCCGCGCCGGGTCGCCTGCGCGCGAAACTCTGCCGCGAGACCCGGACCATCATCGTCAATGGTGAAGACGAGCCGGCTGCGCCCGGCTTCGGCATTCTCCAAAGCCACGGACAGCCGCACCTCGCTCGCCGCCCATTTGCCGGCATTGTCGAGCAGATTGCCGACAATTTCCTCCAAATCCTGCCGCTCGCCGAGAAAGCGCAGCTCCGCCGCCGCCTCGCCGGAAAAGGCGACGCCGCGCTCGCCGTAGATTTTGCCGAAAGTTCGCAGCAGCGCCGCCGCCACCGGCGCGACCTCGGTCGTCGCGCCGATCGCGCCGGCGCGCGCCGCCGCCCGCGCCCGCTCGAGATAGAAGGAAATCTGATCGCGCATCAAAGTCGCCTGCTCGCTCACCTTGGCGGCGAGCGGCGAGGGCGCGGCGTCCGCCTCATTGACGATCACGCTGAGCGGCGTTTTCAACGCATGGGCGAGATTGCCGACCTGGGTGCGCGAGCGCTCCACAATGTCGCGATTGGCCGAGATCATCAGATTGAGCTCTTCGGCGAGCGGCGCGACGTCGGTCGGATAGGCGCTCTCTATGTGTCCGCGCTCGCCACGGCGAATGAGCGACAATTCCCGCTGTAGCAATTTGAGCGGCCGCAGGCCGACGCTCACCTGCACCGCGGTGGCGAGCGCCAAGGCGATGGCGAGCAGCGAGAAAGCGACGATGAGCGACCAGCGAAAACGCGCGATCTGATGCTCCGTCTCCTCCGTCGTCGCGGCGACCTGCACGAGATAGACGCCGATGTCGCCGACATCGATGACGCGCTCGACAATGCGCAGCCAGCGTCCGTCCGGCCCGAGCGCGCCGCCGCGCCGCACGCCGCCGGTCTCCGCCGGAACATGCAGATCGGAGAGTCTGGGCAGGCGCGCGGCGAAGAGCGAGCGCGAGGCCTTTATCTCATGCGCCTCATTGTCGAGACGGGTGATCTGCCAATACCAGCCGGAGCGCGCCAGCTCGAATTGCGGATCGCCGAGCTGCCCCGGTCCGCTGCGCCCATCCTCGCCCGATTCGGAGACATCCGCGACAATGGCGCGCAGATAGACGCCGAGCCGCTGCTCGAACACGTCTTCCGCCGTGCGGCGATAATATTCGGTGAGGGCGAGGCCGGCGATCATCAGCACGACGGAGCTGAGCGCCGCCGCGGCGAAGAACAGCCGCGCCGCGATCGATCGCCCCGGAAAGCCGAGCCGCGGCATCGCGTCTCAGCGCTTCGCCGGTTCCGGCGGCGCCGCAATATAGCCGAGCCCGCGCACCGTCTGGATGAGATCGACGCCGAGCTTCTTGCGCAGCCGTCCAACGAACACCTCGATCGTATTGGAGTCGCGGTCGAAGTCCTGATCGTAGAGATGCTCCACGATCTCGCTGCGCGACACGACCCGGCCGGAATGATGCATCAGATAGGCGAGCAGCCGATATTCATGCGAGGTGAGCTTGACCGCCGCGCCGTCGACGACGACGCGCCCGGCCTTTGTGTCGAGCCGCACCGGGCCGCAGACGATCTCGCTCGTCGCATGGCCGGCGGCGCGGCGCAGCAGCGCGCGCAGCCGCGCGAGCAGCTCCTCCATATGGAAGGGCTTGGCCACATAATCGTCGGCGCCGGCGTCGAAACCCTGCACCTTGTCGCTCCAGCGGTCGCGCGCGGTGAGGATCAGCACGGGCATGATCCGCCCCCCCGCGCGCCACTCCTCGAGCACGGTGACGCCGTCCTTCTTCGGCAGGCCGATGTCGAGCACCACCGCGTCATAGGGCTCGGTGTCGCCGAGAAAATGGCCCTCCTCGCCGTCGAAAGCGCGATCGACCGCATAGCCCGCCTGCTCCAGCGCGGAGACGAGCTGCCGGTTCAAATCCTTGTCATCCTCTACGACCAGAAGCCGCAAGCCCCGCCTCCGTCAGCCCGAACGAATCGTCTTTTCAGCGCTCTTTATGGCCAGCATGGGGCTGGCCGGTCGCGGCGTCGAGATAAATCCGCATCACCCGCCCATCGCGGCGCAGCAGGCTGATCTCATAGACGAGGTCCTCCTGCTCGCGGCACAGACGCGCATTGATCGGCTCGGCATGGGCGGAAATGCTCTGCGCCTGCATCAGCGCGAAAGGATCGCCGAGCCGCCGATCCGCGATGAGCTGTCGGGTCTCGGCGACGGTCAGGCATTGCCATGCGGGCCGATCCGCGGCCGGCGCGAGAGCGGGCGGCAGAACGGCGACGATGAAGGCCAATAGTTTCGACACGATCCGACGCATTCTCGCTTTTCCCCGCAAAATCTATGCGATGCGCCTGCTGAACGCCGAGTGAACGCCGCTTCGCTCCCGCCGGGTGGGCGGCGTCGAAGGCTGAGCCTCCGACGCCGCCGAGCGCGTCATGCCGGCTTGCGCTCGGGCGCGACGATGGCGATCAGGCCGCAAATCGCCGCCCCCGCCGCCAGAACGCCATCGCCGAGCGCGCCCGGCGCGATCGAATGCACGATCGCCGCGAGGACGCCGGTCCCGGCCCAGGTGGACGGTTCGACAGCGCGGTCGATGATCCGAACGAAGATGGAGGGAATGTTCATCCTTTTTCCTTTCCGGTCGACAGAAGAGCTTTTTGGGTTACGAGATCGACAAATTCACATCCGCGAGCGATCGGCTCCTTTCATGCTTCGCTTCCAGCCGAGACGGCGCTTATTCGAAACGCGCCGTCTCGAGGCCGCGCCGGCAGCGGGACGCCGTGCGGCCAGCTCATCGAGTGGATCACCGAGCGCGAATAGCGCGCGACATTGACTGAATCCGACTGATTTCCTCCGAGGCCCCAGATTTGGGTCTCGTCGAAATCGACCACGAAGAACACGTGACCACCGCCGTCCCGCTTCTTTGTCGCGATCGCGCCGACGACAGGGCTCGCCAGCCGGTCGCCGTACCCGGCGTAGTCGATCGCCCTGAGCGTGCCCGTCGACGGTAGTCCCGATTTGCGCAGACAGGCGCCGACGAAAGCCGCGCACCACGGAACGGCGTCATGCTCGACTTCCGGATGGCCGGAGAGCGCGTAGAGCTCCACGATCTTCGGGTTATCCATCGCGCCCACGCCTTCATGCGTCCCGATATAGGAGCGCGCGACGACGAGCCAGGGCGGCAGAGACGCGGGCGACGCCGGGACCGGCGCGCTCCACTGCGCCAGCGCCGCGCGCGTCTGCGGGCCGGCGACGCCATCGATGGCGCCGCGATAGAGGCCAGCGTCGCGCAGCATGATCTGCTCATAGGCGATGCGCAGGCGCTCGGCGCTCCACGGCGCCGCGACGCCGCCGACGCGGGCCTGCACGGCTGCATAGATCGCCGAGCGCGTCGCCGGGCCGGTCTCGCCATCCTCGGCGAGATGCGCGCCGCCGGCGTTGAGCGCGCGCTGAATCGCGCCCATGTCGAGAGACCCCGCGGAAGCCGCGAGGGCGGAGATCGTCGTCATATGGGAGAGCCTTTCGGTAAAGAAGCCGTCAGAGCGGCCGAGCGCAGATCAGCTCGGGACACGAGACACGCGCCGGGATGTCAGGCGAGCACAAGGAAGGCGAACAGATTGGTCGACGTCGCGCCGATCTGCGGCGCGGCGTCGGCGCCGGTCGATGTCACTTGGCGCAAGACGCACCGGTGATCACGCCTTTTGTGATGGCGGTGATCGTGCATGAAGCGCCCGAGTCCGTTACGCCAACCGTGGTCGTCACATTGCCCGAGGCGTCATTGGTCAGCACGCCGGCCGTAGTGTAGGTTGGAAGCTGCAATGCGCCGGTCTGAGACAGGTTGAAAATAGGCGCCGGCGTAGCCAGCGCGCCGGCGCCGCCGCTGTTGCTGGGCGCCGCATAGATCGTGATGCCTCCCATGCTATTGTTGAAAGCGAGTTGAGCGCCGAACCCGTTGGCGTAATATCGGAAGTTACCGTCGTAATACAGATTGCCGAGGATCGCCCCGCCGGCATGATTAAAGTGAATCTCGCTCCCGAAGGTCTGTAGCGCCGACCATGTATGCGGCTGGCCGAGCTGCGCGACGAAGAACGCCGTCGTCGCGATCTTCGTCGAGTTGTCGGAGGCGGATTGCGTCAGAGCATACAAGCTGCTCACAGAGACCCACGCCGAGCCATTGCAAGTGACGACATAGTAGGTAGAAGCCCCGCCCGTATGAACGACGGGCTGTCCTATGCCTATGCCGACATCGCCATCGGAGATCGTCGCCATCGCGCCCATCTGGCCTGAGACGCACGTCCCCAGAGACGCGACGGTCTCCGCTTTTTGCAGCGTCGGCGCATTGAATATTTGTTGAGGCGCCCATGAAAACGAACGATTGCTCGTGCAATTATCGTTGACACACGACTCGCCAGCAATGGCGGAGACGCCAATCGTGGACATGGCGACGAAAAGCGCTGTGACGATGAGCTTTTTCATTTATCACGCCCTTTCTCACAGGCAATTAGCGTCCAACGACTGTGGCAGGCGCAGTCCGATCGAACATCCGGCTCGAAGTTAACGACCACGTCTGAGACATCGTCATCGACGATTTTAGCCCATATATCATCCATCTGACCGCACATGCGCACGAAGTTATGCGTCTGACCATCGACGAAAGCATCGGGCTCTTCCGTTGTCGGAACACTTGAAGATTGCCGCACGACAATTGTTCCGGCACTCTGGACTCGCACAGTTCCGCGTCCTGAGCCGACTTTGACCCATGAGTCAGAAACCGACACTGGATCGGCGAGAGACGCGCCGCAAAGCATTGTGACCGCGACGATGATAAGGATTTTCATGTCTGTCCTCACAGGAATCTATAGGATTGCAACGGCCCTTCGACGTGCTGCGTCATCGTGCCAAAGAAGTTTGTTCCGACGCCAGATTGTCGGCGAACTTCGACCGTCATCGTGTTTCCGCTCGTTCTGATGTTCAGATCAAATATCCCACCTGTAGTTGTTGTGATATCACGATCGAAATACACACTTACACCAGAGCCAGTGTTTTTTAAGATCATAGTCATGTCACGAGTAACAAATCCGCTACCGCTCAGCTGGCCTTCGAAAAACAATGTCAACTTAGTTGAATAGCCATTCATTGGAATTGTATAGCTAGCAAGATCAGTCCACACGCTGTCGCTCGAAAACGCGACTGGCCTATCATAATCTCTATCGAGATGGCCCCACATCGAAAGCGCATTGACGCGGTTGTCTATGATCGGGACGGAGTTGGGATCGTAATCGTTAGACCCGACAACGACACGGCCAACGCCGTCTTCGATGCGAATGCACGCTATGCCGATGTTCGCGCATGTGTTTCCAACGAAGGTGACGGCAGCGACGCCGGAAACGAGAACGATCCCCTCTGGAAGGCCGCCGAACTCACTGCTCGCAATAGTGACATGGCCAAGCGAGCCACCATTCGATACGAAATACATGCCGGCGACCGACTGCCCTTCTATGGAGTTGGCCGCGAACTGCATGTCTACCGTCCCGGCTGTCGGAGCCGAATACCAGCCATACGCACCGTAGAAAATCTTCAGTCCTGTGATTTTGCCGCCGCCGGAACAATCCCACTTAACACCCTTACTCGTCGGATACGTCGCGCCATCAGGGCCGCCAACAACGAGACCATTTATGAACCAATCGCCAGCATCGCATGTTGGGTTGTCGATCTCGACGCCGACAGTCGTGAAGTTATCGACCACGACATTTGAAAACTGCCATCCCGCCCCAGATGCACTGTAAATACCACGCTCGAAGCCGCGAACAGTTGTATCCCTGACGACGCGCTGCTGGCCAGCCTGATCTGACGCGCCGACACCGAGTTGGAATCCGGTCGCGTGATTCCCGGTCGCACCAATCAGCGCCAAACAGTCCAAATTGACGCCGCCGCCTGTCGTCGTGATCGCTGTTCCAGACGTAAATGTAGTATTGATGACTGCGGTTCCAGCCGCACAGCCATTTATGCCTTCGCCATTGTAAGTCGTAAGTCCTGGCGTCGCGAGCGTAAGATATGGATATTTATTCGAAATCAGTATTTGCCCGAACGAGTCAATGCCAGGATTTGGTGCGCGAGCGATCTGCGACGCCGCTACGAGCGCTGGATAGACGTCAGATGATGACGCGAGACCGCCGACGCATTTGATATCGATCGCGCTGGTTCGCGAGAGCGCCCAATATGCGCCATCGGCCGACTGAACAGCGCCCGGTGCGGAGACCGTCGCGCGCGTCCATTCGCAACCCTCGCCGCCATCGAACACACTCGCATAACCAGCAGTGATGAATGACTGAACCTCACTAGAGATCGTCGTCGTCGGTATCTGCGACCGCGTCACGTAAATGGCTGGAGCGCCGCGCGCGACAGTCGTCAAAGAAGCGATTGTCGCCAAGGTTAACAGAAATCTAACGAACATGGTTCCATCCTATGCTAGATGTTCATGGCAACGACGGAGTCGTCCATCGGGTTCGTCGTGTTCTTCTGAACAAGACGAACCCGCTCGCAGCATCGCGAACCCGATGATCAGAAGACCGAAACTGTCTTCTGCATAACAGCCGGACGCGCGCCTTCTCGTCAGACGGGCCAGGCCGAATCTATGTCGATCGCCGCGAGCGCGGCCATGTCTTGCGCCGCCTCTATGGCGACGACGAGCCGCGCTTCGCGATCGAAGCAGCTCTGCACATGCGCGCGCACGCCCTGCGCGACGGCGATCAGCGTCGCATGATCGAAAGTGACGAAAGTTCCATCCGCCAGCTTCCAATTCACTGCGTAACTATTATCGAGCACGCTCGCGACCACGGCGGCGGTGAGCTTTCCCTGCGTCCGCTCGTCGGTCGACATGCGCATTCCGAGCACGGTCGCTCCCGCCGTCTCTGCGCGCCAGCGCCGCTCGGCGAGCGCTGCGCGCTTCTCGCGCTTCGCCTCGGCCAGCGTCGGCGCCGGCAGCGGCGTCGGCGCATTGCCCATGGCGAGCCATTCCCGATAGACGCGGCCGTCGGCCGTGTCGGCGTCGATGGGGATGCGTGCGCCGTCGGCGTCTCTGCGCACGAAGTCCCGCCGCTCGGCTCCGCTGATGTCGATCGCGATCGAATAGCTCATCGCGCTCATATCTCCGCGCTGAAAGTGACGATGGAATTGGCGCTGGTGAAAGAACCCTCGCCCGCCGCGCGAATCAGATATCGGAACCCCGATTGCGATATGAGGTCCACAAATTCGTCGACGACATTGTAGCCCACCCCGCCAGTCGGCGCGCTCGCGGTCGGAGTCGCGCGCATATGCACGGGAAACGGGATATAACCGCCCGCAAACTGGTAGATCGCCGTCGCGACCCCGGCCCAGCCGACCGAAAGCGTCGTGAAATATCGCTGGCACAGCGCTAATTCCACGCCGGAAGGCCGCCGTTCGAAATCGCTCGCATGAGCCCCCGGCTCAAATTGCGGCCGCAAGATCGAGCCTCCCTAAAACTCCACATTGGTCTGCGCATTCGCGGTCAGCCCCGAGGCGAAAAGCGGCGCGCCACGCGAAGCCGCCGCATAAGCGCCCGAGCCCGCAAAGCCGTTTCCCTGCCAGACGCGCGCCTGCGACGTTCCTTCATGCGCCAGCGCAAAGGCCCCGCCTTCGATCAGCGCGGCTTCGATCGGCAGGATCAAGGAGCCGGCGGAAATGGAAAGGCTCGTGTCGATTCCGCTCGACGAAAATGTATAGGTCGCGCCAGCGGCGCCGGCCTTCACGCCGTCATGGCCATATTGCCCGGCCGCCAGCGTCACTGTTCCGGCGACGCCGCGCTGGTTGATCGCGAATGCGGCGTTGCGCAGGCGATTGCGAAAACCTACCGGCGCGCCGTCTCCCATTCCGCTCGGAAAGGCGACGCGGCCACTGGTCCGGTCGACGATGAGCGCCTCGCGCCAAATGGTCCCGTCGGCCGACACCTTGACATGAAAATTATCGTCGCCGATGAGCCCGGTCTCCGCGCGGCCGGACCAATTGGATTGATAGAGCTGCGAAACCGTATCGCCCGCCGCCTCTTTTTCCAGCTTGAGGCGCATATCGCCAGCGCCGCCCTCGGCGACGGTCAACGCCGCCAAGAGAGCCGCATTCGTCTTGACTGCGAGCCGATCCACCGCATCCGCCGTCGCGCCGACTCCGAGCCGGGACAGATTTGCGAGCTCGCGCAGCGCGAGCCCGGCGTCGATCCAGGACGAGCCATCGAAGAGAAGCAGCTCCTCCTCGCTTTCGACATAAGCGCGCCAACCGGCCTTCGGCGCGAGAAAGACCCAGGCGCCGGCGTGGCGCGCCGCGATCATCTGTTCCTTCCCGGCAAACCCACCCGCCGCAGTCGCGACGACGAGGTGTCGATCGCCCTCCTCGGGCGAAGCCGGGGGCGATGCGCGGCGATCGATGACGGAAAGCTGCGTCATCGAGTCGAGAAGCTGCAAGGCCTCATTGTGAGTAACATGCTTCTGCGCTTGCGCCGCATCGATGTAGGGCAGAGCGAGATGAGTCGTTTCGGTCATGGAGGTCACTCGATAGGCAGCGTCGCGACGAGCGGAAAGCCGCGTCCGACACGCGCGCCGATTTGAAATATCTGCACAACGAGGCTCGTCTGCGGCGCTCCGAAGTCCGCGAGCTCATCGCTCGCCGCATAGAGCGCCGAAGGGCTCGTCACACTCAGCGAACGCTGCGCGCCGCCGGGAAGCGCGACGACGATCTCATAGGCCTCGCTCTCTTCTCCGAGCGGAATGTCGAGCGGCTCCCAAGCGTCCGCATCGATGCGTCCGCGCCGGGTGAAAGCAATCGCCACGCCTTCCGTCACGCGTCTCGCATGAGCATGGCTCGGCGAATACGGAGAGGCGGATTTGCGCGTCGCCGTCACTTCGAGCTCGACATAGGTCGGATCGCTGTAATCGCGATCCGCCGGACCGATCCGATAGACGCGCGCAGAATCGATCTCCGCGAAATCGACCGCGAGCGGCGTGATCGCATCATCGAGCAGTACCACTGTCGCCCCCGCCGACACGCTGCGCGACGCGAGCGCGTCTTCGCCGCCGATCCCGCGTAGAAGTCGCGACAAGCGATAGGTGCTCGCCGCGACGAGCTCCGCACGCGTGAAGGCGAAAATCTCCCAGCATCCATCATCTCCGCGGATCGCCATCGCCGAGCGCAGAGCGAAAGCGCCGGCGTCGTCCACCGAGGCGAGCGCTCCAGAGGCGAGCTTCACCGTCACGCTCGCGCCGCGATTGAAGCGCGCGAGCGGACCGGGGGCGAGCGTATCCAGCGTTTCGCCGATCGTCGCACGCTTCTCGATGAGCCCCACCGGCTCGAAAGAAGCGCCGATCTTCCGACGAATGGCCAGCGCGCCCGGCCAAGGATCGGCAAAAGCCGCGACATAGGAAAAGGCCTTCGCGCCTTCCTTCGCGATCGCGAGATCGAGAACGATGATGCGCGGCGGCCCGATCACGGCGGGCGCCGCGAGCGAACGCCGGCCGAGAAAGCGCTCGCCGACGTCATAGACGCTGGGATCGACGGCGCGCGCGTCGATTTCGCGCGCAGCGCCATCGGTGATCCGCGTGATCTGCCATAGGCGCCCCGGCATCCTCGCCAACGAGGTCACATCTCCCGCCTCGAGGGCGACGAGGCCGGGCCGCACGGAAAAGCGCGCCGTCTCCCGCCCCGCCCAAATATCCTGCAACCAAATATCCGCCAATCTCTGAGCGTTGCTCCGGCCGATCATCACCGCCGTCTGCGCTTCGCTGCGTCGCGACGAATAGCCGTCGAGCCGCCGCGACAAAACGCGCCCCATGCGATAATCGAATTCCGAATCGGCGAAAGACAGCGCGATCTCATGCGGCAACTCGCTCTCCTGCGCGCGCCGCAATTCAATGAGCGTCCCATCCTTGCTCGGAACGAGATCGTCGTCGCCGATCTCCCGCACGCTTTTCATCGCGTGCGAAACAAAGCGCAGCGCTCCGCCGGAGACCACCGCGTCGAAGCCGAACAATGACGCGAGCGGCTCGATCGCCTCGCGCGGCGACATGGCGCTGTCGAGAACATAGCCGTCGACGAAACCGTCGATCGCCGGCCGCTCCACGACGAGATCATCGGTCGCGATCGTCGCGGCGAGCGTCGCGATGAGCCGATCGAGCGGCGCGCCCTCGAGGCGCCCGTTGAGCCAATGTCCGGTCTCCCAATTCGCCGAATCGGTCCAAATGTCGGAACAGCCGGGAAAGGCCGGAAACGGCCGCGCATCCCAGCACCAGACATGAATGCGCGCCGGCTCCACCATGCGCCCGCCATAAAGATTCGACAGCGGATTGCGCGCGTCGCCGCCCGCGCGCGTCGGATCGAAATGCGCGATCATCGCCTCGACAAAGCGCGCCTGCATGAGATCGTCGCGCCCGCCGCGCGAGAAAAACGGCAAGCCGCCCTCCGACGAATGCGCGTCGGGAAACACATTGGGCGCATTGGCGCCGCGATCCACGGCCGGACATCCCGTCTCGATGATCCAGATCGGCTTGCTCTGCGGCGTCCAGGCGGTCGGCGCGCCGAGCTCTGCGCCATCGACCCGCTCGTGATGCGCATTGGACCACCAGCCGACGAGATCCTTCACTCGGAACGTCCATGGCTTGCCGAGCCCATCGACGATCGGCGTGCGAATCTGCGCCAGACGATCTTCATCGCTCGCGTAGAACCAATCGAATCCCTCGCCAGACGCAATCCGCGCCGAAAGATAATCGGCGTCATAAATATTGCGCGCGATCTGCGCGTCGAGATGATCTGCGCCATCGCGCCAATCGGAGAGCGGCCAATAAACGTCGATCCCGACGAAATCGATTGTTGACGACGCCCAGAGCCGATCGAGCGGAAAGCGCAGCTCGCCCGTTTTGGGAACATGCGCGCCATATTCCGTCCAATCGGCGGCGTAGCCGATTTTCGTTCCGCTACGAAGGAGCTCCTTCGCATCCGCGGCGAGCGACGCCAGCGCGGCGACCGCCGGATAGACTCCGGCGGCCGACCGGATGCGCGTCAACCCCACCAGCTCCGAGCCGACGAGAAATGCGTCGACGCCGCCCGCCTCTTCGCAAAGCTCCGCATAATGTAGAATGAACGCGCGATATTGCGCGAAAAACGCCGCGACCTGCGTCGCCGCTTCGCTCGTTCCATCCGCCGAGCCGACGCGTCCCGGCGCCGGATCGCAGGTGATGCGCCCCCGCCAAGGAAAAGCGGGTTGCCCGATCGCATCCGCTCGCGGATCCGGCAAGACATTGCCCGGCGCCACATCCATCATCAAGAAGGGATAAAAAACGACCGCCAAGCCTCGCGCGCGAAGATCGGCGATGGCGCCGCGCACCGATGCGTCGCTCGGCGTGCCGCCGAAAGCCGCGCGTCCGTCGATCTGCGAAACGAGGCGCGCCGCCGCGCGACTCGATCCCGCGACAGACCAATCGGCAGGCCAGAACGGCCCGAACATATAGTCGAACTCGCCGATCGTCTTGAATGTCGCATCGACGCGCGGCGCGATCGAGCAAAGAGCCGCGCGCAAATCATCGCCGAACCACGCCACGACCAGAGCCACGCTCTCGAGATTGGGACAGAGCGCCTGCAGCGCGTCGATCGATGCGGTCCAATCGCTCGCCGCCGTCAGCTGATGCCGATTTTCCGCGCTGGTCGCTCCGGGCGAAAAGAAGCTCAGCTGCAGCGACGGCTGATAGCCCGCCTCCGTCGCGCCCGGAATGACATCGATCGCGCGAATCTCTCGGCCCAGTCCGGCGACCGGCCGCGTCACCTCGAATGTGAATTGCGGAATGCGATTGCCGAAAGCCGACAGCGCCAATTGCTCGAACACGACATAAGCGAGGCCGCGATAGGCCGGCGCATTCTCCGCTCCTTCCTTGGCGACGATCAACGGATCGGGAAGCTGCTCCTCGTCGCCCGAATAGATTCGAATGGGAAGGCTCGTCATGTCGAGCTCGTTTCCATCCGCGAAAATGCGCCTCACGAAAGCGATCGGCCCCTCGCACAGCCCGATCGCGAAATTGGCGTAATAGGAATATGTGACGCCGATCGTCCGCGCCGAACCGCCCCCGCCCTTGCCGCTATTGCCGGAGCCGCCGTCCAACGAGACATTGGCCTGCTCGATGAAGCGCGTCGCCCAGATCATCTGACCGCCGATGCGCGCGCGACCATAGACGCGTGGAATGGCGGCGCCCTCGGTGGAGGCGACGCCGTCCATCGCTTTGAGACGCGGACCGACCTCATAGCGCGTCGCGCCGCGCGGCTGTAGCGCCGCATCGACGAGCGCGCCGCCGACGGCGCCGACGACATTGCCGACGATCGAGCCGACCGGCGCGATCGCTGCGCCGGCCGCCTGCAACAACAAAGTGGCCATCTCGTCCTCGAGCTCAGTCTGTGACGCCGGGAAAGGCGAAGGCGCCGACCAATCTTTTGCGCCATGCTCCGATCGGCGCCTCGGCGACACAGGCGCCGCCATGCGCATGGACCATATGCGTGGCGCTCGTCGCTATGCCGAGATGCTTCGCCGGCAAATGCGCTTTGAAGCGAAACAGCAGAAGGTCGCCCGCGCGAAATCCCTCTCGTTCGACAAGCGAAAAATGCCGGTGGGCGGCGAGCGCCAAGCTCTCCTCGCCTTCCGCCTCCGCCCAATCGGGCGAATATGGCGGCGCCTCCTCCGGCTCCGGCCCGACGAGCGCGCGCCAAACGCCGCGCACCAGCCCGAGGCAATCGCAACCGATATGAATGAGCGACGCCTGATGACGATAGGGCGTCGCGATCCAGCGCCGCGCCTCCGACACGATCGCCGCGCGCGCGAGCCCGCTCACTCGAAAAAGCTCCCGCCGTCCATCGACGGCGCCAGCGAGCTCGGATAAGACATCACCACATCATTGCCCGGCATATGCGGAAAGCCGCGAAAATTGACGATATTGGAAAATTTCCGCTCGCAGCTCGTCGCGCTCTTGTCGCATCCCGCCACGATCGCGAAAGTATCGCCCGAAGCGACGGGCCCCGCGAGCTGGGACCACAAGGCTATCCCGGCGTTTTCGCCAGAGCGCCGATGCGACTTTACCGTGACGCGCGCGCCGGCATTGACGCCGCTCGTGAAAGTCAGCGAGCCGCCGGTGAAAAATTCATCGGCGAATTCGCTCGCCAGGCCCGCGATGATCGCGCCATGAGCGAGCGCCGGATGAGCGAGCGCCAGCACGACGCCCGTCGTGTGAAACGCCGCAGCGCCGAGATCGACCTTGCAACGCGCGTCGCCGAGATCGGCGGAACAGCCGCGCTGGAAGCTTTCGCCGCGCGTCTCGTCGAAGAGATGCGCGAGCGACCGCAATTCGGCGCGGAAGGCGAATTCGCTGCGCGTCACCTCGCCGATCGTGGTCGCATCGAGAAGCAGTCGATTGTCGGCGTCGCGCCAATCGACGAGCCATATCTCCACACCTGCGCCGTCATAGAGCCCGCCCGCCAGATCGCGCTCGCAAAGACCGTCCGATTGCAATGCGCCGACCACCTCGCCGCTCCCGACCGCGAGACCGACGCTCGCCTCGATTTGCGTCGCCGTGAGGCCGGACGCGGCGCGATAAGTCACGCCGCCGAATAAAAGATCGCGATCATGATCGGTAAATCCCTCGATCGTCCCATCCTTGCGCGCGAGGCGCCAGCAATTGCAGAAGGTCGAAGCCGAAGCGTCGAGACGCTTCCGCATGGCGGTCGAGGGCGAACGCATGAAGGCTCCTTTCGTTCAAGGAACGATTTCGATGATCGGAATTTTCGGAATCGCGCCGGCCTCGAAGGAGGAGACGTCGATTTCGAGATAGTCCGCATCGAATCGCGCGGGCACATCGAAGAGAAAGCCCGCCGTCACCGCGGCTCCTGTCGGCGGAGCCGCCGAAGGCGCGAAGGTCACGACGCCGCTCGTCGTATCGACGCCGAAATCGACGCCGCGCGTCTTTTCGACGCCGGAGACAGCGACGCGAACGCTGTCTGCGACCGGCTTGACGATGACGCGCGCATAAGGCGCGAAGCTCTCGCCATAGGTCTTGAGCAGCTGAAATTGCGTTCGTGCGCCATCGCCGACGCCGAGCGTCTGATCGCTCGCCGAAACCGCTCCGCCCGATCGCGCGGAGGAAAAATCGGCGCGATCTCGCCAGCGAAAGCCGAACAGCCGACCGCGCCGCTCCTCGAAGAATTCGATCACCGCGGCGAGCTGCGCCAGCGATTTTACCCCATAGCCCGCCTCGTAACGTCGGCGTGAGTGCGCCCATCGCGCATTGCGCGAATCGCGATTGGAGCCGAGCGTGACCACATCGGTACGGCGTTCCGGCCCCCCACGTCCATTCAGCGATATGTCCAGCGGAAAGCGCGTCTCGTGAAAATCCGTCATGGCGCCTCATCCTCAAATATTGCGCCGGCCACGCGCCACCGCGCGCGCCAAAGCCGCGGTGATCTGCCCTTCGGAACGCCGAAAGCTGTCGACGTCCTGCGCCGCGATATTGACAGTCACGGCGACGGATTGTTGCGCGCCTTGCATCGATACGCCGAGCCGTCCATCCGGCCCGCGCGCCAACGGCATGATCGCCTCGGCCCCGCGCTCGCCCATGAGTCCGACGGCCCCATTCGCGCCGAAGAAAGTCGGACTGGCGACGACGCCGCCCGCTGCGAATGGCGCCACCGAAACGCCGCCTCCCGCGAAGGCGCCAGACAGCAATCCGCTCAGTCCGCTCGTCAGGCCTCGCGTCAACGCCTGCGTTCCGGCGCCGACGCCGAGCTCGGCGAGCGAACGCGCGATGGAGGCGAGCGTCGCGTCGAAGCTCTTGCCATTCGCCGCCGCGCCGGCGAGCCCGCTGGACAATGTCTTCGTCGCCGAAGCGGCGGCGACATTTATGTCTTGCAACAGCGCTTTCGTCGTCTTTAGATCGAGCGCATGAAAGGACGGATCGAAGGAGAGTTGCGCGCCATTTTCGCTGCTGGTCGAGTCGGTCACTTTTCGTCTCCATCGGGAAACGCGCGCATCAGCGCCGTCAAAGCGTCGCGCGACGGCGCGCCGACAGCGCGGCCATAGACGCCTTCGGCCGCACAGGCCAATTCACGCGGCGTCATCGCCCAGAAGTCGCGCGGCGCGAGGCGCAGCACGCCGAGACCGAAGGCCATGGCCCGCGCCCAAGGAAAGGCCTGTGGCCTCATCCGCTCTTGTCCCGCGGCGGCGGAGGGTTTGCGTCGCCGCCATCTCCGAAAGTCGCGGCCAATAGATCTGCGACGATTTTCACATAATCGCCGAGCCCCGCGGCGACGGTCATGCGCGCGACCTCGTCGTCGCTCATTTTGTATCCTGCGCCGCGCAATCCGCATCCGATGACGCGAATGAGATCACGCGCCGAAAGGCGGCGCGCTTCGAAACGTTCCGCGAGCGCGACGAGATCGTCGACGCCGAGCCCGCTCTCGAGCTCGGCGAGCGCTCCGAGCGTGAGGCAGAGACGATAGGTCTCTCCGTCCAGCGTCGCCTCGACGTCGCCGCGTTTCCGATTGGCCATGAAGAGAGCCTCACGCTGGGGTGAAAGAGATCGCGCTCGCGGATTCGAGCGCGATGTCGAAGGTCATTTCGGCATTGTGTTCGCCGCGATAGTCGAGGCTCGTGATTTGGAACGAACCCGTCATGACGCCGAAATCGGGGACCACGAGTTTCCATTGACGCAGCACGCCGTCGAAGAAGAGCTGCCGAATGAGACCGTCCGAAGCCTGATCCTTGAAAATTCCGGTCCCGGCGAGGCTCGCGCGTTTCACGCCGGCGCCGTCCAGCAACTCACGCCAGCGTCCGCTCGATTCTGCATCGGTGACATCGACGGCCTCGGCGTTCAGCGAAAGTCGCCGCGTGCGCAGGCCGGCGACGGAAATGAAGGCTCCACTGCCGTCATCGACCTTCAAAAGCAGATCTTTGCCCCTTTGTGCGGACATGCGATGGCTCCAGAATATCTATCGTCGAGGCTAGAGGGATTCGGTGGTCGCACGAAAGCGCAGATCGACCCGCGCGAAGCGACCATTGCGCTCACGCCGCGTCTCGCTCGCCTGATGACGCAGATCGACGAGATGATGCCCATCGAGAATGAGCGGCGCCTCGTCGAGCAGCGCGACGATCTGCTCGCCGATCGTGAGCGCCTGCGCCACGCCACGCTCGATCGAGACGACCGAGACAGTAAAGATTTGCTCGGCTCCACGACTGCCGGTGGTCGACCAGTCGCGCAATGACGCCTCGGCGAACAGCAGATAGGGCGCTTCGGCGCCACGCGGCGCCTCGTCGTAGATTTTCGCTCCGCCGAGCGCTGCGACGAGAGTGGCGTCGCTCGCCAGGCAGGCACGAATCGCGCGGCGCAGAACGATGATCGGCGATCGGCTCATTCGGGTCCCCTCATGCGATCTCCTCGCAGCGGCACCACAGAAAGCGGCGTCGTCCGTCCGGGTCATAGACAGCTAGGACGCGCAGCCTGCGCGCGCCGGCGACGAGCCGCATCTCGCTCGTCACATCGGCGCGCCACCGGAGCTGCGCGAGCCATTCGAGCGCTTGCTCCTGCCTCTCCTCGACGAAGCGCGCTTCGCCGGAGAGCGGCGTCAATTTCGTCCAGACGCCGGCGATCGTCACATAGCTGCGCGTCATCGCGCCGCTGTCGTCCGGCGTGTCGACCGGCGCTTCGAGGCCCATGCGCAGGCGCATCTCGCCGATCTTCGGCGCGCTCATGTCAGCCGCTCGCGTCGAAACGGCTTGGCCAAGGCCAGGACGATCGTCGGCAGAGGCGCGCCCGTCTCCGCCGCGTCTCCACGATTTTCGTGCCAATGCGCGACGAGCGCCAGAATGGCGCGACGCAAGGACTCGGGCGTATCCGTGGCGCTTTCGCCATATCCCACATCGATGTCGATCTCGATTCCGTCATAGGCGCGCCCCGGCTTCGCTGGCGGCTCGAGGAACACCAGCCGCCCGGCCTCTCGCGTCGGCGCCGCACGATAGGATTCGCGGGAGACGGTCCGCGCGACATCGGATGAATCATAGACGCGAATATCCGACACGGCCGAGAGAGGCGCGAATGGAATGGCCAAGGTCCGACGGCGCAGCGTCTGCGCCGGCCAGGCGTCGAGCCGCATTCGCCAACGCTGCGTCACGAAGAAGCGCCGCGTATAGGCTTCTAGCGTCATGCGCGCCGAGACGATCAGCGTCGACAACAGCTGGTCTTCGTCGCTGGAATCGAGCCGAAGCCAAGCTTTGACCTCGTCGAGCGAAACGGGCTCCGACCCCGGCCCTGTGAGAAGATCGGGAATCATGTCTTTGTCCCATGCCTGATTGGCGACGAGGCGAGATATGAGCGGCGAGATCGGCTCGCCGCCCGCTATTGCGCCAGTCACATTCAGGCGGCGCCGAATTTCAAGAGCTTGATGGCCTCGAAATCCTGCACGCCGCCGCCGACGCGCTTCGTCGTATAAAAGAGCACATAGGGCTTGGCGGAATAAGGATCGCGCAGCACGCGCACGCCGAGCCGATCGACGACGAGATAGCCGCGCGCGAAATCGCCGAAAGCGACGGAGAGACTATCGGCGCCGACATTGGGCATGTCCTCGGCCTCGACCACCGGGAAATTCAGCAGCGACGCCGGCTGATCGAGCGTTGCGGGCGGCGCCCAGAGATATTCGCCGGTCGACAACTTGAATTTGCGAATCGTCGATTGCGTCTGACGATTGAGCACGAATTTGCCGTTCTGCCGATATCCGGCGCGCAGCGCATAGACGAGATTGAACAGAGCGTCCGACGGATTGCTCGCCGCGAAACCGCCGGAGACGCCTGTCGCCACATAGCCGATATTGCCCGACGTCCAGCTGGCGTCCGCCACCATCGTATAGGCGAGAAAGCCTTTCGGCTTATCGGTTCCATTGCCGCTCACGAAAGCCGCGCCTTCCTGCTCGGCGAAAACCGTCTGCACCTCCTCGGCGATCCATTGCTCCACATCGATGGCGGAATCGTCGAGCAATGTCTGCGTCGCCGCCGGCATAGCGTAGAGCTCCATCGCCGGAAAAGTGAGATCGACGATCTGCTGGCTGCTGGTCTGCGGTCGCGGATCGGCCTCCGCCACCCAGCCGGAGGCCGGCCCCTGCGTCGAATAGGCCTTGCGCAGCGAATGCGTCGAAATCTCGCGCACGCTGGCGATGGCGCGAATGGGCGAGAGGCGCGTGAGGCGACGCAAAATCTCCTGCTCCGCCGGCGTCGGCACGAGATAGCCGCCATCGGGGCCGGAGCCCGCCGAAAGCGCCTTCGATTCGAGCGCCTTCAGGCCGACCGCTTCGCCGCTGCGCATATAGAGCGCGAATGCGGATTTGTGCTCGCGCGCCGGCGCGTCGTCACTCGCCGAAGCGCCGAGGCGCGGACGCGAGAGATCGAGCGCCACGCGATCGATGCGCCGCTTGGTCTCGTCGATCGCGCGATCGATTCGCTGCAATTTTTCTTCCGTGAGCGCATCGACGCCCATTCGCGTCTCGATCTGCGCGAGGCGCTCCTCATTCGTATCCTTGAAAGCGGTGAAGGCGCGATGGAGATCGGCGAGCGCCTCCTCGCCGGAGAGCGTCTTGGTTTCGAGAGACGACATTGAAGGGAACCTCTTTCTTTCGGGCAGGAAGACGCGGGGACGCGCCGCACGGAATGCGCGGGCGGTCCGGCGCCGAGCGAGGCGATTAGCGCGCGGCGATGGCGTTCAGACGGGCAGTGACGAGGCGTCGGCTGTCGCTCGGGGATGAGCGCCGGCTCGCACGGAGCGGCGCTCTAGCGCGAGCGCGGCGCGGCGCAGCTTCGTCTCGAAGCTCTGCGCGGCGCTCGACATGCGCAGCCGCGCGAGCTTTTGGGCGAACGCCGCAGCAGCATCGCGTGGCTCTGCGGCGGAAGGCGCCGCCGCCGCGCCGATACGCGCCTGCGGCAACGCAGGAAAGGTGACGATCGATATCTCGATGAGATCGAGCTCGAGCAATCGACGTGCGCCGCTCTTGGGGTCATTCGCCGCACGCAGCGTGCGAAAGCCGATCGAAAGTCCGTCGAGCGCGCCGGCGCCGATCAGCGATAGCGCCTCGCGCGCCCGCGCGACGGAAAGATCGAGTCGACCGCGCACTTTGAGGCCGCGCGCGTCTTCGACGATCTCCGTCCAAACGCCGATCGGCTCCTCGGCGCGGTGCTGCCAGAGCAGCTTCACCCCCGCCGCGCCGCTTCGCCGCAAGCTCGCGGCGAAGGCGCCGCGCTCGACGATATCGCCGCAAGTGTCGCGCAGGCCGAAAAGACTCGCATAGCCTTCGAATACGCCATCGGCGCGGATCACTGCGGGAAGCGGCGCGCGCTTCGTCTCGAGCCGAGGGCTCGCTATGTGCATGTCGCGCTTCAGTGCTCGGTCCATCAGGCTTTCTCCCGCGCCGCGCCGATTGCGGCAGGGCCGCCGCCATGAGGCGGCTCACGCAGGCGCTGCAATGCGCGCACAAAAGTCTTGAACACGATTTCGGGCTCGAGGCGCGGCGGCTTGCGCGGCGCGCGACGTTTCGCGAAGCGGAGAGGCAAGACGGACACACTCATTCAGTCGCTCCCATAACGGCGGTTGAAGCGCGCGAGCTCGCGCACGAAGGCGTCGAGCCGCCCCGTGGATCGTCCGAGCTCGCGCAAGGCGCGCAGCGCGAACAGAGTGGCGGCGCTCGCCCAGAGGAAGAGCGCGAGATGGGCGAGATCGCCGCGCTCGATGATCGAGGTGACGATCTCGGACATGGGGCGCCTTTCAGACGCGAAGACGCGCCGGCCACTCGCGCGAGCGGTCGTTACGCCGGGATACGTTCAAAGCTCGAGCTCTTTGTCGATGCAGCGACGCTGAACGCGGTGCGCTCCTTCGCGAGCGCATCGCGGTCGGCGTCGTAATCGAGACGTAAGGGCGAAAAGCCCAGGCTTGAAACGTCTTTTGCAAGCGCTGCGCGAGCGAAATGCTCGTCTGGCGCCAGAAGGCGCGATTGGCTTCCTCGTAATTGCGGAAGGTGTCGTCGCCTGGCAGGCCGATCAGCGGCGGCGGCACGCCGAAGGCGAGCGCGATCTCCCGCGCGGCGGAGGCTTTCGTCTCGGAAACATCCATGTCCTTTGGCGAGAGCGACAGCGCCTTCCAATCGAGCCCGCCTTCCAGCAGCAGCGGACGCCCGGCGTTGACGGCGCCGGAGAAATTCTCCTCGAGTTCCTGCTGCAAGCGCTCGAATTTCTCGTCGGTGAGATGTCTGACCTGCACGAGGCCGCCGCCGCCGCTCCCGTCGCCGCTCGTCCACTGCCCGCCCTCGGGCGAACCGGCGGAAACGCGCGGCTGATCCGGCGAATATTTCGCGCGCTTGCCCCGCGGCCTCGCGCCGCTCGTCCCCGGTGAGGGCGCCGCGCGGCGCGCCGTCCGAGCACTCCACACCGGGCCGTTCAATCACCCCGCAGTCGGCGCCGGACTTCTATCAACACAACGCGGTAATCGGCGTCTTTGGCGAAGCCCATTCTGGCGCCCGCACGAAACCAAATGTCGATCAACTCTCGATCGGAAAGCTCCTGACATAGCAGCCCGTCGATAAATCGCTCGGCGTCCTTCTTCTGGCGATCGTCGAGATGACCGATGGCATAGGCCACATAGTCCTGTCCTTCCGGGATATCTTCTTCGACTTCGAACATGAACCACTCAGCCAGGTCCGAGAATGCTTCAGGAATGTTCATCCACGTCCCCTTTCGCGCTCATCGGCCTGATCTGCTGTCGACAGGAAAGGCGGTCCGCACCCGATAACCTCGATCGCTGGTCGGATCGGCATGAAGAACGACTCGGACACCGAACGTCCATCGAACGACCGGCTTCGACGTTCCGCTCTCCAAGAATGCCTCTTTTCCGGTTCGAAATCCGAATATTCTCTGCAGCGTCAACTCATCGCGTCGTCCTTCGGCGACAGAATCGACGCGATCCTTGTTCGTCTCTATCACTCGGTTCACGAGGTCATTTGCGGTTTCCCGAGAGTCGAACGAGCCCACCGCCGGCTCATAGGCGATCACGCCTATGAATGGTAGACCAATTCTAATTCGCTTGCTCTCCAAAGCAGCGATCAGGTCTACATCTTCTTTTCCGGCATGGTTGCGTATAGCGTGACCATAGCCTTCTTCCGCCAGCAGGTCGACGGAGTACCGAGCGTCATTGCTGTCCCCAACCAAGAGGGCGCCCACATCGCTCACGACGCCGGCGCGCGGAATGATCAGCGAAGCTCTCCCTTTGCACTCATCAGCCAGCGTTCGCCGAAAGCTATTCCGACTCGAGCGCCTCGAGCTTCGCTTCGAGTGCGGCGCGTATCCGGTTCAAAAAGCCATCTGCCGGGCTCGGCATGCCGAAGCCGCCGGATCCGGCGGGGCTCTTCGACCAAATGTCGATGAGCTGCTCGCGGCTATATTTTCCGCTCAACAATTCGTCGAGATAATCCTTCGCGATCCGCATCTGCTCGGGCGTCAACTCGGAGATGCTCCCACGTATCGCGCTGTCCAACGAGTTATGAAACAGAAATGTGTCTTGGTGAAAGGAGTTGGCGATAGCGTTGAAGGCGTCGGGGACCGTCATGTGCGCGCTCTATCGGTTGGCAGGGAAAGCGGATTGCACTCTATATCCGCGCGGCGATGTTACATCGTGCCTCAAGGCCACGGCAACGCCCCATGTGTCGCGAATTTCGGGCCGCCCCCGAACGCTTGGGACATAGGCTTCCTTGCCTGTGGGCGAATTGAACCAGCCATTGATCCGTTTGGCTTCGGTCACGCCGAGTTCGCCGCTCGCGACGAGGTCGACAATTTCCTGATTTTGCGCGATCGTCGAATTAACGAGTTTTTGCGCTGCGTCGAGCGAAGGGAACGAACCGACACGCGGCGCGAGGTCGATCAAACCCAATTGAAAGCGCATGCTTTGGAGACGCCGTATCAAATACTCATCGCTCTTGCCGACATGTTCGCTGATGGCGTGTCCGCCATTCGCCTCCTCGTCCCGCAGATCGATGGAATCGGCGATCTGCGTAACGAGACCACCCGCATCACTCACGACGCCGGCGATCGTGTTCAGCGCGACCTGCGCGAGGTCGCCGCCGCTCCCGTCGCCGCTCGTCCATTGCCCGCCCTCGGGCGAGCCTGTGGAAACGCGCGGCTGATCCGGCGAATATTTCGCGTGGCCGCCCATCGGGCCGTAGCCCGCCGCCTCGCGCTGCTCGTCGACTGTGAGGAAGGCGGCGCCGCCGATGCGGCTCCACTCCAGCGCGCGCTCTTTCGCTAGCGCATCGATGCGGTCGGCGTCGTAATCGAGGCGGAAGGGCGCAAAGCCCGGCTGCGCCCAGGCGTGGAACGCCTTCTGCAGGCGCCGCACGAGCGGAATGATCGTCTGGCGCCAGAAGGCGCGATTGGCTTCCTCGTAATTGCGGAATGTGTTGTCGCCCGGCAGGCCGATCAGCAGCGGCGGCACGCCGAAGGCGAGCGCGATCTCCCGCGCGGCGGAGGCTTTCGTCTCGGAAAAATCCATGTCTTTGGGCGAGAGCGACAGCGCCTTCCAATCGAGCCCGCCTTCCAGCAGCAGCGGGCGGCCGGCGTTGACGGCGCCGGAGAAATTCTCCTCGAGTTCCTGCTTCAAGCGCTCGAATTGCTCGTCGGTCAAATGCGCGCCGTCCGGTCCCGCATAGACCAGCGCGCCGGAGGGCCGCGCGCTATTGTCGAGCAGCGCCTTGTTCCAGAAGCTCGCGGCGTTGTGCGTGTCGAGCGCCGTCTGCGCGGCGGCGAGCGGCGCGAAGCCATAAATGTCGTCGAGCGGATTGAACAGACGAATATGCAGGATCGGCTCTATGCCGCGCCCCTGCGTCTCATAGCGCACGCCCTCGCCGCCGGCGGAATAGACATAGGCCGCGGGCCAGCCATTGCGTCCGGCGACGACGCTCATGCGGTCCGGGCGCAGGCAATAGGCCTCGCGCAGCAGACCGTCGACGAAAGCGCCTTCCACATAGGCGTTTCCATAGAGCAGAAGATTAGAGACGAGCGCCTCGATGAAGGAGACGCTCGTGTCGCTCGGGTTCGGCCGCTCGATCAGCCGCAGCAGCGGATGCTCGGGACTTTCGACGCGCCCTTCATAGGCGAGCCAGGGAATGGAGGCGCAGCCTTCCGCCACCATGCGCACGGCGCGATAGCAGACGGCGTTGCGCTCATAGCCCGCGCGAGTGAGCGCGACATTATTGCGTGCGGTCCATTGCGGCGCGCCGAGGGAATGCAATGTGAGCGTAGCGGCGGCGCGCGAGGCCTTTTCTTCGCGCGCGCGAGTGGAGGCGCTCGCGCCGAACAGGCGTGAGAGGAAATTGGCCATGACGATGTCCGATCGATCGGCTCGGGAAATTTCGACGCGACGAGAGCGCGCCGGCGGCGCAATTCGAGCGCGTCGCGAGGCGAACCCCCTCGCGACGCGCTCGCACCCGCCCTGGCGAAAAAACGGGTCTGGACGTCGCGATCGAGATGCGAGAGGGGCGTCGCGCTCCTCGCGTCAGCCCTCGCGCCAGATCGAGCCGTCGGAGAACACCTTGCCGCCGCGCGAGCCGCCGCCGACCGCCGCCGCGCCATAGGCGAAGGCCGCGCCGTCGAGATCGGTCGCGAATGCGCAGGCGCCGGCGCCGATCGTCGCCGCGGACGGCAACGCCGCGACTGCAAAGCTCGGCAGCTTCGGCGGCGCGAGGAAGTCGAATGTCGTCCCATCGCTCTGGACGACGTCGGCGGAGCCGAGCGTGCTGGAGCGCGAGATTTTGAATTTATCGCCGTCAGAATTGTCGATTCCCGTCGACCAGTCGACGACGCCGGCGACCGTATAGCGCGTGAACGGGTCGCCGGAGCCGGCTCCTGCCGTCTGCAACTGCTTCACCGCATGAGCGGTCGCGGTCGCATTCTGTTGCTCGAGCAGCTCGCAGGCCTCGAGCGTCGAGTTGAACTGATGCTTCAATCCCCACACTTTGCCGGTGATAGGGTAGCCGTTCAGCAGCCATGCGGCGGTCATCGGCTGCTGCGCGACGAAGCTGTACAGGACAGCGCCCGTCGCAGGCGACGACAGCGCCGATATTTTGATCGGGCCTTCGATCTGATAGACGTTGTCGCCGTCGTAATAGGGAAGAGCGCGGACGCCGCCGCCGTTCTTGATCTGATACATGAACGGCGCATCATTGTAGCCGACCGTCACGAACACATCGGTCCAGTGCCAGTTCGCCTTTCCGCCCGGCCCCGCATCGAGCAGCATGATCATGCTGTCGTCGTGCCGGCTCCATCGCATCCTGTCGGTCAGAAAGCCATGGGCGATATACGACCCGTCATGCGCGCAGCCGACCGTGATCGGCCGGAGGACCTGATCGCCGAGCGTCGTCATCGCGAGATGAAATTCGCTCTGGAACGGATTTTGCCCAGGGCCGAGCCGGAACTTCGACTCGAGATGCAGATACCACGCAGGCTCGCCCGAAAGAATTCGCGCTCCGCCGGGATTGGTGTTCCAACCCCAGATCAGATCGTGAATCCAATATGTGCGCGGGTCGACGGAGCCGGGGCCGTCGTCCACCTGCCCGGCGTAATAGTGCAGGCGATAAGGGGGCGCGCCGGCTTCGACATTGTCCAAGCCGATGTCCATCAGCTTCTGGGGGTTGCTCGCCGCCACGACGATGCGGTCCTCCGCGGCGAAATCGATCTTTCCCGAAAAGGGATTCAGTCGCCAAGCCATGTCGTCAGCTCCGCGTCACGGTGAGGAGATTGCTGGAAGCGTCATAGGTCATCGTCAGCGTGCCGATGATCGTTCCGCCCGAGCCGCCGATCTTATAGACCGTCTGCGTCAGATTCGTTCCAGAATAGGTGTTTTCCAGATAATCCCATTGGCCGGGCCAATCGACGGTGGAGACGACATCGGCATAGCTCCCGTCTCCCAGATCTTTGAGTTTCTTGACAGCGTCAGTCATGATTTTTCTCCATGAACGAGAGGGCGAAATCAATGGTCGAGCGAAGCGGGCTATGCCGCCTCGCCGCGACGCAAAACGAAAGGGCTTCGACATTCGAGGAAGAGGCCTCCTCCGCTCGGCGAGCGGGGGAAGGAATGCGACTTACGCGTTCGATGAAGCGAATTCGGACTTATACTCGCCGCATACGCGGCGCGGCCGCGCGCGGCGTCAAGGCCAGCACGGTCACCGCCCACACCAGCGCATCCAGCCGATCGGGACTGCGTCCCGACGATAGTCCGTTCGTTCCGAAATCGCACATTTCGTCTTCCAGCGCCGGAAAGGCTCCGACATGGCGCACGCGGCCCTGCTCATAGAGCTGCGCGACCGGCGCCGCGCGCAAATATTTGCCGCGCGTCGCGCGCGCCTCTTTCACAGGAACGGACGGATCGGCTTCGTGAATGACGGCGCGGACCATCTCGCCGCCCTGATTGACTTCGGCGATCAGCGCGTCGGCTTCGAGCCTGTGATAGAGCGACGTCGCGACGCGCGCCCATTGCGCCGGACGCGCCGCCTCGAGCGTCGCATCCTCGAGCACGAACACGATGCCGTTCGCCGTCCCCGCCGCGACAATGCCGCAGCGATCGGCGCGCCTGGTCGAGGAGGCGGGCGGGTCGACCGCGACGACGATGCGCTCGAACCGAGGCGCCTCGGTGACGCGGACGCTCTCCAACATGTCGCGCGACCACAGAGCGTCGGCGCGCTCTTCGACAATGTCGCCGTCGAGCTCCTGACGTCCCAATCGCGTGCCGGCATATTGCGCGACGACGCTCTCGAGAAAGGATGGCGCGAGATTGGCGGCGTTCTGCCGCGTCGTCGCGCGCGTGGTCACGACGCCGCCTTCGCTCAGCAGGCGCTTCAGCAAAGGAATGGGACGCGGCGTGGTGGTGACGAGCTGGCGCGGCCATTCGCCCAATCTCAGCCCGAATTGCAGCATGTCCCAGCTCTCCTCGGCATAGCGCCATTTCGCCAGCTCGTCGCACCAGGCGGCGGAAAATTGCGGGCCGCGCAGACTCTCGGGATCTTCGGCCGAGAAAGCCTGCGCGACGACGCCATTGTCGAAAGTGAGCCGCTTGCGCGATGGCTCCCACAAGGGCCGCTCGCTGCGTGGATGCGCGGCGAGTATTCCAGAGACGCCTTCGATCATCACATCGCGCACATGCGCGGCGCTCTCGCCGACGAGCGCGATCGGCGACAAGGGCCGCGTCGCAAATTGGGGCCGGCCGCGCGCGATGGCGCGCACCCATTCGGCGCCGGCGCGCGTCTTGCCGGCGCCGCGTCCGCCCAATATCAGCCAGACCCGCCAAGGCTCGCCGCCCGGCGCCAGCAAGGGCGGCCATTGATCCTCGCGCGCGCAGAACTCCCAATCGGCGAGCAGCGTTTCGAGCTCGCGCGCGGAAAATCCGTCGATCAGCTCATCGAGCCGGCCCTTCGCCGCACATGCGCTCGAGCCGGCGAGCAAGCTCCTCGCGGAGTTCGGCCAATTGGCGGGGAGGCTCGTCGTCGAAAGCGTCTCGATCACGCCCGTCCTCCGCTCGCGCCGCGCCGGCGTCGCGATTCATCCGCTTCAATTCCGCCAAGCTGCGCACGAGACTTGCGAGCACGCGCGCGCTCGTCTCCATGGTCTTGGGCGCCGCTTTGGCGCCGCATGTCGCGAGCGCCGTTTCGGCGCGGAGAAATTCGCGCTCCACCGCTTCCTCCAGCCGCGCGATGAGGCTGCGCGACTCTCTCAGCGGCGGCGCGATGCTCTGCTGCTCCGGTGTGGCGGGCGCTTCGGCGCTCTTGCGCTTGATCGGCGACGGCCGCAGCGGCCATCCCTCTCTTTCACGAAAGCTGCGGAACGCGCTCTCGCTCATGCCGAGCATCGCTCGCACCTCGGCGATCGGCGTCACGCCCGCGTCATAGAGCAGCTTCGCCTGCGTGACGATGTCACACGAGCGCGCCTCCGACTTTTGCGCCATGCATCGGCCTCCATGAGACGAAAGTCCCGGACCGCGAGCCTTCAGGCTCGCTTTCGGCTGTTTACGTAGAGATCGGGCGGAAGCCGCGCGCTATATCTCGGAAAGAGCGATCCTGAAGGCGCGCGGTCCAGTCTCGGGCGAAGCCCCTCGCCCCGAGCGCAATTCTGGAGCATGGGACTTGTCTATAGGACCACCGTCCCGCTGTCAAGGAATAAATTCATAACACCGTCTCAGGCGCGGAAGTCGGCCCGAAATCTGTCGATCTGGTGCATACGTTCATGCAGGATCGTCACAATGCCGACGTCGCCGTTCGACAGCCTTCGCCAATAGACGACATGCCGCTCATATCGAAGGAAAAAACCCGTCCACGCCGAACTCCGCCGGAACGGGCCGCGACATCTCTCGATGCGTCTCGATCCGGTCGAAGGCCTCGAACAGACCGCGCATATAGCGATCGGCCTGCTCGCTTCCCCAGCGATCCCGCGTGTAGCGATAAATCTCGTCGAGACGGAAAGAGGCGGCTTCCTGAACGCGGACGACGACCAATCAGTCAGCTCCGGTTTCGTGCGATCACATCGGCCGCGGTCAGCGGCGCGTAGGTCGCCTCCGGCGCGGCGAAGGCGTGAGCGAGCTCGGCTTTCAATCGCTCGAAGGCCGCTGTCTCCGCGCGCTCCTTGTCGCGGCGGATCAGATCGCGAATATATTCGCTGACATTCTCATAGGCGCCGTTCTCGCCCACATTCGCGGCGACGAAATCGCTCAATGCGCCGCTCACGCGAACGGTCATCGTCGTGGGTTTCGACATGTGGCCGCCCTCTCGAATGTCTGCAATATAATCAATATCGAAGACGTCGCAAGCGCATCACGCCGCCCGCCCCTTCTTGCGCCGCGGCCAGCGCTTGGGCCACAGCACGATGAAATTGGGAAGATCGTCGGTCTCCACCTCCTGCTCGCGGGCCGCCACGCGGCCGCGCACGGAGACGCCGGCAGCGTGGACGCTGGCCGGATCGCCGGTCAAGAGCGGGTGCCATTCGGGGAGCGGCTTGCCTTCGGCGCGCAGGCGATAGGCGCAGGTCGGCGGCAGCCAGGCGATCCCGGCGAGCGCCTTCAGGGTGAGGCGCACGCAATCGGGCACTTTGGTCTGGCGGCCGGCGTAGTCGCGGCAACGTCCGGTGTCGCCGTCCAACAGGTCGCAGCCGACGCTCGTATGATAGATTTCCCCACTATCTTCATCCTCGAGCTTGACCAGGCAGCAGCGCCCGCACCCGTCGCAGAGCTTCTCCCATTGCGGCCGCGTCAATTCGTCCAAGGGCCTCATCCAGAACGGTTCGCCCGCCTCTTTTTCGGTCTTCGTCGCCATACTCTGTCTTCGACCCTCGTCTGCGGCGCAGCGCGCGCTCTATTCATCCTGCCGGCGATCCTGCGGGCCGGCCATCGTCAAGGCGGCTCGAGGAGTGCTATCATCCGCCCCCGGTTCGCATGACGCCCGGAGGGCCCAAAGGAGCGGCGCAATTGCTCGAGACTATTCGATCCTCGCGCTTATACAAGCGGGCCGCAAGGCTGCTGCTGGCGCTCGACGCCTATATCGACTCGAGCCTCTTCGATTCGAGCCGCGGCGCGCGCGAGGCCTATGAGAATTTTTCCGCCTTCATGAACCGCTTCCAGGTGCGCGGCCTGCGCCGGGCGGCGGTGGAATTGGGCTGCGAGTCGCTGACGCTCGCGCTCGGCGGCGGCATTGTCGCGCTGGCGCTGTCGATCTCCGCCATGCGCATGACCAGCGACGATTGGCTCAAGAAGCAGGACCTCTCGATCACTTTTCTCGATCGCTATGGCGCGGTCGCCGGACAGCGCGGCATCAAGCATGACGACGCCGTGCCGCTCGATCAATATCCAGACTATGTGATCAAGGCGGTGCTGGCGACCGAAGATCGCCGCTTCTATGAGCATTTCGGCATAGACATCATCGGCACGGGACGCGCGCTCACCGTGAATGCGCGCTCCTCGGGCGTGGTGCAGGGCGGCTCCTCCATCACGCAGCAGCTCGCCAAAAACGTGTTCCTCTCCAATGAGCGCACCATCACCCGCAAGATCAACGAGGCCTTTCTCGCGCTCTGGCTCGAGCAGCGCCTCGCCAAGCAGGAGATTTTGAAGCTCTATCTCGACCGCGTCTATATGGGCGGCGGCGCCTTCGGCATTCAGGCGGCGGCGGAATTCTATTTCGGCAAATCGGTGCGCGACGTGTCGCTGTCGGAGGCCGCCATGCTCGCGGGCCTCTTCAAGGCGCCGACCAAATACGCGCCGCACGTAAATCTTCCCGCGGCGCGCGCGCGCGCCAATGACGTGCTCGACAATCTCGTCGACGCCGGCTTCATGACGCAGAGCCAGATCGTCGCCGCGCAGCGCAATCCGGCGACGCCCATCGAGCGCAAGCGCGACCAGAGCCCGGATTGGTATCTCGACTTCGCCTTCAAGGAGGCGCAGCGCCTCGCCGAGGCCGGCAAGTTCGGCGATGATCGCGTGCTGACGATCCGCACCGCGCTCGATCCCAATGTGCAGAAGCGCGCCGACGAAGTGGTGGAGGAGAATCTGCGCGAGAGCGGCCGCGCCTATCGCGCCAAGCAGAGCGCCTCCGCCTTCATGGAGCTCGACGGCGCCGTGCGCGCCATCGTCGGCGGGCGCGACTATGGCGCGAGCCAGTTCAATCGCGCGACGGAGGCGGCGCGCCAGCCCGGCTCCTCCTTCAAGCCCTATGTCTATCTCACCGCGCTGATGAGCAATAAATTCAAGCCGACGACGGTCGTCACCGACCGCCCGACCTGCATCGGCAATTATTGCGTCCACAATTACAGCGGCGGTTACGCCGGCTCGCTGCCGCTGTCATTGGCGCTCGCCAAATCGCTCAACACCATCGCCATTCAATTGTCGATCGCGATCGGCAATGGCGATTCGCGCGCCGGCCGCGCCAAGATCATCGACACATGCCGCAAGCTCGGCATCACCACGCCGCTCGAGGATACGCCCTCTCTGCCCGTCGGGCAGAGCGATGTGATCCTGCTCGAACATGCCGCCGGCTACGCCGCTTTCGCCAATGGCGGCAAGAAGACGACGCCCTACGCCACCGTGGAGGCGCGCAACAGTCGCGGCGAGATTCTCTATCAGCATGATCGCGACGCGCCGCCGCAGGAGCAGGTCGTGCCTTTCGAGAAAGTCGCCGAGCTCGACACGATGATGAAGCGCGTGATCGACGAAGGCACGGGCGGGCGCGCCAATCTCGGCCCGGGCGTCGACGTGATCGGCAAGACCGGCACCACCAACGGCTATAAAGACGCCTGGTTCTGCGGCTTTACCGGCAATTTGGGCGGCTGCGTGTGGTATGGAAACGACGACAATGAGGGTATGGCGAATATGACCGGCGGCACATTGCCGGCGAAGACATGGCGCGACATCATGGCCTATGCGCATCAAGGCATAGCCATCAAGCCGATCCGCGGCCTCGCTTCGCCGGCGACGCTCGCGGCGGCGGCGGCCGCTCAGCCCAAGACGGTGGAGCTCGGCGCGCCGGCGCGTCCCGCGGCGCTGTCGCGCGGCGCGCTGGAGGCGCTCGGCCAGATCGAGTCCAAGATGAAACTCGACGATCCGAAGCGTTCCGTCCCCGGCTCGTCGTCGCAGACGTCCCCCACCGACAAGCGCGCCGATCGGCGCTGACGGATTTCGCATGATCAATTATGTGCGGGCCTTCGCCGTGATGATCGCGGGTCTTCTGCTCGGCTTTGCGATCACCGCCGTTTCGCTCGGGCTCGGCCGCGGCTTCGGCGCGGTGCATGTCGGGCCCTGGACCGCTTGGCCACGCCACGGCGGCTCCGATATCGATCCTTATGCGCGCGCCGTGCTGGCGCGCTCGGGCGAGGCGCCGCTCGGCCATGGTCAAGGCCTCGCCTTTTTCGCCGATACGGATTCGAACGGCGCGCCGCTCGATGGACGTTGCGATTACCGCCTCTCCGACTCGACGCCGACGGCGCGCTTCTGGACGCTCGGCGCGACCAGCGCCGCGGGGCGGCTCATCGACAATCCCGCCGGTCGCCACGCCTTCACCTCGAGCGAAATTTTGCGTCGCGAGGGCGGCGCCTTCGCGATCGAGATCGGCCCGCAGGCGCGTCCGGGCAATTGGCTGCCCGTAGCGAAAGAACCTTTCACGCTGGTGCTGCGCCTCTATGACACGCCGCTCGACATCGAAGCGGCGCCCGACCCTGCGACATTTCCGAAGATCGTGAAGCTGCATTGCGCATGAAAATATCTCGCACCTATCTCGACTGGCTGCCCTGGGCGCTCGCGACCGTCTGCGTCGCGGGCTCCGTTCACATCGTCTCCGTGCTGCTGATGCCGGAGCTCGCGCCGCGCAACGCCTATGCGCGCCTCGCCGCGGCGGCGCAGAGCGCCGAGACGACGCCCAATGGCGTCGCTCTGTTGCCGCGCGCCGCGCCGGGCGCGGAAGTCATGCCTTTCGAAGATTCCGCTTTCGTCGACGGCGTCTGTCTCTTCGATCTCTCCAAAGGGATGATGCGCGTGCGCGCCGACGCCGATCCCGAGGAATTGATCGCTCTCTCCTTTCATGCGCGCACCGGCCGCGTTTTTCATTCCGCGACCGATCGCTCCGCGATCAAAGGCAAGATCGACGTGCTGGTCGGCGACGCGCGCCAGATCGAAGCGGTGGAAGGAGAAGACGAGGAAGCGCCGCCGAGCCAAGTGCATGTGACGGCGCCTTCGATGCGCGGCTTCGTGCTCATGCGCTCGCTGGCCAAGCGCGCGAGCGATCGTGATCGCGCCGAGCAGCGTCTGCGTTCCGTTTCCTGTGAAACCGTCGCCGCGCCGGAGAGCTGACTCGCTCGTGAGAGCCGATTTGCTCGCGGGCCTGCGGAAAGCTCGTAGGGGAATAGGACGAAGCGCCGCATTGAGATTCTCGCGGGAACGACCACTTCGTAAAGGGAGGCCGACGATAGCGAGGGCGACGCCATGCGAAAGATCATTCCCCTATTGGCGGCGGCGCTGCTGACCGCGACGACGATCGCGCCGGCGCTCGCCGAAACCACAGTGGAGACCAAGCCCGTCGCTCCCGAGCAGCAGGGCGGCGGCGGCCATGAGGGCTGCTGCAAGATGATGCATGAGATGCGTCAGATGCATGAGCAGATGATGATGGACCACATGAAATCCATGCATCGGATGCATCAGGGCCATGGCGCAGATCATGGCGACGGCGGTCATGGCGCAGACGGTCATGGCGCCGATCATGGCCCGGATCATGGCGGCGGCCAGGAGAAGGCCCAATAGCGGCAGGGCTCGTTTCCCCATGAGGAGAAACGAGCCCTGCCGCTCACGCGGTCAGCGTCGGATAATCCGTATATCCCCTTGCGCCCGCCGCATAGATCGTCTCGCGATCGACCTCCGCGAGCGGCGAGCGGCGGCGCAGGCGCTCGACGAGATCGGGATTGGCGATGAACGGCCGGCCGAAAGCGATGAGATCGGCGCGCCCGCTCGCGAGCGTCTCCTCGGCGAGCTCCAGCGTATAGGCGTTATTGGCGATATAGGCGCCGGGAAAGCTCTTGCGCAGAGCGAGATAATCGAAAGGCGCGACATCGCGCGGCCCTTGCGTCGCGCCTTCGATAACGTGAAGGAAGCCGAGCTTCTTCTCCGCCAGCTTCCCCACGAAATAGCCGAAGACCGTCTGCGGATCGCTGTCCGCCATGTCGTGCACCGGGCTCACCGGCGAGATGCGCGCTCCGACGCGGGACGGCTCCCAAGCCTCCAGCACGGCGTCCGCGACCTCGAGGCCGGAGCGGGCGCGATTTTGGGGCGCGCCGCCATAGGCGTCGGTCCGCTCATTGGAGCCGTCGCGCAAGAATTCGTCGATCAGATAGCCATTGGCGCAATGAATCTCGACGCCGTCGAAACCCGCCTCCTTCGCATTGCGCGCGGCTTTGCGATAATCGTCGACGATCCTGGGGATTTCGTCCAGCCCCAGCGCCCGCGGCGCGGAGCAATCGACAAAGCCGGTCTCGATCGCCACCTGCTTCGTCGTGGCGATGGCGGAGGGCGCGACCGGCGCGCCGCCGCCGGGCTGCAACGAGACATGCGACACGCGCCCGACATGCCACAATTGCAGCACGATATGGCCGCCGGCCCCATGAACGGCGTCCGTCACCTCGCGCCAGCCGGCGATCTGCTCGGGCGAATAGATTCCCGGGGTGAAGGCGTAGCCCTGCCCCTGCTGGGAAATCTGCGAGGCCTCGGCGATGATGAGGCCGGCCGAGGCGCGCTGGCGGTAATGCTCGGCCATCAGCGCATTGGCGGCGTTGGTCCCATGTGTGGCGCGACGGCGCGTCAGCGGCGCCATGACGATGCGATTGGCCAGCGAAAGATCGCCGAGACGAAAAGGTTCGAATAAAGAAACGCTCATATCTGCCGTATCCTCGTGGTCTCTCGCCCCTGCGCCGGCCGTTCCCCGGCCGTTCCCCCTAGCGCTCCCCCACTTGGGGATTGATCGCAAATTTGTTAGGTCGGGACCAGATGGAATGATTTTCTCGGGAAAGGGCCCCATGATCGGCGAAGCAGCAATGACCGAAGACGCAGACTTCCGCCGCCGCCTCGACGAGGCCGCCAGCGCGACCGAGTCCACGCTCGCCACGCTGCTCGGCGCAGAGCCGCTTCCCGGCGAAATCGCCCGGCCGGCGCGGCTGCTCGAGGCGATGCGCTATGTCGCGCTCGGCGGCGGCAAGCGGCTGCGGCCCTTTTTGGCGCTCGAATCCGCCCGGCTCTTCGGAGTCGAGGGCGAGAGCGCGCGCCGCGCGGCGGCGGCGATCGAGATGATCCATTGCTATTCGCTCGCCCATGACGATCTCCCCGCCATGGACGACGACGATCTGCGCCGCGGCCGCCCGACCGCGCACAAGGCCTTCGACGAGGCGACCGCCATTCTCGCCGGCGACGGCCTGCTGACTTACGCCTTCGACGTCCTCGCCGATCCGGCGACCCACGCCGATGCGCAAATCCGCGCCCGCCTCGTCCTGGCGCTGGCGCGCGCCTCCGGGCTCGGCGGCATGGTCGGCGGCCAGGCGCTGGACCTCGAAGCCGAAAAAGCCTCGAGCCCGCTCTCGCAGGAGGAGACGCTCCGCCTGCAAGCGATGAAGACCGGCGCGCTCTTGCGGATCTCGGTGGATTTCGGCGCCATTCTGGGCGGCGCCTCGGCGCCCGTGGCCGCGGCGCTCGGCCGCTATGGCGACGCGCTCGGCGCCGCCTTTCAGATCGCCGACGATATTTTGGACGCCGAGGGCGACGAGGCCGCGCTCGGCAAGCGCGCCGGCAAGGACGCCGAGCGCAACAAGGCGACGCTGATCGGCCTGCTCGGCCTCGACAAGGCGCGCGAGCGGCGCGACGCTCTGGTGGAAGCCGCCATAGAAGCGCTCGGCGAGACCGGGCTCGGCGCAGCGACCGGCGTGCTCGCGGAGGCCGCCCGCTTCGTCGCGTTGCGCAGCAATTGAGCGGCGCGATGAACCTCTCCGGCGAGACGAACGGTCCTCGCCGCCGCCGCCCGTTGCTGTGGCGCGTCGCCAAAGCGCGCGCCCGGCTTTTTTTCTGCGTTCTCGCGGGAACCGCCGTCGGTCTCCTATTGCCGGGGAGCTGGCGGGAAGTCACCCGCGCGCTCGTCGGCTGGGACGTCTTCGTCACTCTCTATCTGCTGCTCTCGGCCGAGCTGATGGCGCGCTCGACGCCGATCTCCATGCGTCGCCGCGCGCAATTGCAGGACGAGGGCCGGCTGGTCATTCTGGTGATGACCATCGCCACCGCCTGCGCCTCCATAGGCGCGATCGTCGCCGAGCTCGGCCCGGTCAAAAGTCTCGAGGGATTTTCAAAGCACGCGCATATTTCCCTCGCCGTGCTGACCGTCGTGCTCTCCTGGCTGTTCGTGCATCTGACCTTCGCGCTCCATTATGCGCATGAATATTATTTCGAGCGCGCCAGCGCGCCGGACCGACCGTCCGAACTGCGCGGCGGGCTGATCTTTCCGGGCGCGCAGCAGCCCGGCTATATGGATTTTCTCTATTTCGCTTATGTGATCGGCGTCGCCTCGCAGACGGCGGACGTCTCGATCTCTTCCGCGACGATGCGCGCCGTGGCGCTCGTTCACGGCGTATTGGCCTTTTTCTTCAATACGGCCGTTCTGGCGCTCACCGTCAATATCGCTGCGGGCTTCGTGTGAGAACGCGCGCTCTTCTCGCCGCTTTGGCTCTCTCGTTCGGCCCGTCCGTCGCGGCCGAGGTGCGGATCGAAAATTTCGCATTCACGCCCGCGCATCTCACCGTCAAAGCCGGCGATACGATCGTCTTCGTCAATCGCGATCAAGCGCCCCATTCGATCATCGGCGCAATGGGCAAGGAAGAAATCTTCCATTCGCCCGAGCAAATGGACGAGGACGAGAGCTTCCGCGTCACGCTGCCGCGCCCCGGCGAAGTATCCTTTCGCTGCGGGCTGCATTCTCATATGAGCGGAACGATCTCCGTCATTCCCTGAGACCCGTTCCCTTCGCGCGCCATCGAAACGAAAACGCGAGTCGCCGATGGCGACTCGCGGAAATTATTTCTTCGCCGCCTGCGCCTTCCACGGATCGGAGAAACGCGGAGAGGTCAGCAAGCTCTCGTCGGTCAGCGCCTTCAAAAAGGCGAGCAGATCGGCCTTCTCCTGTGGCGAAAGATCGATCTTGACGATCAGCGGACTCTTGAGCGGATTGAGCGCGCCGTCGCCCTTGGGCGGCCCCGTCTCGATCTTGCGTCCGCCGCGTGCGTAGATATCGATGACCTCTTCGAGCGTCGCCACCGTCCCGTCATGCATATAGGGCGCGGTCATCGCTATGTTGCGCAGGCTCGGCGCGCGGAACTTGCCCATATCGTCCGGGTCCTGCGTCACGTCATAGAGGCCGCGATTGGGCTCTGGATAGGCGCCTTTGCCGTCTATGTCGTAGAGGCCCGTATTGTGGAAAGGCGTTTCCGCCTCGCGCGTCTTGGCGTGCACGAATTGATCGTCGAGATCGACGCTGCCATGGCAGTGATGACACTCCGCCTTCTCGCCGAAATAAAGATCGTGCCCGCGCTGCTCCGCCTCCGTGAGCTTGATCTTGCCTTGCAGATATTGGTCGTAGCGGCTGTCGAAGGAGACGACGCCGCGCTGAAACGCCGAGATCGCCTTGATGATCGTCTCGAAAGAGATTTGCTCGGCCGGCTTCTTTTCCGGAAAAGCGGCGGCGAACCATTTCACATAATCCGCATCATTGCGGAAGCGCGCGACGATTTCCGCCTTATTGGCGTCATTGACGCCCATCTCGATGGGCCGCTCGCCATAGAGCGGATTCTCCATCTGGCGCTCCAGCGTCACCAGCGCCGGATTGGCCCAGGTGAGCGTCGCGCGCCAGCCCGAATTGACGATGGACGGCGCATTGCGCGGCGTCTTGTCGCCGGTGGAGCCGACGCTGACGACGCGCCCGTCGGTGAAGGCGCGCTCCTGCAAATGGCAGGAGGAGCAGGAGATCGTCGCATTGCCGGAGACGCGCTTGTCGAAGAACAAGCGCCGTCCGAGCTGAAACTTCTCCTCCGACATGGGATTGTCGGCGGGGACGCGCGGCGGCGGAATATATTTGGGAAGCTCCCATTTCCATTCCGTCTGCTCGGCCGCTGTCCGCTTGTCGGCCGCCTGTTTGGCCGGCTCGGCCGAGGCGGCGAAGGCCGCCGCGACGGCGAGCGTCAGTCCGAAGAACGGCGCCCCCCTCATTGCTTCGCGCCCACGACTTTGGCCGCCGTCGCGCCGACTTTGAAAATCGGCGACACGCCGGGCTTGGTCTGCTTGCCGGCGTCGCCGGCGCCCGCGGCGCTGTCGCCGAGATTGAGGCCGAGCGCAGAGAAAACAGCCGGACATTCGGGATCGTCGAGCGCGCTCATGCAGCCGACCGCGCCGCCCTTGTCGGCGACGATGTCGGAATTCTCGAGGAGCTTGGAGAGATCGAATTCGACGCGCTGCGTCTTGGGATCGAAACGATCGAGCGCGACGGTGAAGCGATTCTCATGCGCGCAAGCGACGATTTCGCCGGTCGCCGGATTGCCCTTGCAGGCGGTGGAGCCGATATGCACCATCCAGCTCCGCGTCTTGGAGCCGTCCGCCTTGATGACGGGCGTCGCCGGATCGACCTCGAAAGTGACGAAGCGGCGGCCGGCCTGCCAGTTCCACGCCATGCCGACCACATCGAGCGGCGGCGCCGCAGTCTCGACATTGGAATGATTGATCGAGACCGGCTTGCCGTCGACGATCGTCTCCACCGGCGCGCCGACCGAGAATTCGAGGCCGACATAAGAGCCCGCCGGCGCTTTGCCGACGATGGTCGTATTCTTGGCCGGATTGCCCTGCGTGCAGGGACTATTGCCGCCGCGCGCGTCCTTGAAGTCGAGCAGAGCGACATCGCCATATTGCCATTCGCTCTGATCCAGAGCCACCGGCGTGCGCTTGCCCTTGGCGTCGATCAGCTTGAAGCCGTAGACATAAAGGCGCGCTTCGTGGAGCTTGGCGGAAAGATGGCCGGTCCCGAGATTGGCGAGCGGAGCGCCGCAGCCGACCTCCTTGCCGTCGTTCACCAGCGCGAAAGAGATGGAAACCGGCTTCGCCTCGCCGGAGGCGGCGAGAGCCGACCCGGAAACAACGCAAAAATAGCCGGCCGCCGCGGCCGCAAATCCGATATATCGCAATTTCCGCATCTCGACTTCCTCCGCTCTTCGGCCGGGCGTTCCGCCGTCCGCAAAAATTTTCGAGGGCGCCGCCTATCTTATAAGACGTGCGAATAGGCGAAAAGGAACCTCGGGACGAAAGATTTTTTTTGCAGCGAGCATGAATCTCCCGTCCCGTGGCGCATTGATCAGAACTCCACCCGCAACGATCCGAGGACGGTGCGCGGCGTCCCGGTCTGGATCGCCGTGCGACCCGTCGAGGTCGGATAATAGGTCACATCGGTGATGTTCTTGACGTTCACTTGCGCGGTGACGGTGAATCCCTCGATCTGCGTCGTATAGGAGACCATGCCGTTGAGCAGCGTATAGCCCGGCAGAATGAAGGAATTGGCGTTGTCGCCGAGCGAGCTCTCGACGGCGGTGACGCCGGCGCCGAGGCTGAGGCCCCGGAACATGCCGTCGGCCTCGTATTTGACCCAGAGATTCCCATAGTTGCGCGGGCTCGCGGGAAGCTTGGAGCCCGAGATCGCGAGCTGGGTCGTGACCAGCGTCAAAGGATTGTAGGACGGCGCCCCCACCACCGTGCGCACGTCGTCATGCGTGTAATTGGCGATCACGCTCCAATTGTCGTCGATACGGCCGGTGAGATCGAATTCGAAGCCCTGGCTGCGCGCTTTTCCGATCAGGAGCGAGTTATTCGCATTGGTCGGGTCCGTGTAGGGGACATTGGTCTTGAAAATATCGTAATAGGCGAGCGTCGCGATGATGCGCTTGTCGAGCAGTTCCGCCTTGACGCCGCCCTCGAGCTGCTCGCCCTTCTGCGGGTCGAGCGGAAGCCCCAAGATCGTCGCCTGGCTGTTCAACGAGAACGAACGCGTGAAATTGCCATAGATCGACAGCCAGGGCAGTGGCTGGTAGACGACGCCGACGCGCGGGCTGAAGGCCTTGGCGTAGTTGGTCGTGTAGGTGGATAGCGCGTTCAGATAGGATGTTTGACTCTTGTTGTTGCCGTATTCCGCCCAATCATAGCGGCCGCCGACCAGAATATGGACGCGGTCGTCCAGGAAGGAGATCATGTCCTGGGCGTAGACGCCCGTCCATTTCTGATGCTGGGCGTTATAATTCGTGTTCTGGATAGTATTGTCGAGCGTCCAATAGTACGGCGCGTAGATATTGATCGAGGCCAACAAGCCGGTGTTGCCGAAAAACCAAGACATACGCGTGGCGAGATGGTCGAATCCGACCAATGCCGAATGCGAGAAGGGGCCGGTTTCGAACTTCCCTTTCAGATCGACATTGGTCGCGAAATCATGCTCGTGATAGCCGCCCTTGGTGGCGTTGTTGGTCAAGGAGCGCGTGAGCACGCCGGTCGCCTGATTGAAGCTCAGAGGAAAAGTATTCATCTGATTGTCGTCGAAGGTCGAATAGCTCAGCCTGTTGGTCAGGCTCCAACTTTTGTCGAAGTCATAGGTCCAGTCGTAGGCGATGCGCCGCTTGTCGTATTGATGCGGCGAGGTCGTCGTCAAAAGGGGAGCCGAGAGATATCGGGAGATCGGGATCGAAGCCGGATAGGCGCCGACGGCAGGTAGATGCGGATAATCGTCGACCCAGGTCCGATGCTGATACTCGAAGTCGACATTGGCCCGGAACTGCTCGACCGGACGAAAGCCGACGGTCGGCGCGAGGAACACATTCTGGTCCTCGAGAAAATCGCGATAGGAATAGGAATGGTAGAATTCGCCGTTGAATCTGTACAGGATCGACTTGTCCGTCGTCAGAGGCCCAGTTGCGTCGAGAGTCGTGCGAGTCAGTCCGTAGGAGCCGTTCTGCTGCTGGATGGAATAATAGGGCGTCTCCAACGGCCGCTTGACGACGAGATCGATGAGGCCGCCGGGCTCGACACGGCCATAGAGGATCGCCGCGGGCCCCTTCAGCACCTCGATCGACTGAAGATTGGCGGTGACGAGATTGCGCATCCTGTATTCGATCAATCCGTTCTTATAGGTGCTGCCGAGATTGCTGAAGCCGCGAACCTTGAACGATTCGTAGAAATTCGGCGTCGTCTGCACGCCGCTGACATTGGCGACGATGGCGTCGGCGACGCTGATCGCCTGCTGATCGTCCATCGTCTGGCGCGTCACCACTTGCACGGCGACCGGCGTCTTCAACAGCGGCAGGTCCATCTTCATGGCGCTCGTCGCGCTCTCCGCCGTGTAGCCGGTATATCTGTCGCCCGGCCCTAGCGGCGCGCCGCCGACGCCGCGCGCGCCGGGCTTCGGCTTGCCCTCCGCCCCCACATCGATCGGCGGCAGCGACTCCGCGCCGCTCGCGTCATTCATCACGCCACGATCGTTCTGCGCCAAAATGATCGACACGGTCTTGCCCTTGGCGGCGAAGCGCCACGACAATCCCGTTCCCGACAGCAGACGGTCGAGCCCTTCGTCCACCGCGAAATCGCCGTCGAGCCCCACCGGTCTTCAATCGCCCGGTGACGTCGGCGTCATAGAGAATCTGCAAGCCGTTGAGATCGGCGAAGGCGTTCAACGCGCCCGGCAGCGGGCCGGAAGGGATGCGATAGTTCTGCACGAGGCCGGAGCGCTCCTGCGGCGAAATAGCCGCCTGCGCCGGCGAGTCCGAAACTCCCGAACCCAGCGTCAGAGCGCCGATTGCGGCGATCGCCAGCGTCGAACCCATCTTTGCTTCGCCCGCTCCGAAACCCTCGCGCTTTTCCCGACCCGCCATCTCGCCGCCTCTTCCGTGCCGGGGACGGTTTTCGTCCCCCTGTGTCGGGCCTCCACGCGGCAGACGGCGAAAAAGGAGGTCGGCGCGAAAAAATATTTCTCGCGCCGCGGCTATTCGCGCACGATCGTCAGATATTTGGTGACATGGGTCGCATGGAGGCCGAGCGAGGTCTCGATCTCGTCGAGCGCGGCGATCGGGTCCTGGGCGTTGAACACGCCGGTCACGCGCCGCGCCTTCAAGGCTGGATCGGCAAAAAAGACGAAGCCGCGGTGATAGCGGCCGAGCGCGCGCACCACCTCGCCGAGCGGCCGATTTTCGAACATGAGCTTGCCGCGCCGCCAGGCGGTGGCGCGCGCGAGATCGACGGGCTCGGGCGCCGCGGCCGCCTCGCCCGGCCCATAGGCGCTCTGCCGCCCCTCTTCGACCGTGACCGCGCCGCCGCCGCCGGCGACGCGCACGCTATGGCTGGTCACAGTCACGCGCGCGCGGCCGTTCTCTATGGCGACGTCGAAAGCCGTGCCCAACGCGGTCGCGGTTCCGCCCGCCGCCTCGACGACGAAAGGCCGCGCCGGATCGGGCGCGACATCGAACCAGGCCTCGCCCGCGATCAGCGTCACCCGCCGCTCGCTCTGGGTAAAGTGAAGAGCCACGGCGCTGAGCGAATCGAGTTCCATGCGGGAGCCGTCGGCGAGCGTCGCCTGCCGCGTCTCGCCCGCGCCGGTGAGGACATCCGCCGTGAGCCGCAGCGCGATCTCATCGGCGAAGAACAGCACCAGAAGAGCGAGACCCGCCGCCGCGCCCGCCTTGCGCCGCCGGCGCTTCGTCTTGCGCTGGGGCCCTGCGCCCGGCCAGCGCGGAGCCATGAAATCGCCGAGCGCGGCGAGCGTCTCATAGGCGGCGCGATGGGCGTCGTCCGCGGCGAGCCAGGCCTCGAAGGCGGCCTGCTCCTTGCGCGAGAACGTCGCCTCGTTGCGCCGCAGCCACCAGTCGATCGCCGCCTCGCGAATGGCGGATTTCGTTTCGGACATCATCTCACCCGCCGCAGAGCCGCGCCGACGCCCGAGGCGAGCGAGCCACGGCCTGCCCCGAACACCACGCGCGATGCGGCGAAAAAGGAGGTCTCGCGCGCAAAAATCTACTCCAGCGCCGCCCAGCAGCGCGCCATGGCGAGCCGCATGTGCTTTTGCGCCATATTGCGCGAAACGCCCAGCCGCTCGGCGATCTCGCCGAGGCCGAGCCCCTCGCGCATATAGAGGAGAAAAACGTCGCGGCAGCGCGGCGGCAGGGCGTCGACGGCCTCGCGCAGCAGGCGCCATTTCTCCTCGGCCTCGAGGCGGGCGTCGGGCATGGCGCCGGTCGCGACGGCCATTTCGGCGTCGGCGTCGAAATCGACATATCTGGCCTCGGTGCGGCGGCGGCGGGCGTGATCGCGCGCCAGATTGACGGCGATGCGCTGCAGCAGCGAGGGCGGATCGGCCGCCAGATCGAAACGCTCGCTCCGCAATGCGCGCACAAAAGTCTCCTGCAGCAGATCGGAGGCGTCCTCGCGCCCTATGCGGCGCGCGAAATAGCCGATGAGCTCGCGCCGGCTGCGCAGAAACAAACGATCGAAGAATCGCGATTTCTCATCCGACATCGACTATGTCCGGCGAGGGCCGACGCGCCCGGGAACGGTCGCGCATCGGCGAGAAATTGGCGAGGCCGCGCGGGCGAAGGCGCGGATGATGGCGAGACGGGCGGCGCCTTGCGCCGGATCAGCCGAGAAAGGGCGGCGCTCGCGACGACCAGGGACGAGCCGGCGCGGGACCATGCGCGCCGCGCTCGGCCGCGACGCCGAGCGTCATCGTCTCGCCGGGAGCGACGGGAAGCAGCATGGAGAGGACGGCGCCGATCAGCGGCGCGAGGCTCGCCGTTCCGAGCGCGCAGCATTGCGGATGCAGCGGGCAATGCGGCCCCGGCGCCTCGCCCGAATGCGCAGCGCCGCCGCAATCGGCGGAGGCGAGCGCGAGGCCCGGCGGGGCGTGATGCGCATGGGCGGGGCCGATCGCGGCGAAGAGCAGAAGCGCTTGCAGCAAGGCCGCGAGAACGGCGATCGGAACGATCGTCGCTCGCCACGAAAAACCTCTGCCGCGCAAACCCGCCATAGGGAACGATCCGGCGCCGCGCGATCGATCGGCGAGGGCCGACGAAAAACCGCGTGCGAGGGATTCCTAGAACGCGGCGTTACGGCAAGTCAACGGGCGAGGGTTCGGGTCGGGTGAGCGAGAAGCGACGCCCGGAGAGGCGTTTAACCCGTCTGTCGGCCTGCTGCGCCAGGCGAGGCCGGAGCAATTTCATCGGCGGGTTCGATTGGTCGCGCCCCGAAGAAACGCTGCCAGGAAAAACTTGCCTTCTCCGTGATCACTCCCATAATACGACTGATACGCAACATTCGAGTCATGCATCAAATGAAAGTCTCGACCGCCGAATTCATCAAGAACTACGGCACGCTGGCGGACAAGGCCCTCTCGGAGCCGGTCACCATCACCAAGAACGGCCGCGACAGGCTGGTGATGATTTCCGCCGAGGAATATTCGCGGCTCAAACGCCGCGATCGGCGCGTGGTCAAGCTGGAGGAGTTCACGGCGGAAGAGATCGCCCTCATCGCCCAGGCGGAGGTCCCGCCCGGTCATGAGCGCCTCGATGAGGAGCTGAAAGACTGGCGGCCGTGAATTGGCCAGCTCCGCAGCCGGGTCTGGTGATCCGCTATTCGTATCTGTGGGAGAGAGAGGCCCGCGAGGGTCAAGAAGAAGGGGTGAAGGATCGCCCCTGCGCGATCATCCTCGCGCTGCTTCGCGAGAATGACGCGCCGATCGTGCGCGTCCTACCGATCACCCACGCCGCGCCGGCCGATCCGGCCGACGGATTCGAAATTCCGCTCGCCACCAAGCGACGCCTCGGGCTGGATTCGGACCGCTCTTGGGTGGTGTTGACGGAGGCCAATGATTTCATCTGGCCGGGGCCGGACCTGCGCCCGGCCGTCAGCGGCGATCCGTCCAGCGTCGCCTACGGCATGTTGCCGCCCGGATTCATGACGGCGCTGCGCGCGCGGCTGATCGCGCGGTGGCGGGCAGGACCCGTTCGGCTCGTCGGGCGGACGGAATGACGGCCGCGCCCGGCGCAATTCGGCCCGAATTGTCCCAGCGGCCGGAGCGGATAGCCGGAAAGCGGGACCCTATAGCGGACACAATCGCGGAACATTCTGCGCCGAATATTCCGCTTCGACCTGCGCTCGCGAAAGACCTGCGCTCGCGAAAGATCGGCCTCATGCCGCGATCGTTCATGCTGCTTTCGATTTTCCTATCGTGCGCCGCTCGAGCCGCCGAAGCGCATTCGCCCTATTTCTCGGCTGCGGAAACGATCACATTGCCAGATGGCGAGCGCGGCGAGCTGCGGCTCCTTCATGGCGACGGAATATTCTGGGCGGCCCCCATTCGCGTGATTGCCATCGACAACGCCGGTAGGATGATCGCCCGCAGCGACGCCTCGCCGAGCATGGCGTTCTCCTGCGCAAATGCGAGCTGCCGCGTGCTCGACCTCGCGCGTGACATTGTTCTCGAGCTCGACCCGGACACCTTTCGAAAAGGCCCCGTGGTCCCCGCCGTCGACGATGAACAGCGGAGCAAGAATTGGGAACTCTTCGGCTCGCACAGCGACGAAGGATGGGGATGGCGAACGCGGCCAGCTGATCTATTCGAGCAATTTCTCGGAACGATCGCGCTGGCGATGCGCCTCTCGTACAGCGTCGTCTTCACTCTCATCGCCGGATTCGTCCCAGGATCGACCATTCTCCTTTGGCGAACGGAGCGCCGGCCGCTTCGACAGGCGCTCGTGATCGTGCGCGCGCTCGCCCTCGGCCTTCTTGTCTTATTGTCGGCGTCGGCCGCATTGGCGAGCTTCTACTTTTCAGTCGCGCTCACGGGAGCCACTTTCGAGCTCTGGCTCGCCGCATTCGCTGTCGGCGCCGGCGTCCCGATTCTCGCTCGAGGGATCGCGTCGATGATGTTCGGCCCGCCGGCGCCGTCCGCGTGCAAGTCGACCGCTTCAGAAGATCCACGAGAACGCCTATAGATGCTCGATGCTCATCCGCCCTGCTTCCGCAGAAGATCGCGCAGAGATCTGGTCGATCGTCGAGCCGGTGATCCGGGCCGGCGAAACCTATACGCTCGACCGAGAAATGAGCGAGGATGACGCGCTCGCCTACTGGCTCGGCGCGGACAAAGAAACCTTTGTGGCCGAGGAGAACGGCGCGATCCTCGGAACCTATTACATGCGCCCCAACCAAGCGGGCGCTGGACGCCACGTCTGCAATTGCGGATTTATGACGCGCGGCTCGGCAGCCGGCCGAGGCGTCGCGCGCAGAATGTGCGAGCACTCTCTGGAGCACGCGCGAAGCCGAGGCTATAGGGCCATGCAATTCAACTTCGTCGTCAGCGCGAACGAACGCGCCGTGCGCCTGTGGCGATCGCTGGGCTTTCAGATCGTCGGTCGGCTGCCGCTCGCTTTTCACCATCCTACCCGCGGTTACGTCGACGCGTTCTTGATGTATCGGCTCCTATAGCCGAGGCGCAGCCTTCGAGAACCTCGAAGCCTCCGCCCTTTCCCGCCCAAGCGCCCGCGATCGCCCGCGCGAGGGGGGCGAGCGGCGCCGGTTCGGGAGGCTCGCGCCCGTAGAGCGCGCAATCGAGCGCCGCGAGCGCCGGACCTATGTCCGCGCGCGCGGCGATCTTGCGCCAGCGTTCGGGATCGGCCTGCGCCAAGCGGGCGGCCGCATGGCGGAAGGCGGCGGCGTCTTTCGCGCGGGCGGCGCGGCGCAAGGCTCCGAGCTCCCTCGGACGGCGTGCGAGAAGTCGCGCCGGGAGAGAGCCGAGCAGCAGGACGAGAGCCACCGCGCCGACGAAGCTCGCCAGAGCGGCGATGAGCGGCTGCGGCGCGGTGAGGCCGGGGCTCTCGCGCAGCCGCGCGGCGACCCGCTCGCGCCCCGCCTCGGCGAAGGCGACGCGCCGCTCCGGCGCCAGCGCCTCGCGCATCCGCCGCGTCGCAACGTCGAACCAGGCGATGCGGATCGCCGGCGCGAAAGCCGGGACCGCCGACACCGGGCGCACGCTCCAGCGATAGACGGCATGGGCGATCGGCCCTTTGTCTGTCACGATGGTCCGCCGCTCCACCGGCGCGGCGAAAGTGATGAGTCCCGGCGCGCGGAAATTGGGCAGCGCCGGCAGCCGGTCGGCGGTGACGCCCTCGGCCTCCACAGTCAGCGTGCGCCGCGCCGTCTCGCCGAAGGGGATTTTATCGGGCGCCGGCTCCCAGGCGTCGGTCATGCGCAGGCTCTTCGCCGGCAAGAAATTCTCGCTCGGCGGAACGAGAGCGTCACGCGCGCGCACCTCGATTTGGAGAGGCGCGGAGACATATTCGGCCTCGACCTTGCCGCTCTCCTCTATGCGATAGGCGATGCGGCGCTTGAAGGGCGGGATGGTCAGCCGTCCGGCGCGCAACGGATAGATCATCAGCACGCGCTCGACCACCGGCGTCCAGAAACCGTCGATCATCTCCTCGCTGGAGGCGTCGACGCCGAATTGCTGCCAATCGAAATCGACGAGCGAGGGCTGGATGATGTGATCGAGCAGCACATGGCCGCGTATGGCGGAGCGGATCACCAGCCGCAGCGGCTCGCCGACATAGGGCGTCTCAGTGGGGATTTCGGCTTGCGTCTCGACGCGCAGCTCGACGCGGCCGAAGGGCGGCTCCTCCTGCGCGGCGGCGCGCGAGAAGGGGAGAAGCAGCAGGCAAAACAGCAGGACGAGACGCGTCGCCATCAATCGTCCTCCTCCAGCGGGCCGCCGCCGGCGCGCAGCCGCCGCGCCTTTTCGGCGGCGATGCGCAGCTTCAGAAAGCGGCCGGGATCGTCGTCGAGATTTTGCAGCCAGTCGGCGCTCGGCCGCACCGAGCGCGCCTCCAGCCGGCGGCGCACGCGGCGGTCGCGCTCGTGCAGCAGAGCGGCGACGTCGATCCTCTGCCCGCCGGTGCGGCCGGCGCCCTCCGAGGCTCCGACAGCGCCCGTCGCGCCGGCGCCGCTCTCCGCCGACTCCTCCTGGCCCTTGCCGAGCTTCGAGGCTTTGGCGCCGCCGCGATCGGCTGGCCGCGAACTCGTCTCGCGCTCGCCCGCGGCGCCCTCCCCGCCTCCACCCTTGTCGTCGTCGAGACTGCCGAGCGCGCGCTGCCGGCCCATGGCCGGCGAATTGGCCCTGGCGTCGCCGCCGCCGCTCTCGCGCTCGATCAGGCCGAGCAGCAACGATTTGTTGTAGGAGGCGTCGTCATCGTCGGGATCGGCGCGCAGCGCGCGATCATAGGCGGCGACGGCCTCCTTGTAATGTCCGGCGAGCGCCAGCGCATTGCCGAGATCATAGGCGCTGTCGGCATCGCGCGCGAAGGCGGCGGCCGCCTCCTCGAAGCGCCCGGCGGAATAGAAGGCCGCGCCTTTCCAGGCCGGATCGGCGAAGACATTCGCCGCGGCGGAGGCGAGCCCCGAGGCGAGAAGCGCGCGACCGCCGAGCTGTCGGCCGAAGCTGCAGCCAGCGACGAGAAGCGATAGAATGAGGAAAAACAGGGCGAGCCCGAAGGCTCTCGGTCCGAGGCGCGGCGCCTCACTCCTGTGACGATGCGCGCTCAATCGCCCCTCCCGCGCAGAGCGAGCAGCAGCGGCGCCGCCGCGAGCAGAAGGACGAAGCGCCCATAGTCCCGCCACGCGAGCGCGCGCAATTCGCCGCTGCCGATATGGGCGACGCCGCGCGCCTCTATCGCGCGCGCGATCTCCTGCGGATGCGCCGCGTCATCGGCGCGCCCGCCTCCGGCCGCGGCGAGCGATGTCATCGCGGCGCGGCGCGAGGAATCGCGCGCATCGGCGCCGGAGCGGGCGGAAACAAAGAGGCTGTGCACTCTGTGTCCTTCGCGCGCGAGCGCGGCCGCGAGACGTTCGGCGCGCGCATCTAACCCCTCGCCGTCGCAGATCAGCGCGACATCGGCCGTCAAAATCTGCGTCTCGCGCAGCAGATGGCGGGCGAAGGCGAGCGCGCGGTCGGGCTCGGCTCCGCCGTCTGGAACGGTCCGATCGTCTATTGCGAAGAGCAGGGATTGGAGCGATTTCGCATCGTCGGTGAGCGGGCTCGCGAGATAGGCGTCGCCGGCATAGAGCACGAGGCCGAGCCGGCGCGCGCCGGAACGCTCGATGAGATATTGCGCCGCCGCCACACCCTGCGGCAAGCGCTCGGCGCGCGACACGTCGAGCAGGATCAAAGTGGCGTCGAGATTGCGAAATTGTTCGGCGCCCGGAGTTTTCATCGCGGGCCCGCAGAGCGCGAGCGCGATGAGCGCGACGCCGACAAAAAGCGGGCCGTCGCGCCGCGTCGCGCCGGCGATTTTGTGACGACGCGAAATGACGGCGAGGAGCGCCGGATCGATGACGCGGCGCCAATCGCCGAGCGCATCGCGACGTCGCGTCGCGACGAGAAGCAGAGCCAGCGCCGGCAGAGCGAGCAGCCAGAGCGGGCGCAGCAGAGCGTAATCGCCGAAATCGATCATCGCCGCTCCCTCGTCGCGAGCGCGAGCGCCGTCGCCGCGAGGAAAGCGAGCGCGCCCGGATAGATCCACAGCTCGCGGTAGATGATCGTCGGCGGCGCCGGCGCGGGACCGGCGAGCAGCGCCTCTATGGCGCGCGTCGCGGCGTCGAGCTCCGCGCCTGTGCGCGCACGAAAGGCGGCGCCGCCGCCGATCTCGGCGATATGTTGCAGAGCGACGAAATCGACCGCGTCCGTATCGCCCGGATCGGCGGCTGTGTCGTTCACGCCGAGGCCGATGGTGAAAATGTCTACGCCCATCGAGCGCGCCAGTTCGGCAACGGCGACGGGCTCGCTGGAGCCGGCGTTATTGGCGCCGTCCGATAGGAGAATCACGATGCGCGACGGCGCCGTCGAATCGGAAAGACGCTTCAGCGCGAGACCGAGCCCTTCGCCGATCGCTGTGGAGCGGCCGACGAGGCCGATCTCCATTTCCTCGAGCGCGGCGCTCACCGCGCGAAGATCGAAGCTCAGCGGCGCCGCAGCGAAAGCGGTCTCGGCGAAAACGACGAGGCCGATGCGATCGCCGGCGCGACGGCGTATCAGCTCCGCGCCGAAATGTTTCAGCACGGCGAGTCGGCTCGCGGCGGCGCCGTTCAATTCGAAATCGGTTTTCGTCATGCTGCCGGAGAGATCGAGCGCGAGCATGATGTCGCGACCAGCGGCCGGCAGAGCGGCGACGGCGCCCGCGATCCGTGGTCCCGACAGCGCGAGCACGAGTCCGATCCAGGCGAGCGCTCGGATGATCGCGCGCCGAGAGAGACGCGATCGGCTCGTCGAAGCGCCGGCGCCGAGCCGCTCGCGCATCGTCGCCGGCAATGGCAATCCGCCGCCCGGCGCCGCGTCGCCGCCGAGCAGAAGGCGCAGCAGCCAGGGCGCCGGCAAGAGAATGAGAGCGAGAGGCGTCGCCAGCTCGAGCCCGCTCATCGATCGAGCCTCGACAAGAGTTTTTGCAAGGCGCGATCCAGCGTCTCGCTCGGATCGTCGGCGCGCGGACGATAGAGCGCATCGCCGAAGGCGCGGCCCTCCCCTTCGCTGAACAGGGTCGTCGCGAAGAACCTATCGAGCCGCGCGAGCCAAGCGTCGCCATGGAGACGCGCGGCGCCGCCATCGAGCGCGCCGACGAGATCGCGCAGCATTTTCGCTTGCGCCGCGAGTCGCTCCGGGGCCGGCAGCGCGCGCGTATCGGCGAGAGAAGCGAGCGCCGCGCGACGCAGAGGCCGGCGATGCGCGCGCCAGAATCGCAAGGCGAGCGCCAGCATGGCGCCGGCGAGGGAGCCGACGAGCGCCATGAGCAGAATCTCCGCCGCTCCATCCGGCGGCGGCGCGCGCAGGGGCCGCAATTGCTGGAGCAGATCAGACGGATCGGCCATCGAAACGCTCCATATCGAAACGCTCGAGAAGACGGGCGACCGCCTCGGCCTCGAGGCCGGCGTCGACCTCGAGCGCGCGTGCGCCGAGCCGGCGCAGACGCGCCGGCCGCTGGTCGGGCGCCGGCGCCGCGCCCTGCGCAATGCGCAGCGTTCCCTCTTCCTCGCCCGTGCGAAACGGATAGAGGCCGGGCGCCGGCGCCAGCTCGAAACGATCGGCGATCAGCAGCACGGAGAGATCGCGCCGCCGCGCGAGACGCGCGGCTATGGCGTCGAAAGCCTCGCCCGGAAAATCCAGCGCGCTGGCGAGACTGACGGCCGATGATCCGCCGACGCTCTCCATTTGCTCGAGCGCCGCGGCCAGCGACGGCCCGACCGCTTCGCCATTGTCCGAGAGCGCCGCGCGATGCGCCTCGACGAGCGCGACGATGAGCGGCGGAAGGCCGCGCGCGCCGGCCGCCCAACCGAAACGGCGCGCGCCCTCGGCGCCGATCGCGCCGAGGCCGACACGGCCGCGCTGCTCGATCACGCGCCAGGCCGCGGCGACGGCGGCTTCCGCCGCCGCGACGGAGCGAAAGGCGCGGCGCGTGCCGAACAACATGGGCGCCCGAAAATCGACGAGAAAAAGCACGGAGCGCTCGCGCTCGTCGTGAAAGCTGCGCACATGCGGCGCGCCGGTGCGGGCGGTGACGTTGCGATCGAGGTTTCGAATATCGTCGCCGTCCGACCAGGGCCGAACATCATAGGTCTCCGCGCCGCGACCGCGCCGACGCTGCGCCAGACCGCCGAAAGGCGCCGCCGCGGCCGCGCGGCGCGCGCCGCTGCGCGCAAAGAGCAGCCGCAGACGCATCAAGGCTTCGACGTCGAGATCGACGCCGACGACGCGCTCCTCCGCCGCGCTCATGCAGGCGAAACCATTTCGAGATAGGCGCGAATGACGTCGCGCGGCGTCTCGCCCTCGGCCAGCGCGCGCCAGCCGAGAATGGTGCGGTGCGAGAGAACGTCGACGGCGAGCGCGCTCACATCCTGCGGCGCGACATAATCGCGCCCATCCAGAAAGGCGCGCGCCTTGGCGGCGGCGGCGAGCGCCAGAGTGCCGCGCGGCGAGGACGGATGCGCGATCTTCGCCGCGAGCTCCGGCGCGACGCCCGCATCGCGCGGCGCGGCGACGAGGCGCACGATATAATCCTTCACCGCCGCGGAGAGATGAACCGATCGCGCCGCATGGCGCGCGGCGGCGATCTCCTCCGCCTCCAACGCCGCAGGCGGCGCGACGGCCTCGCCCTGATCCTCGCGCTCGACGAGATCGAGAATGCGGCGCTCCGTCGCGACATCGGGCAGAGCGAGCTCGACATGAAGCATGAAGCGATCGAGCTGCGCCTCCGGCAGCGGAAACGTGCCCTCGTGCTCTATCGGATTTTGCGTCGCGACGGTCATGAAAGGATCGGGCAGCATATGCGTCGCGCCGGCGATGGTCGCCTGACGCTCGGCCATGGCCTCGAGCAGCGCCGATTGCACTTTGGGCGCCGCGCGATTGATCTCGTCGACGAGCAGCAGCGAATGAAAAATCGGCCCCGCCGAAAATTCGAAGACGCTTCTGTCCTGTCGCCAGATCGACGTGCCGGTGATGTCGGCGGGCATCAGATCGGGCGTGCATTGAATGCGCGCGAAAGTAAGATCGCAAGCGCGCGCGAGCAGCTTGACGGCGCGCGTCTTGGCCAATCCCGGCGCGCCCTCGAGCAACACATGGCCGTCGGCGACGAGGCCGATCAGTAGGCGCTCGACCAGCGCATCCGCGCCGATGAGGCGGGATCGCAGATATGTCCTGATCTCCGCGAGCCGGGCGCAGGGCTCGCCGACCCGGCCTCGAGAGGAAAAGCGAAGCGGTTCCATTGGATTCATGCGTTTGTCCATCGGACTCTGTGACGCGGTGGCGAAAGACTTTCGCCTCTGCGGCGCGCGCTGTCGAGGGACAATTATCTAAATCATATGGGCATTTTTCCCGCTTATTCGTAGAATTCCGTCCAGGTCGAAGCCTCTGCCGGTCCGGCCTTCAGGCGCGGCGGCGAGAGCGCGGCCTATTGACGCGACAATTCCAATATTTATACCATGCGAGACGAACGGTCGTTTCGACGTCCGTTCGGACTGTTTTCGCGGCCGTAATGCTTTATCAACGCGTCCCGCCCCCAATGGCGCGCGACGATTCCGGACCTTTCAGACGCGCCCGAAACGGCGCCCTTTCGCACGGAGAAACATAATGTCCCCTGGCGAGACGAGCGGCGCCTTTCTGGTGGACCACACTTCACTCCGCGCGTCTCATGGGCTCGACGAAGCGACCTTCGCCGATGTGCGCTTCGTCGGCGCGGCGCTGTCTCCGCGCGTGCCGGAAATGATCGAGGATTTCTACGCTTGGCTGCGCGGCTTCTCCGATTTCGCGCGCTTTTTCTCGGACCCGCGCGTCTTGCAGCGCGTAAAGGCGCAGCAGCAGAGCTATTGGACGGATTTTCTCGCCGCAGAGGTCGACGAGGCCTATGTGGAGCGCCGCCGCATCATCGGACGCACCCATGCCCGCATCGAGCTCGGCCTGCTCATCTATCTGCTCGCCATGGAATATGTCTCGGCCTGGCTGCGCCGCGCGATCGAGATGGACGAGCGATTGCGCGAGAACCGGACCGCCGTTCTGTCGGTGAGCAAGCTGATCGCCTTCGACTCGGCGGTCGTCGTCGACACTTACGGCGCGCTGACGGCGCAGAACCTCGAGGATCACCGCGAGCGCCTGCACCATGTCGCCAGCGTGATGCGGGCGGTGACGGAAGGCGATCTCGAACGCCATATAGAGCTCGCCGGCCCCGGCGATATTCTGGGGCTTTCGCTCAATGAGCTCGTCGACAGCCTGCGCGGCGTCGCTCGCGAGATGGAGGCCATCGCGGGCGGCGATTATTCCGCGCAGCCGGCGCCGCGCAGCGAGAAGGATCAGCTCGGGAAATCGCTGCAGGCGATGACTCGGGCGCTACGCGAGGCCGCGGAGCGCAACGAGCGCCAGATGTGGCTCGCCGAGAACGAGACCGCGCTCGGCCAGGCGATGAGCGGCAATCCGACGATGCGCGAGCTGGCGCATCGCGTGCTCTCGCTGCTGTGCCGGGCGCTGAATGCGCAGGTCGGCGCGCAATATGTGGTCGAGGACGGCGGCGCGACGCTGCGGCTCGCCGGAACCTACGCCGCCGCCTCTGGAATGCGCGAGCGATGGCGGCTCGGCGAGGGGCTGGTGGGTCAGGTCGCTCTGGAGAAACGGCGTCTGATGGTGAGCGACATTCCCGAGGACGGCTTCGCCATCCATTGGGGCCTCGGCGAAACGCCGCCTCGCCATCTCGTGATCTTTCCGCTGCTGCACGAGGGCGAGACGCGCGGCGTCATCGAGCTCGGCGCGATCAAGCCCTTTTGCGAAAAGCGTCTCGAATTTCTCGACTTCGTTTCGACCGGCGTCGGACAGGCGATCGGCTCCGCCGAGGCGCGGGCGCGCATAGGGCAATTGCTGGAGGAATCGCGCACGCAAGGCGAAGAGCTCACGGCGCAGCAGGAGGAGCTGCGCCAGGTCAACGACACGCTGGAGGAGCATACGCGGGCGCTCGAATTGCAGAAGGAAAATCTTCTGGCGACCGAAGCGGCGCTGCGGCAAAAGGCCGAGGAGCTCGAGCGCACGAGCCGCTACAAATCGGAATTTCTCGCCAATATGTCGCATGAGCTGCGCACGCCGCTCAACAGCTCGCTCATTCTGGCCAAGCTGCTCGTCGACAATCGCGACGGCAATCTCGCGCCCGAGCAGATCAAATATGCGCAGAGCATCTATTCGGCCGGCAATGATCTTCTCGTGCTCATCAACGACATTCTCGATCTCTCCAAGATCGAGGCCGGCAAGATCGAGCTCGATATAGAGCCGACGGCGATCGCGCCGCTGCTCGCCGATCTCGAACGCCGTTTCGAGCCGCTGGCGGCGGAGCGACGGCTGCAATTCTCCGTCGTGATAGAGCCCGGCGCGCCCGAGACATTCGACACCGACCGCCAACGCCTGCAGCAGATTCTCTCCAATCTGCTCGCCAACGCCGTGAAGTTCACCGAGCGCGGCGGCGTGCGCCTCACCGTGCGGCGAGAGGATTCGCAGCGCCTCGCCTTCATCGTGGAAGACACCGGCATCGGCATAGCCGAGGATCAGCAAGAGGCGATCTTCCAGGTCTTTCGCCAAGCCAATGGCGCGATCAACCGCCAATTCGGCGGCGCCGGCCTCGGCCTCTCCATCTCGCGTGAATTCACCGAGCTGCTGGGCGGCTGGCTCGCGGTGCGCAGCGCGCCGGGACGCGGCAGCACATTCACTCTGCTGCTGCCGCTGCACGCCGATGGCGGGCCGATCCGGCCCGTCGCGCGGCGCGAAGAAGCGCCGCCGCCCGTCGCGGAACGCGCGCCGGCGCCGATCGCCGACGACCGCGACGCCATCGCCGATTCGCGCCGCATCGCGCTGATCGTCGAGGACGATCCCGCCTTTGCGGAAATCCTCCGCGATCTCGCGCGCGAGCTCGGCTTCAAATGCATCGTCGCGGGCGCGGCCGGCGATGCGCTGCTGCTGGCTCGGCAATTCCGGCCGGAGGCGGTGGTGCTCGACATCGGGCTTCCAGATCAATCCGGCCTCGCCGTGCTCGAGCTTTTGAAGCGCGACTCGGCGATCCGCCATACGCCGATCCATGTGGTTTCGGTGCATGATTATCAGAAGGTCGCGCTGGAGATGGGCGCTGTCGGCTACATATTGAAGCCGGCCAAGCGCGAACAGCTCGTCTCGGCTTTTCGCCTGTTGGAAGACCGGATGCAGCGCGAGAAGAGATCGATCTTGATCGTCGAGGACGAAGGCGTTCAGCGCGCCGCGCTGATCGATCTTCTGTCCTCCGCCGATGTGGAGCTCGTCGCCGTCGCGACGGCGGAGGAGGCTCTGCGCGAGATCGCGGCGCGCGCCTTCGACTGCGTCGTTCTGGATCTGATGCTGCCGGGCGTCAGCGGCTTCGAATTTCTGGAGCGCATGAGCCGCGACGAGACGCTCTCGGCGCCGCCGGTGATCGTCTATACGGCGCGCTCGCTCAGCATCGACGAGGAGCAGAAGCTGCGGCGACTGTCGAAATCCGTCATCGTCAAAGGCGCGCGCTCGCCGGAACGCCTCATCGAAGAGACGACGCTGTTCCTGCATCAGGCGGAATCCGAGCTGTCTCCCGCGCAGCAGCATATGCTCGAGATCGCGCGCCGCCGCGACAGCGTGCTCGACGGCCGCCGCCTTCTGCTGGTCGAGGACGACGTCCGCAATATATTCTCGCTGACGGCCGTGCTCGAGCGCGAAGGCGTGGCGGTGCAGATCGCCCGCAACGGCAGAGAAGCGCTGGAGCGCATCGATCGCGATCCGGCCATCGACCTCGTGCTGATGGATCTGATGATGCCGGAGATGGACGGGCTGGCGGCGATGCGCGCGATCCGCGAACGCGAGGACAAGGCCGCGCTGCCGATCATCGCTCTGACCGCCAAGGCCATGCCCGACGACAGAGCGCAATGTCTCTCGGCCGGCGCCAATGATTATATCTCGAAGCCGATCGATATCGAAAAGCTCTTGTCGCTGATTCGCGTCTGGATACCGAAATGATCGCACTCGATTCCGACGAGAAAGCCGAGATCGAGCTCGACCTCCTGCTGGAGGCCATCTACCGGCTCTATCAGCACGATTTTCGCGGCTATGCGCGCTCCTCGCTGCGCCGGAGCGTGGCGCGGGCGCAGATCGCGCTGCGCTGCGCGACCATCACCGATCTTCTGGACCGCATCGTCCACGATCCCGGCGCTTTCGCGGAGGCGCTCCGCTATCTGACGATTCAGGTGAGCGATCTCTTTCGCGATCCCGGCCACTATCGGCATATGCGCGAGACCGTCGCGCCGCATCTCGCGACCTATCCGTCGCTGCGCATTTGGGTGGCGGGTTGCGGAACCGGCGAGGAGGCCTATTCCATCGCCATTCTCCTGCATGAGGAGGGGCTGCTCGAGCGCGCGCTGATCTATGCGACCGACATAGACAAAGAGAGCATGGCGATCGCGCAGGCCGGCGCCTATGAGCTCTTCCGCATGAGCGGCTTCGCCGAAAATTATCGCCGGTCCGGCGGACGCGCGTCGCTCTCCGATTATTTCATCGCCCGCGGCGCCTGCGCGAGCGTCGCCCCCTTCCTCGAGCAGCGCATTTTGTTTTGCGACCACAGCCTCGCGACCGACGCCGCCTTTGCGGAAATGCACCTCATCTCCTGCAGAAACGTGCTCATCTATTTCGATAGGACCTTGCAGGATCGCGCGATCGGATTGTTTCGCGAATCGCTCTGCCCGCGCGGCTTCATCGGCCTCGGGTCGAACGAGTCGCTCGCCTTTTCACGTCATGCGTCTTTTTTCGAACACCTTTCGACCGACGAGCAAATCTATCGGGTGAAATGATGAGAGCGATCGAAAACTCCTCGAACCCGTCCGGCCGCAGGCGCCCGGCGGCCGCCGATTTCGACGCCGGCGGCGCAGGCAAGCTTCCAGTCGTGCTCATCGTCGATGATTTCCCCGAGAATCTGATCGCTATGGCGGCGATGCTGCGCTGCGGCGAATTCGAGATCGTCACCGCGCAATCGGGCCGCGCCGCGCTCGACATTCTGCTCGAAAAGAGCGTCGCGCTCGCCATCATCGACGTGCATATGCCGGAGATGGACGGATTCGAGCTGGCGACTCTGATGCGCGGCGTCGAGAAGACGCGCTATGTGCCGATCGTCTTCGTGACGGCGCATTCGCCCGACGTCTCGCGCATGTTCAAAGGCTATGAGGTCGGCGCCGTCGATTATCTGTTCAAGCCGATCGACGAGCAGGTGTTGCGCAGCAAGGTCGACGTCTTCGTCACGCTGGAGCGCCAGCGCCAGCAGCTGTTGCAGATCGAGCGGATGCGCGACATGTTCGTCGGCATTCTGGGGCATGATCTGCGCAATCCGCTGCAGAGCATTCTGACCTCCGCCGAGCGTTCGCTGACCAAGGCCGAAGACGACGACCACCGCAAGGCGCTGCACATCATTCGCCAGAGCGGCGGCCGCATGGCGCGGATGATCGAGCAGATTCTCGACCTCACCCGCATCAGAATGGGCGGCGGCCTCGCCATACGCCCCGCTCCAGCCGATTTTCGGCGCATCGTCGAGCAGATCGCCGATGAATTCGCCGGACGCGAGAGCCTGTTTCGCCTCCAATTCGACGGCGACATGCAGGGTGCCTGGGACATCGACCGCATTCTTCAGCTCCTGTCCAATCTCGTCGGCAACGCCGTCGAGCACAGCCCGGCGGGCGCGGCGGTGTCGCTGCGGATCGACGGCGTCTCGGCCGGCTGGCTGGCGATCGACGTCTGCAATGAAGGACCCGGCGTGCCGAGCGCGCTTCGCGACGCGCTGTTCGAGCCATTCGCCAGCGGCGACCGCCTGCGCGGGCTCGGGCTCGGACTGTATATCTGCCGACAGATCGTGCTGGCGCATGGCGGAGCGATCGAATTCGAATCGGACGATGCGCAAGGCACGCGCTTTCACATTCTGTTGCCACGCCACTGCACGAGCGAGCACCGCCCCGCCATCGACATCCTCGACGACGCCCGCGCAGTGGCGCGCCCGCCGCAGCGCCGCAATGGAATCATCCTCATCGTCGATGATGATCCCGATGTGCGCGATTCGCTCGAGCTGCTGCTGACGACAGAGGGCCATGACGTGCTGGCCGCGGCCGACGGCGATGCGGCGACGCGGATCGTCGTCGATGGACGCGCGCGGCCGGACATGGTGATCATCGATTATCATCTGCCCGACGGCGTTCACGGCCCCCATGTGGTGCGCCGTCTGCGCGAATTGCTCAATCACGATCTGCCCGCGCTGGTGCTGAGCGGCGGGCCTGCGGACGCCGACCGCATCCCGCTGCAGAACAGCGCGCATCTCGGCAAGCCCGCGGACGTCGAGCGGCTGATCGAGACCATACAGAAATTTCTCGCGCAGGCCGCCGAGCGATCATGAGGGCCGTCAAACGCCGGCGGCGACGAGCCGCGGGCGAATCTTCGCGGCGAAATCGTCGAGACTCGCCAGCGCGCGCGGCTCATTCGCGGTCGCCGGCTTCAGCAGCAGCGAGCGAACGCCGAGGCGCCGATGAATGTCGACGATCTTCTCGGCGATCTCCTCATATCCGCCGATCAGCGAACGCTCGACGATCTCCGCCGGATCGAATGAGGCCGGAGCGTTCTGCGCGAGAAAGATCCCGCGCATACGATCCGCGAAGCGGACGATGAAAGGCAAAGCCTCGTCGAGCGCGCGCTCGCGCGTCTCCGCGGCGTAATAGAAGCGCGCCAGAGCGAGACGCGGATCGGCGTCCGGTCCCGTCGCGCGATAGGCGGCGACCGCCTGCTCGATCTTGGCGATCGGCGCGGGCGAGGCCGCCATAATGCCAAAGCCTTTGCGCGCCGCATATTCGATCGCTGACGGCGTCGATGTGGCGATCCAGGTCGGAATCGGCTCTTGCAGCGGCTTGGGGCAGAGCGCGAGATCGTCGACCTGAAAATGCGCGCCCGAGAAAGTGACGCGATCCTCATAGAGCAGACGCTCGATCAGCTCGAGCGCCTCGAGAGTCATGTCGCGCGTCTCGTCCTTGGCGGCGTGAAAATGCTTGTTCTGCGCCGGAAAGGGCCCGCCCCTGGCGACGCCGAAATCGAAACGGCCATTGGAGAGAACGTCGATGGTCGCGACATCCTCCGCCACCTGAATCGGATTGCGGAAAGCGAGCAGCACCGCCGCCGAGCCGAGCCGCACGCGCGAGGTGACGCCTGCGAGATATGAGAGCAGCGTCAAGATCGATGGGCTGACGGCGTCATCGTCGAAATGATGCTCGGCGACCCAGGCGTCCTCGAAGCCGACCTCCTCCGCGCGGCGCACGAGACTCGTCTGCGCGTCGAAGCAGGCCTTATAGTCGCGGACAGGGTTCTCATAGGTGCAGAACACGCCGATGCGCATGGCGATCGGGACCTCCTCACCACGCTATGTAGGGCAGCTACATAGCTTAGGCCGCGGTCTCGCCTTCGGCAAGCGGCCGATTGCGCAAATTTCGAGCGAGGAAGCGTTGTCACGATTGTGTCATCTAACAAGGCTGTGTGTGCGCGACGCCTCCTCTCCTCCGCCAGCGCCACAGGCCGATTCGAATGGACTTCTCCCGTCGCTTCACATTCCTCTTCTCCGCTCCCAATTTCGAGGCCGATGACCTCGAGGGGCTGCGCGTCAATCAGATCATCGCGGCGATCGAGAGCATGGGCTTTCAGGTCGTGCGCGCACGCCGCGTGGAGGACGCCGAGATCGTCGTGCAGACCGACGCCGCCATCGGCTGTCTCGTCGTCGATTGGGGCAAGAAAGGCCTCGAGGGCAAGACCGCCTCGCTCATCGATCTCATGCGCAAGCGCGGCCTCGAAATGCCGATCGTGCTGCTCATTCGCCGCAAGCGCTTCGAGGATATTCCGGTCGAGGTGCTGGACTTCATCGACGGCTATGTCTTCCTCGCCGAGGAGACGCCGGAATTCATCGCCAAAAATCTCGTCTCGCGCCTCAAGCAATACGCCGAGACGCTGAAGACGCCCTTCTTCGGCGCGCTGGTCGATTACGCAGAGGAAGGCAATCAGCTCTGGACCTGCCCGGGCCATAATGGCGGCATTTTCTACAGCCGCAGCCCGATCGGCCGCATCTTCATGGAGCATTTGGGCGAGGCCGTGTTCCGCGACGATCTCGACAATTCCGTCGTCGAGCTCGGCGATCTCTTGACGCATGAAGGGCCGGCGCTCGCCGCGCAAAAGGCGGCGGCGGAAATCTTCGGCGCCGAGAAGACTTACTTTGTGCTCAACGGCACATCCTCCTCCAATAAGGTCGTGCTCACCAATCTCGTCGCCGAGGGCGATCTCGTGCTGTTCGACCGCAATAATCACAAGGCCGCGCATCATGGCGCCTTGCTGCTCGGCGGCGGCGTGCCGATCTTTCTGCCGACGACGCGCAACGCCCATGGCCTCATCGGGCCGATCGATCACGAGGCCTTCGACGAGGAGAAATTGCGCGAGCGCATTCGCGCCAATCCGCTGGTGAAGGACAAGGACGCCTGGCGCAAGGAGAGGCCGTTCCGCGCCGCGGTCATCGAGCAATGCACCTATGACGGCACCATCCATAACGCCGAATGGATCGTCGGCAAAATCGGCCATTTGTGCGATTACATTCTCTTCGACGAAGCCTGGGCCGGCTTCATGAAGTTTCATCCGCTCTATGAGCGACGCTATGCGATGGGACTGAAGAATCTCACCGAGGCGTCGCCCGGAATCGTCGCGACGCAATCGACGCATAAGCAGCTCGCCAGCTTCTCGCAGGCTTCACAAATCCATGTGCGCGATCGCCATATAAAGGGCCAGCGGCGGCGCGTGGAACATCGCCGCTTCAACGAAGGCTTCATGCAGCACGCCTCCACCTCGCCCTTCTATCCGCTGTTCGCCTCATTGGATGTCGGCGCGCAGATGATGAAGGGCCGCTCCGGCGAGCTTTTGTGGGACGACACCATTCGGCTCGGCATAGAGCTGCGCAAGAAGCTGCGCGCCGTGCGGCGCGAATTCGAGGCCAAGGAGCAGGACCCGGCGCGGCGCTGGTTCTTCGATCCTTTCGCGCCCGATTGGGTCTCCATTCCAGACGCCGCGCGTGAATCGGGCGCGCATCGCGTTCCCTGGGAGAGCGTGTCCACCGATCAGCTCGCGCGCAATCCCGACTTCTGGGCGCTGGCGCCGGACGCGCGCTGGCACGGCTTCTCCAATATGGCGCCGGGATTCGCCATCACCGATCCGGCCAAGCTCACTCTGCTGACGCCGGGCTTCGACCGCGAGACCGGCGCCTATGCCGATCATGGAATCCCGGCGCCGATCGTCGCGCAATATTTGCGTGAGAATCGCATCGTGCCGGAGAAGAACGATCTCAACTCCCTCCTATTTTTGCTGACGCCGGGCGTCGAATCGAGCAAGGCGGGAACGCTGGTCTCCTCGCTCGTCGCCTTCAAGCGCCTGCATGACGACAATGCGCTGCTGCAGGACGTCATTCCCGAATTCGTCACGCGCCGCGCCGCGCGCTACAAAGGCGTGCGGCTGCGCGATTTGTGCGCCGATATGCATCGCTTCTTCAAGGAGGCGAACGCCAGCGCTCTGCAGCAGGCGCAGTTCCGGCAGGAGCATCTTCCCGAAATGGCGATGACGCCGCGCGAGGCCTATCTGCGCCTCGTGCGCAATGATGTGGATTTTCTGCCGATCGACGAGATAGAGGGCCGCATAGCGACGACGCTCTTCGTCATCTATCCGCCGGGCATTGCGACGATCGTTCCGGGCGAGCGATTGGGCGCGCAGGCGCGGCCCATGCTCGACTATCTGCGCATGTTCGAGCGCAGCGCCAATCTCTTCCCCGGCTTCGATTATGAGATACAGGGCCTCTACAAGCAGTGGAACGGCGAGGCGAAAATGCGGCTCTACACTTATGTGGTGCAGGAATGAGCATGATCGACGCGAGCGCCGAACGCGCGGCCATCCTCGTGCGCCCCTCGCGCGACGAGGATGTCGACGCCATGCTGGCGATCTATCTGCAGCATGTGCGCAAAGGGCTCGATCCCGCCGATGCGCCGCTCTACGAGCCGCCGCAGAAGGAGGATTTGAAGCGCCGGCGCAAGAATATGGGCAATCATCGACTGCCGCATCTCGTCGCCGAGCATGAGCGCGCCGTCCTCGGCTACGCCTATGTCGTGCCGTTTCGCAAACGGCCGGCCTATCGCTACGTCGTCAAGCATTCGATCTATGTCGATCCGCGCCATCTGCATCGCGGCGTCGGCCGGCTGCTGCTGCAGGCGCTCGTCGATTCCTGCGCGGCGGCGGGCTTTCGGCAGATGATCGGCTATGTCGACGCCGCCAATGAGGCGTCGCTGAAGCTGCATGAGGCGATCGGCTTTCGGCAGGCCGGATATCTTTCCGGCGTCGGATATAAGTTCGGCAGCTGGACGGATTCGGTGATCTTGCAGCGCTCGCTCGGCCCCGGCGCGGCGACGCCGCCCGATGCGCGCAGCTGACGCTGCGGGCGGGGCGGCGGTCATGCTATGATCCGCGCATGATTCCGCTTCGCCGCCTCCTGCCGTTCGCCCTCATGCTCTTCTTCGCCGCGCCCGCAGCCGCCGCGCCGCGCAATCCTTGCCAGGATATAGAGGATGCGGGCGCAAGCTACACCATCTGCGTCTTCGACACGCGCAATGATTCCATCCGGCTCTTCCTCGCCGATGCGAAAGACGAGGTCTATGGCTCCTTCTCGGGGCTCGACGCCGAGCTCGCGCAAAAGGGCGAAAAGCTCCTCTTCGCGATGAACGCCGGAATGTATGACGAGCGGCGCCGGCCGATCGGGCTCTATGTCGAAGGCGGCCACATGGAGAAGAGCGCCAACACCCATTCGGGCGCCGGCAATTTCCACATGAAGCCCAATGGGATTTTCTGGGTGGAGGGCGCGCGCGCCGGCGTCACCGAGACGACGCGTTTTCTCAAAGAGCGGCTGCATCCCGCCTATGCGACGCAATCGGGGCCGATGCTCGTCATCGGCGGACGCATCAATCCGCGCATCCACGACACTGGAACGTCGATGAAGATCCGCAATGGCGTCGGCGTGCGCGACGGCCATATCGTCGCCTTCGCCATCGCCAATCAGCCGGTGACATTCCACGCTTTCGCGACTCTCTTTCGCGAGCGTTTGAAATGTCCCGACGCGCTCTTCCTCGATGGCTCGATCTCGGCGCTCTATGCGCCTTCGCTCGCGCGTCACGATCGCTTCCGCCCCATGGGGCCGATCGTCGGCGTCGTCGAGCGCGCGCGATGACGCGCGCCGCTCACGCCGCTTCGTTGACGGTGAAGGCGCCGACGAAATCGGGGTCCGCGAGAATCTCGCCCGTCTCCCACAGCAGATAATCGCCGGGGCCGGCGATGCGAAAACGGCCGAGGTCCGGCGGCAGGCGGACCTTGCGGCCGGCGTCCTTGCCTTCGAGCTCGATATCGACGCCGGTTCCGTCGATGGCGGCGATGGTGCCGAACATCTGGCGCAGCACCTTGCCATGGGGCGTCACGCGGGTGAGACCGATGAGCGCGCGCTTGCCGATCATTTGCGCGCGAGCCTGGATCCATTCGCTCCTGCCGAGTTCCATTGTTTTCTCCCATCACCAATCGTTGCACGACGTCTCTGATGTAGAGATGCCATGATCGAGATCGTCGTTGATGTGCGTCCGCGCACGCGCCGGGCGAGGACGGAATTCTCACGCCCCCATCAGCGCGCCGACATGAGCGGCGACGCAGGCGGCGAGATCGTCCGGCCGATAGCCGCCCTCGAGCATCGAGACGACGCGCCCGTCACAGCGGCGCGCGGCGATCTCTGCGAGGCGCAGCGTAAGCTCGGCGAAGTCCTGTCTTTGCAGGCGCAGACCGCCGAGAGGATCGTGCAAATGCCCGTCGAAACCGGCGCAAATGAGGAGGATGTCCGGCGCAAAATCGTCGAGGCGCGGGAGAATCGCCTGCGTCCAAGCCTGCGCGAATTCCGCGCCAGCGGAGCCTTTGGCGAGCGGGACGTTGACGATGTTGTCATGCGCGCCGCGCTCACTCGCGGCGCCGGTGAAGGGATAGTGCGGCGATTGATGCGAGGAGCAATAGAGGACCTTTCGGTCCGACCAGAATATCTCCTGCAATCCATTGCCGTGATGCACATCGAAATCGACGATGGCGACACGCTCGGCGCCATGGGCGGCGACGGCGTGACGCGCCGCGATTGCGGCATTGTTGAAGAAGCAGAAGCCCATGGCGCTCTCGCGCATCGCATGATGGCCGGGCGGGCGCATGGCGACGAAAGCGTTGCGGGCGACCTTGCGCATCACCGCGTCGACGGCAAAGGTCGCGCCGCCGGCGGCGCGCAGCGCGGCCTCGAACGAGCCCGGGCTCATGACGATATCGGGACCGAGCGTCGCGAGCCCGCTTTGCGGCGCGGCTTTCTCGAGACGCTCGAGCAGAGAGGGCGCGTGAACGGAGAGGATCGCCTCGAGCGAGGCGGCCGGCGCCTCGGCGCGGCGCAGCGCGGCGAAGGCGTCGCCCTCGAGAGCGGCGGCGATGACGCGCAGCCGCTCGGGCTGGTCGGGACGGCCTGCGCCGACCTCATGCGCGAGGCCAGAAGCGTGGGTGATGAAGACGGTCGTCGGCTCGGCGCCGCCCGCCGCAACGAAATCGGCGGAAAGCGCCAGCCCCGCCGCTAGCGCGAGCGTCTGCCTGCGGGTGAAAGTAGATGACGCCGGCGCTCGTCCGACCATCGGCTACGAGCCCACCTGCCCCCTGTGCCGCAGGAAATGGTCGGCCAGCACAATGGCCATCATCGCCTCGCCCACCGGCACCGCGCGAATGCCGACGCAGGGGTCGTGGCGGCCCTTGGTGACGATCTCCGTCTCCTGGCCGTTGCGGTCGATGGTGCGGCGCGGCGTCAGAATGGATGAGGTCGGCTTGACCGCAAAACGCGCGACGATCGGCTGGCCCGTGGAAATTCCGCCGAGCACGCCGCCGGCCTGATTGGAGAGAAACTGGGGCTCGCCGTCCGGCCCCGCGCGCATCTCATCGGCATTGGCTTCGCCGGAGAGCTCGGCCGCGGCGAAGCCCGCGCCGATCTCGACGCCCTTCACCGCATTGATCGACATGAAGGCGCTGGCGAGATCGGAGTCGAGCTTGCCATAGATGGGCGCGCCCCAGCCGGCGGGAACGCCCTCCGCCACCACCTCGATCACCGCGCCGATGGACGAGCCGGATTTGCGCACGCCGTCGAGATAATCGGCCCAGAACTTCGCGGTCTCCGCATCGGGGCAAAACAGCTGGTTCTTCTCCACCTCCGCCCAATCGAAGCGGACACGGTCGATTTTATGCGGGCCGATCTGCACCAGGGCGCCGCGTATGGTGACGCCGGCGAGCACTTTGCGCGCCACGGCGCCGGCGGCGACGCGGGCAGCCGTCTCGCGCGCCGAGGAGCGCCCGCCGCCGCGATAATCACGAATGCCATATTTCGCGTCATAGGCGTAATCGGCGTGGCCGGGGCGGTATTTCTCGGCGATCTCGCTATAATCCTTGGAGCGCTGGTCGGTGTTCTCGATCAGCAACGCGATCGGCGTCCCGGTCGTCACTTGGCGGCCGGCGGAATCGGCGAAGACGCCGGAGAGAATCTTCACCGCATCGGCCTCCTGCCGCTGCGTGGTGAAGCGCGACTGGCCGGGCTTGCGCTTGTCGAGAAAGGACTGAATCTCGGCCTCGGTCAGTTCCAGCCCCGGCGGGCAGCCGTCGACGACGACGCCGAGCGCCGGCCCATGGCTCTCGCCGAAAGTGGTGATGCGGAAGAGATGGCCGAAACTGTTGTGGGACATTGGGACAGCCGAGGATCGGGGTATGGCGGCGCAAGCGGCGCTGACGCGCAGCTCCATCCGGTCGGAAGCGAGTTTGTAGGCGCCTCTCCAGGCCGGGTCAAATGACGCCGCTCTCGTGATCGCCTATCATCTCTCCGTCTGCATTCGAAAAGAGAGCGACCCGAATGTTCGAGCGACTTTCGACCCTGACCACTGCGCATCTCGCCGACGCCTGCATCCGCCTCGGCGTCGAGGTTCGTTGCGCGCCGAGCGGATTGCGGCCGCTCGTTTCGGGAATGCGCGTCGCCGGTCGCGCGCGACCTGTGCGCCATGTCGGCAGCGTCGATGTATTTCTCGAAGCGATCTCGGAAAATTGCGCGGGCGATGTGCTCGTCGTGGACAATGGCGGCCGGCTCGATGAATCCTGCGTCGGCGATATTGTCGCATTGGAGCTGCAACAGGCCGGTTTCGCGGGCGTGCTGATCTGGGGCCTGCATCGAGACACGGCCGATCTCGAGCAAATCGGCTTGCCGCTCTTCTCCCTCGGCGCGATCCCCGCAGGGCCGCGGCGCCTCGACCCGCGCCCGGCCGATGCAATGACCACGGCGCGCATCGGTTCCGTCGTGGCGACGACGATGGATCTCGTCGTCGCGGACGAAGACGGAGCCATCTTTCTTCCGCTCGATCGCATGACGGATATTGTCCTCCTCGCTGAAAAAGTGAGAGATCGTGAGCGCGGGCAGGCCGCTCGAATGCGGGAGGGCGAGAGTTTTCGCGCGCAGGTCGGCTTCCGGGGTTATCTCGCCCGTCGCGCGGCCGAGCCGGATTTCAGCTTCAGGGCGCATTTGCGCGCCGTCGGCGGCGCTGTCGAGGAATAGGAGCCCGAAAAATGATCACCCCCGCCTTCGCGCCGAAAATGGCGCGCTACAACGCCTGGCAGAACGAGAGCCTCTTTGCGGCGGCCGATACGCTCTCGGATGAGGCGCGGCGCGCCGATCGCGGGGCCTTTTTCAAATCGATCCACGGCACGCTGAATCATCTGCTCTGGGCGGACGCCATGTGGATGAGCCGCCTCGCCGGCGACCCGAACCCGAATGTATCGATCGCCGACTCTGCCTCCTTTCGCGCCGATTGGGCGGTCATGAAGTCGGAGCGCGCGGCGATGGACGCGCGGCTGATCGCCTTTGCGGACGCCTTCGACGAAGCGGCGCTCGAGGGCGATTTCTCCTGGTATTCGGGCGCCAAGCAGATGGATATCGTCAAGCCGCGCAAGCTCGTCATCGTTCATCTCTTCAACCATCAGACCCATCATCGCGGACAGGTCCATGCGATGCTGACCGCGGCCGGCGCGCGCCCGCAGGACACCGATCTGATCTTCATGTCGTGAGGCGCGGAGGGCGAATGCAAATGAGCGTCGTCGGCAAGGAGGACGTCGAGCATTATCTGTGGGGCGGCGATTGCGAAGGCTGGCGCTTCGTCGATCGGCGCGATCTCGGCGTCATTCTCGAGCTTATGCCGGCGGGCCGCGCCGAGACGCGCCATATTCATGAAAAAGCGCGGCAATTCTTCTTTGTTCTGCGCGGCGCCCTCAGTTTCGAGATCGCCGGCGTCTGCTGCGTCATAACGGCAGGACAAGGCGTCGAGATCGCGCCGGGAACGGCGCATCGGGTCCGCAACGACGGCGACGAGGATGCGGAATTTCTGGTGATCTCGCATCCCTCGACGCGCGGCGACAGGATCGAAGCCGAGGATTGAGGCGCGAGAGCCGCGCCCCACCTTCACGCCGCTTTGCTGGCCGCGCGCTCGGGCGCGACCGCGACTTGCGCCGTCGCGGCCGGCTCGGCCGGCGCGCCGATCCATTCGGAATGCGCCGGAATCTTCTCGCCCTTCATCACCACGGTCAGCGGTCCGAGCCGCGCGAAATCGCCGACATGGGTGTCGTAGAGCACGGTGGAGCCGGCGCCGACGGTGACGCCGCGGCCGATCTCGACACGGCCGACTTTCATGACGCGATCCTCATAGAGATGCGTCTGTAGCGCAGCCACCTGATTGAGGGCGGCATAGTCCCCGACGCTCACGCAGTCGAATTCGGTGATGTCGGTCATGTCCATGAACACGCCCTTGCCGAATTTCGAGCCGAACAGGCGCAGCATCCAGGGCAGGAAGGGCGTGCCGCGCAAATGCTCGAGCAAGATTTTGCCGGCGAGGCCCCAATAGAGCACGGCGCAGGCCTCGGTGCGCATGGCCCAGAAGGACCACATGGGCTTCACCTGCGGCTCGTAGCGCCCCATGGTCAGCCATTTCACCGCCACCACGACGAGCGTCATGCCCAGCGAGATGAGCGTCGATGACAGCACGAACAGCCAGAACACCGACAAATAATCGCCGTCGATGAGCTTTTGGCCGAAGCTCTCCACCGCCCATGTGCCGAAAGTGATGAACAGCATGGTCGGCAGCGAGACGTTGATCGCCTCATAGGCGGCGCGCGCCGCTTTTTTCCAGAAGGGCGGCTGATAGGTCCAGGCGGCGCCGCCGCCGTCGAAGGTCTGGCGCACCGGCAGCTTCATCGGCGGCGAGCCGAACCAGGTGTCGCCCTCGGAGAGCTCGCTATTGGCCGGCGGCTTGGATTTGATGCCGATCAGCGCGCCATTGGGAATTTCGGAGCCCGGCGGCACCACGGCGTCATTGCCGACGAAGACGCGCGCGCCGGTCTTCACCTTTTTCAAATACATCCAGCCGCGGCGCATATCCTCGTCGCCGAGCACGACCTCATCGGCGATGAAGCATTTCTCGCCGATCTCGACGAGATCGTAGCGGCCGGAGAGATTGGTCGAAATCTCCGAATCCTTGCCGATCTTGGCGCCCATCAGCCGGTACCAGGTGCGCATATAGAGCGTGGCGAACAGCGAGGAGAGCGTCTCCAGCGTCACCTCGGTGGCGAGCGCCACCGCCCATTTGCGCAGATAGAAGCCCGACCACACCGAATAGGTCCCCTCCGAGACGCGCGGCAGCACGATCCAGCGGAAGGCCACGATGAAGGCCACGGTGACGAGCACCAGCACGAAGGCGGTCGGCCAGGCGAAGAGCGGGATGGCGGCGAGATAGAGGGCGTGATCGACATCCGTTATGCCGAGCCAATTGTCGAAACGGTCGAACACCCAGAAGGCCGGGAAGATCGGCAGCAGGCCGAGCGGCGGCAGAGCCAGCACCAGCGCGGTGAACATGAAGCCCATGGCGAGCCGTTGCGGCGCCGAGGCGGTCGATTGCGGATCGAGCGCGCGGGCGTCGACCTCGCCCTTGTAGCGCGCCGGCGAGCCGTCCCAGATCTCATAGGCCCCGATATGCGAGCCGGCGGGAACCGAGGTCAGATCCTCGAGCGCCGCGCCCTCGCCGATGAGGACATTCTCCTCGATGACACAGGAGGTCCCGACATAGGCGTCCGCGCCGATGTCGATCGTCCCGATGATCAGCTCATTGCCGACGACGCGGGCGTTGGCGAGCTTCAGCTTGGAGCCGAGGCTCGCGCCATCGCCTATGCAGACGAGATCAATCGCGCCGACGTCCAATTCGCCGATGATGGCGTCCGCGCCGATCTTCGCGCCGAGCGCGGAGAGATAGAGGCGCATCAAGGGCGAGCACTGGAACCATTTGGCGTGGGTGAGGCCGATGAGGCGCTGCGCCAGCCACCAGCGGTAGTAATAGACGCCCCACAGCGGGTATCGCCCCGGCCTAGTGCGGCCGATCACCAGCCATTTGCCGAGGATCGACACCGCCACAGTGGCGATGTTGACGCACATATAGACGCCGAGCAGAGCCGCCACTTCATCGATTATATTGGCGTCGGGCGAGGTGAGCAGCTGATAGGAGACGAAAACGCCGAGCCACTGCGAGGTGACGAAAGCGAGGATGAAGGGCAGCGCGGCGGCCTGGGCGAGGCCGCAGAGGAAGCGCCGGAGCAGCGGCGGCGGCGTGAAGGAGAGATCACGCGGCGGCCCGGCGAGCGACGCCTTGCCGTCGAGATGGGCGGCGAGGGCGCGCAGATTGCGCTCCGAATAGAGGTCCTGCAGCGTGATCGAGGAAAGATGCGCCGTCTCGCGCACCACCGACACAAAGCGCGCGGCGAGCAGCGAATGGCCGCCGAGATCGGTGAAGAAATCGGCGTCGAAGGGGATGGCGCCGGGCGGCAGCACGCGCTTGGCGGCGTCGAGCAGCGCGGCCTCCGTCTTCGTGCGCGGCTCCTCCTGCGCCTCCGTGTCGATCAGCGGGGCGGTGAGCGGCGCCCGTTTCAGCGCTTTGCGGTCCACCTTGCCGGAAGAGAGCCGCGGCAGCGAGGTCACCACCTCGAACCGGCCCGGAACCATATAGGAGGGCAGAAACTCGCGCAGCTTGGCGCGCAGGTCGCGCGGGTCCGGCGATACGGCCGTCGCGCCGACGAGAAAGGCGACGAGCTCGTCCAGCCCATTCTCATTGCGCAGAACCACGGCCGCCTGACGAATATGGTCGAGGCGCGAGAGCGCGGATTCGATCTCGCCCAGCTCGACGCGGAAGCCTCTGATCTTCACCTGATCGTCGATGCGGCCGCGAAAATGCAGATCGCCGCTCTCGTCCAGAATCACCGCGTCGCCGGAGCGATAGAGGATCGGATCGGAGCCGTCCGAGGGGAAAGGATTGGCAATGAACTTCTCGGCGGTCAGCTCGTCGCGGCGCAGATACCCTTGGGCGACGCCCGGGCCGCCGATCAGCAGCTCGCCCTCCGCGCCCGGCGGCAGCAGCGCCAGATTTTCATCGACGACATAGCAGCTGTAATTGGGGATCGGCTTGCCGATCGTCACCGTCTCATTGGGCCAGACCTCGGAGACGGTGGCGACGACCGTCGCCTCGGTGGGACCGTAGCTGTTGAAAATGGTGCGGCCGGCGCGCGCCCAGCGTTCCGCCACCGAAGGCGGGCAGGCCTCGCCGCCGAGCACGATCTTCCTCAGCGTCGCGACGTCGCGCGGCATGGCGGCGAGCAGCGTCGGCACAGTGTCGAGCACGGTGACGCCGGCTTCCTCCAGAATATCGGGCAGCGCCTCGGTCTCGCCGATGATCTGCGGCGTGGCGACGAAGAGCGACGCGCCGGCGAGATAGGGAATCCAGATCTCCTCCATGGAGAGGTCGAAGGCGACGGAGGCGCCCTGGAACACCACATCGGAGGCGGAAATCCGATAGATCTCATTGGCCGAGCGCAGATAATGACAGATGTTGCGCGCGGTGACGACAATGCCCTTGGGCGTCCCCGTCGAGCCCGAGGTGTAGATGAGATAGGCCGCATGGTCGCCCGTCGCGCCGAGCCCGCGCGGATCGGGGCAGAGGCCGCCGGCGACCGCGATCTCTTCGTCGACCAGCGTCTCGACCGAGACCGACGGGGCGGCCTTGGCGGCGAAAGCGGCCGAAGTCAGCAGCGCCTTGGCGCCCGCATCGGCGAGGCAGACCGCGATGCGGTCGACCGGCGCGTCGGCGTCGAAGGGCAGCCAGGCGGCGCCGGTCTTGGCGATGGCGATCTGGGCGATCAGCAGCTCCGGCCCGCGCGCGCCCCAAAGGCCGACGACGTCGCCGGGCCCGATGTCCCGCGCCGAAAGGCCGCAGGCGATGGCCGAGGCCTGCGCGTCCACCTCGCGATAGGTGAAGCGCCGCTCCAAGGTCGCCATGGCGAGCCCATTGGGCGTCGCCGCGACGCGGGCCGCGAAAATCTCGCAAAGCAATTCGTCGCGCAGCAGATGCGGCATGACCGCGCCGCGCATCACGGCCCTCGCCGTCGCGTTGCGCGCCTCGTCCTCGGCGATCTCCGCATTCTCGTCGAGACGCGAGCTCTGCGCGAAACTGGGGTTCAACTCATTCATTGCGTGACATATCCGCGGGAAATCCGCGCCCATCTAGCATGAGAGCGAAGGCCGATCCTATCCCGCACTCCGGCTGAATGCGGGATGAACCCCACTATGGGAGGGATTTTGTCGCCGCAAAGACGGGCGCAAAAGGCTCCGCCCGTTTTTGCGTCATATTCATGACGAAGTGGTTACAATAAGAGATCGCCTTGTTTGCTCGAGGTCTCGCGTTCGGCCTTGCGGAAGACGCTCGGGTCGATCCAGGGCAGATGCGGCTTTTGGCCCCGAACGGATCCTCGATCGTGAGAATTTGAATTCGTTGAAACTTGCCATGCATCGGACTCTCGTGAGGCCGGCTGCCGTCGCGTCCCGGCGCATGGTCGTCGTAGAGTCCTCGAGGGTGAGGATCACGCCGATTTTGGCGCCTTCGCGCTCGATCGTGGCGATGAGGTCGCGGATCATCGCCACGCCGACATTGCCGCCGCCTTTGACCGAGACCACGGCCTTTTCCGCGATCTTTCCGTCCGGCTTGAAATAGAGGTATCCGTCGACTCCGCCATCCGCCCCTTTACGGCATCCCTAATTGGCCGGTCGCCCGCCGGCGGCAAAGCTCCGCCCTTGGATCATTTTCGCGCCGCGCCGTGGCGTCGCAATCCTACGCCGACGCCGCGGCCGGGTTCAATGCGCGCCCGGCCGCTCGATGTGGAACAGCACCGGCCGCGGCCCTGCGCGCTCGAAGCGCAGCGTCCCGCGCATGGTCTCGCCCTCGGCGAGGGGCCCGCGCAGATCGACGAGCATGAGATGATAGCCCTTTTCGCGGAAATCGACGACCGACTCGGGCGGAAGGTCCACCCCATCGGCGAGCGGCCGCATCCGTCCGACGCCGTCGGCCACCTTGGTCACATGCAATTCGACGCGACCGGCCGCCTCCGCCTCCACGCCGAGCAGCCGATCCTCGATCTTGCCGTCGTTGCGCAGGGCGAGATAGCAGGCGCCGATCCTCACTCCTTTGGGGGGCGTCGCGCACCAGGCGCGCTCCACCTCTATCGCGGCGGGCGCGGAGAGCGCCACTGTCGCAAAAAGGAGCAGCGGGAGCGTGAGCGCCCGCAATAGGCAAAATTTTCCATATCCTATCGAGGATAGAAGGTCGCGCCGCCGCGGCGAGCCTGTGATCATGTCTCGAGCCGATTGTTGAACATGCCCCTCGGCGCGAGGTCCGCAACTTCGGCGCCAGCGCACAGAGAGACACATGAAGCGACAAACATAGCGCGAAAAGGCGCTGAGCGGCGAATTTCGGATCGAAATCTGCACAGACGTATCGCTTTCGCGCGCATTGCGACGATCACGATCGAACGCATGGTCGTTCACTTTCTGCACGCGACGTCCGGTCGCATCCACATCATTCGCCTTCGCGTTGACCTATATGCGCAATTGCTGTTTTCGATAAGACCTCGCGACACTGAGAGCCGCGACACGACGCCGCGAAATGGAGACCTGCGTGACGGAGCCCTGCGCGCAGCCCGCGCCGACGAAACCGCGATCCGCCCATCCCGCCGCCGACGCCGCGCCTGCCGCGCCGCGCACATTCGCTTCGCTCTTGATGCGCGCGGCGACGAGCGCCGCCAACGGCCTCGCATCCTTCTGCGGCCGCCTCGCCGGCGACGCGCCCGCGCAACGCGGCGAAATCGTCGAGCGCGTGACGGTGGAGAATGGCGTCGTCTGCGTCGCGCATTATGTGCGCGGCCGGCTCATCGACCAGAGGCGCGTCAAGGCCGCCGATCTCGTCATCGAGCGGCGTCTCGATCGCGCGCGTCGCTATCTGCAAGTGGAGATCAGAACCGCCGGACGCCGGCTCGAGATCGGACGTCATTCGACGCCGGCGGAAAAGGAGAGCGCCGTCGAGCGCCTCGCCGACGGCCTGCGCGGCATAGAGGTGGAGCCGCGCATACGCACCACATTCGTCGAAGCGCTGCGCCGCGCGCCGAGAACCGGCGCGCGGCTCGCAGCGCGCTTTCGCCGCCTCATTCGCCGCCGCGGCCTTCGTCGTTCGAGCGGAGCATCGGTCTCCATCCCGCCCGAGAGCTCCGCTCGCTCCAGCCGCCCGGCGGGCGCCCGCACCGCGCCGGGCGGCGAACGCCGCATTCCCGCCGCGCTCGGCGCGCGCCGATGGTGGATCGCCATCGCCGCCGCCGTCGTTCTGGCGAGCGCCGCCGCGCCGCGCCTCGCGCCGCACACGCAAGCGGCCGCGCGCGGCTTTTCGCCCGCCTTCCGGCTGACCGCGACCAATGGCGCCGTCGTCGACGAAACGACCATGCTCGGCCGGCCCTACGCCATCTTCTTCGGCTTCGCGCATTGTCCGGAAGTCTGCCCCAGCACGATGCTCGAGGTCGCGCGCGCGGCCAATGAGGCGGATCCCTCCGGCGCCGGCTTCGACATTCTCTTCGTCACTCTCGATCCCGAGCGCGACACCGCCGAAAGCCTCGCCGATTTCGTCTCCTCCTTCGGACGACGCATCATCGCCCTGCGCGGCGCGCCGGAGGAGATCGACCGCGCCGCGCGCGCCTTTCGCGTCTATCATCGCAAGGTTCCTCTCGACGGCGGCGACTATACGATCGACCACACCACGCTCGTCTATCTCGTCGATCACGAAGGCGTCATGTCCGGCGTCGCCTCCTTCATGGATCGTGGCGGCGACGCTGCGAAAACGCTGAAGGATTTCATCCGCCGCGCACACGCGCCGCAAAGGCGGAACGGGGCGCGGAGCAGAGCGGAGCGCAGACGCAGGCGTGGGCGCACGTTCGCGACAACATGCCGCATGTGCGCGAGGGAGCGTCGCTTGACGCTCGCGGGCGCCGCTCGTACCGTTGAAATCTGAACGCTTCAGAGCATATGACCTTGCGAATCCTCGGCCGGACACATTCGAGCGTCATGCGAACGGCCCTGAGCTTGGTCGCGGCGCTGCTGTTCCTGCTGCAGACGGTCGGCGTCGGCTTCGCCGCCGGAGCCACCGCCGACAGCGCGCAATTCTCCGGCGTCGTCTGCGCGACTTTCAAGGCCGACTCCGCCCGCGCTTCGCAAAACGACTCTTCCCCGATCGAGAGCCATCATGTCGGCCCCTGCTGCATTCTCCATTGCAGCTCGGCGATAGACGGCGAGGAAGAACGCGTCCTCATCGCGATCCTTCCGCTCGAAATGTTCTCCGGCGCGCCGACGCCGCTCTATGTCGTCGACGCCGTCGTCGCCGCGCCCGAGCTGCGGCCGCTGTTCCCACGCGCGCCCCCAGCGCGCCTCGCCTGAACTCCCCCACTCTCCTTTTCGAAGATCGACGGACCACTGCGCCGTCGAGGGATTCATGCGATCTGCGCCGATCCTCGATCGCGCGCGCAGCTGGAGGCTATTGTCATGAGCATCACATCCTTTAGGGCCGTGAGCGTCGGCGCTCTCGGCGGTCTCGCCGCATTTCTGGCGCTCGGTCCCGCCGCATCCTATGGCGCGCAGCTCTTCGCCGCGCTCATCGGCTGGGCCGGCTATATGCAATTCGGCGGCAAGCTCGAGGGGCTCAAGAAGTCGATCCCCCATCATCTGTTCGGCGTCCTGCTCGCCGCTGTGGCGCTCGTCGCCGCCACGCGCCTGCCCTATGGCGAGACGATCGGCGTCGCCGCCTGGACGGCCATCGCCGTGGCGGTGACGCTCGTCCTGCTCGTGCTCGCCTCCAAGCTGCCGGCGCTCGCCGAATGGCCCGTCTCCCTCGCCGCCTATGCGACGCTGCTCGCGACGACGCACGCCGACGACCTGCTCGCGCTCGCGCCGAATAATCCGGCGCTGCTGGCGGCCTTGTCGCTGATCGTGGGCGCCGTCTTCGGCTATGCGGCCGAACAGCTCGCCGAAGCGCTGCAGAAGCTGCCCCTGCCCGGCCAGAAAGCCCCCTCGGCCGCGCGCAGCTGAGCGCCGACCGCTACGACGTCGAAAGCGCGCCCGCCGTCGAAGCGACGGCGGGCGCCGGCCATCGCATGAGCGCCCCGGCGCGGACGCCCGGCGCAACACGTCACAATTCGGGAGGATCGCTTTTGAGCGATATGGCAATGAGATCCCCCTTGCTCGATCGCGCGGCCGCCTCCGTCGCCGCTCTGCGCGGCGCCGAGGAGACCGGCTTCTACGGCGTCGATCGGCCGGGCGTCGCCTGGGACTGGATGAAGCAGACCGGCCAGGCGCCCGCCGGCGCCGATTGGGTGCGCCCGCAGGTCGCGGAAGCCTGGGCGCGCTGCGTCGACGACCATGCTCTGCCCCCCGGCGCGGAATTCGCGCCGCGCCAGCGCCGCCTCGAGAGCGGCGCCTCGGAGCTCGACGGCTGGCGCCGCAATTCGCTCGGCGGCGTCGCCGGGCATCTTTCGGCGCTGGTCTATGATCTGCGCACGCTGCTCGACGAGACCAATGTCGCGCTGCTGCTCGCCGATCCGGCGGGCGCCGTCGTGCATCTGCTCGACTCCGGCTCGCGCATAACGGCCGGCGGCGCGCAGATCGGCCGCATCGGCGCCGATTGGAGCGAGGCCAGCCTCGGCAATAATGGCGTCGGCACGGCGAGCCTGTTGCGCGAGCCCGTCGCCTTCGACGGCAAGGAGCATTTCAACGGCGCGCTGCATCGCTTCGCGACCGCCGGCTGTCCCATCGTCGCGCCCGACGGCGGGCTCTGCGCGATCCTCGGCATGATCTCCGATCGGCGCGACGCCGCCAAGCTCGCCCTCGGATTTCTGAAGATCGCGCGGCATATGCTGGAGGCGAGCCTGTTCGACCGCCTCGCCGCCGACGGCTATCTGCTGCGCCTGCGCGCGATCGGCGAAGCGGATGCGCGTTTCGCCGACGAAGGCCGCGTGTTCGTCGGCGCCGACGGATATGTTCGCGGCGTCGACCGCGCCGCCGTCGAGGCGCTCGGCGGCGGCTATTCCGCGCTCGTCGGCGCGCGCGCGGCGACCGCGCTCGGCGTCGATCTGCCGGCGCTGATCGCCGCGCATGAAGGCGGCCGCATCCTATCGCTCCCCGATCGCAACGGCCGTCCGCTCTATGCGGAAGCGCATCGCTGTCCGAGGCGCGACGGCGCCGCCTCATCGGCTCGCCGCGCGCCCGACCGCGCCGACGCCGCGCCCTGCGGGCCCGACGCCGAGCGCGATTGGAGCGACAGCGTGCTGGAGACGGCGCTGCGCAAGGCGGCCGGCTTGCAGGAGCGCAATATTCCGATCCTCATCACCGGCGAGTCCGGAGTCGGCAAGGATTATCTGGTGCGCCGCCTGCACGCCGGCGGACCGCGCAAGGAGCGTCCGCTCGTCGCCATCAATTGCGCCGCCATTCCGCGCGAGCTGATCGAGAGCGAATTGTTCGGCTATGAGGGCGGCAGCTTCACCGGCGCGCGCGCAAAGGGCAAATCCGGCAAATTCGTCGAGGCCGACAAGGGCATATTGTTCCTCGACGAAATCGGCGACATGGCCGCCGATCTGCAAGCGACGCTGCTGCGCGTGCTCGACTCCAGCGAAGTCGTGCCGATCGGCTCCAGCAAGCCGATCCGCGTCGATGTGCGCGTCGTCGCCGCCACCAATCGCAGCCTGCAGGAGATGGTGCAAAAAGGCGCGTTTCGCCGCGATCTCTACTATCGCCTCAACGGCGTGCAGCTATGGCTGCCGCCGCTGCGCGAGCGGCCCGATCGCCTCGGGCTGCTGGCGCAATTGTTCCGCCTCGAGCGAGACGCGCTGGGATCGGCGGAAGATCTGCGCTTTTCCGATGAAGTCTGGCGCATATTCTTCAAGCATCCCTGGCCCGGCAATATTCGCGAGGCGCGCAATGTGCTGCGCTCCAGCATCGCCGTCGCCAAGGGCCCGGTCATCGAGATCGACGATCTTCCGATCGATTTTCTACAGGAGCTCGACTTCGATCAGCGCGTGACCGACGCCGAGTCACAAGACGCCAATGTCGACGAAACAGTCGAGCTCGAAGCCGGATTCGACCTCTCCGATTGGGAGGCGCGCGCCGTTCGACATGCGCTCGCCTCGAGCAAAGGCAATATCGCCAAAGCGGCGCGCAGCCTCGGCATCACCAGAGCGACGCTCTACCATAAAATGGCGCGCTACGGCTTGCGAAGCGATCGGCGCATCGTCTCCAAGAGGTGACGCGATGGGACCGGAAGACCGCGATTTTATCGAAGAAGCCGCCCGCGCGCTCGACGCCTCTCTGCGCGAGCTCGAGGAAGAGGAAGAGCGTCTGAAAGAAATCATCGGCGAGGAGCGCGTGCGAGAACTCGCGGCCTATCTGCGCCGGGAATTCGAGCCTGTCGACATAGAGGAAATACGTCGCACGCTCGATTTCGACGATCGCCGATTGATCTCCGTCTGGATACGTGTCGAGCGCAACCGCGCGCGCCGTGTGGCGGCGGGCCGCAGCGCGATGACGCTCAACGCCGGACGCGAGGACATCGACATTACGGCTTTCGACAAGCCCAAGAAAAAATAAGCGAAACGAAAAAACAAAGGAAACGCGCGCGACGCCGCGGCGGCGCCGCGCATCAGTGGAGGATTAGTGTCGTGGCCAGGAATATTCGCTTCGGCGACGCCGTTCGCAAAAAGCTGCTCGATGGAGTCGATGTTCTCGCCGACGCGGTCGGCGTGACGCTCGGGCCTTGCGGGCGCAATGTCGTCATCGAGCATCGCGCCTCCGGCTTGCCGCCGGTCGCGACGAAGGACGGCGCCACAGTGGCGCAGGCGGTCGAAGCCGCCGGACGCATGGAGAGCGTCGGCATAACGCTGGTGCGCCAAATGGCGACGACGGTCGCCAAAGAAGCGGGCGACGGCTCGACGACCTCTGTCGTGCTGACGCGCCGCGTCGCCGCGGAAACGCGAAAAGCGCTCGCCGCCGGCATGAATCCGCGCGACGTCTCGCTCGGCATGGAGCGCGCCGCGCGCGCGGTCGAGGCCGACCTTTTGCGCCGTTCGCGTCGTTGCGACGATCGGCGCTCGCTCGCTCATGTCGCGACTCTCGCGGCCGGCGGCGATGACGGCATAGGCGAGATCGTCGCGGAAGCGCTGGAGATCGCCGGCGAAGGCGGCGTCGTCGATGTCGAGCTCGGCAATGGCGTGACCGACGAGATCGAATCCGTCGAAGGAATGCATTGGGAACAGGGCTATCGCTCGCCCTATTTCATGACCGACAGCGCGCGCAAAATCGCCGAGCTCGAGAATCCCCATATTCTCATCTACGATCGCGTCATCAATGAATTTTCCGAGCTGGTGCCGGCGCTCGAGCTCGTGCGGCGCCGCGGCGGCAGCCTGCTCGTCGTCGCGGAAAACATAGCGGAGGAAGCGCTTCCCGGACTCTTGCTCAATCACATTCGCAAGAATCTCTGCTCCATCGCCGTGAAGGGGCCGGGCTATGGCGACAGTCGCTACGAATATCTTCTCGATCTCGCCGCGCTCACCGGCGGCCGCGCGATCATGGAAGCGTTCGGCGAAGATATTTCCAATGTCACGATCGAGCATCTCGGCCGCGCGCGACGCGTCGTCGTGCGCGAGGACGATACGCTGGTCATCGGCGGCGAAGGCGACGCCGCCGTCATCGCCGATCGCCTCGCTTCGGCGAAACGTCAGGCCGATTGGATCGTCGAAGGCGACGGCTCCAAAGGCTCGCCGAGCGGCAAGCGCCACGAGCTCCAAAATCTGCAGACGCGCATAAAAGCCCTGTCCGGCAGAATGGCGACGATCCGCGCCGGCGGCTTGTCGGACATCGTCATCAAGGAGCGTATGCAGAGAATCGAGAATGCGCTCAACTCCGCCCGCTCAGCGCAGAATGACGGCGTCATCGCCGGCGGCGGCGTCGGACTCTATCGCGCGCGCGCCGCTCTCGCAGAGCTGCGCGGCGACAATCTCGATCAGGACCATGGCGTCGCCATCGTGCGCGCCGCGCTCGACGAGCCGATACGCCGCATCGCCGCCAACGCCGGCGTCGACGCCGATGAATTCTTGTTCGAGCTGCGGCGATCGAATGACGATTTCTGGGGAATGGATATGCGCAGCGGCGCTTGCGGCGATCTCTTCGCCGCCGGCGTCATCGATCCCGTGCGCGTCACGCGTCTCGCATTGCGCAATGCGGTCGCCACGGCCTCCTCGCTGATGACGGTGGAATGCGCGGTGACGCATATTCCGCCGAGCGATCCGACATTCGGATTCGATGCGCGCCGCGCCGCCGAAACGCGCGAAGATCCACGCGCCTGATCAGGCCCTCGATCGCCGCGATCATGCATGGATCGCGGCGATCGAAACAGTCGATGAAATTCGTGCGTATGCTTATTTGACAACTGTATCGAGCGCCGCCTTCGAATATTCCCGCGCTCACGTCGTATCTCTTTCACGATCGTTGCGAATCCCTTGCAAACTCTATGATTCCGCAAAATCACCATCAGTGGCACGGGGCTTGCCATAACAATAAGCGTCGTCGCTTCCGCAATAGATGAATTGCAGACGACATCGAAGTTTCCATTTCGAAAGTTTGGAAAGCGGCGCTCACGTTCGGATCTGCGACTGCAGACGAAGTCGTCGATCCGAGAAACAAAAAGTCTGTGAGGAGGAAGAAGCATGGCAATCAGTCTCGCGACAAAAGCGGCGACCGATGCTCTGAAGGTCAACCGCGCTCCGGTCGGCGTCGAGCCGCAGGAGGTCCACAAGTGGCTGCAGAGCTTCAACTGGGACTTCAAGGAAAATCGCACCAAATACGCCACCAAATATCACATGGCGAACCAGACCAAGGAGCAGTTCAAGGTCATCGCCAAGGAATACGCCCGCATGGAGGCGGCCAAGGACGAGCGCCAGTTCGGCACTCTGCTCGATGGTCTGACCCGTCTCGGCGCCGGCAACAAGGTGCATCCCCGCTGGGGCGAGACCATGAAAGTGATCTCGAACTTCCTCGAGGTCGGCGAGTATAACGCCATCGCCGCTTCGGCCATGCTGTGGGACAGCGCCACCGCGGCCGAGCAGAAGAACGGCTATCTCGCTCAGGTGCTCGACGAAATTCGTCACACGCATCAATGCGCTTTCATCAACCACTATTACTCCAAGCATTATCACGATCCGGCCGGCCACAATGACGCCCGTCGCACCCGCGCGATCGGCCCGCTGTGGAAGGGCATGAAGCGCGTCTTCGCCGACGGCTTCATCTCCGGCGACGCCGTGGAATGCTCGGTCAATCTGCAGCTGGTCGGCGAAGCCTGCTTCACCAATCCGCTGATCGTCGCCGTCACCGAATGGGCTTCGGCCAATGGCGACGAGATCACGCCGACGGTGTTCCTGTCGGTGGAGACCGACGAGCTGCGGCATATGGCGAACGGCTATCAGACGGTGGTGTCCATCGCCAATGATCCGGCGGCGGCGAAGTTCCTCAACACCGATCTGAACAACGCCTTCTGGACGCAGCAGAAGTATTTCACGCCTGCCCTCGGCTATCTCTTCGAGTATGGCTCCAAGTTCAAGGTCGAGCCCTGGGTGAAGACCTGGAACCGCTGGGTCTACGAGGATTGGGGTGGAATCTGGATCGGTCGCCTCGGAAAGTATGGCGTGGAGAGCCCCCGCTCGCTGCGCGACGCCAAGACGGACGCCTATTGGGCCCATCACGATCTCGCCCTCGCCGCTTACGCGCTGTGGCCGCTCGGCTTCGCGCGTCTGGCTCTGCCGGACGAGGAGGATCAGGAGTGGTTCGAGGCGAACTACCCGGGTTGGGCCGATCACTACGGCAAGATCTACAATGAGTGGAAGAAGCTCGGCTATGAGGATCCCAAGAGCGGGTTCATCCCCTACGCCTGGCTGCTGCAGAACGGTCACGACGTCTATATCGACCGCGTCTCGCAAGTGCCGTTCATCCCGTCTCTCGCCAAGGGCTCCGGCTCGCTGCGCGTGCACGAGTTCAACGGCAAGAAGCATTCGCTCACGGATGATTGGGGTGAGCGTATGTGGCTGTCGGAGCCGGAGCGCTACGAGTGCCACAATCTCTTCGAGCAGTATGAGGGACGCGAACTGTCCGAAGTGATCGCCGAGGGCCATGGCGTTCGCTCCGACGGCAAGACGCTGATCGCCCAGCCTCACGTGCGCGGCGATAATCTCTGGACGCTCGAGGACATCAAGCGCGCGGGCTGCGTCTTCCCCGATCCGCTCGCCAAATTCTGATCTTCATTCGGCGCTTCGCGTCGAATTGCAACGGGTTCCCGGCGCGTTTCGCGCGCGCCGGGTCCTCGGCGGGCGACGTGCGTCCGTCGACAAGCACGAAGCACGAAAAATCCCTAGTGGAGGACGTCTGAAATGTCACAGCCTCAGAGCTCTCAGGTTACGAAGCGAGGTCTCACCGATCCGGAACGCGCCGCGATCATCGCCGCCGCGGTTCCGGATCACGCGCTCGACACGCAGCGCAAATATCATTATTTCATCCAGCCGCGCTGGAAGCGCCTGTCGGAATATGAGCAGCTGTCCTGCTATGCCCAGCCCAATCCCGACTGGATCGCCGGCGGCCTCGATTGGGGCGATTGGACTCAGAAGTTCCACGGCGGCCGTCCGTCCTGGGGCAATGAGAGCACCGAGCTGCGCACGACCGACTGGTATCGCCATCGCGATCCGGCCCGTCGCTGGCACGCGCCTTATGTGAAGGACAAGTCGGAAGAGGCGCGCTACACGCAGCGCTTCCTCGCCGCCTATTCTTCCGAGGGCTCGATCCGCACCATCGACGCCTATTGGCGCGACGAGATCCTCAACAAATATTACGGCGCGCTGCTCTACAACGAATATGGCCTGTTCAACGCCCATTCGTCGGTCGGCCGCGACTGCCTGTCGGACACGATCCGTCAGTCGGCGACCTTCGCTGGTCTCGACAAGGTCGACAATGCGCAGATGATCCAGATGGAGCGTCTGTTCATCGCCAAGCTCGTGCCGGGCTTCGACGCTTCGACCGACGTGCCGAAGAAGATCTGGACCACCGATCCGATCTACGCCGGCGCCCGCGGCGCGGTGGAAGAAATCTGGCAGGGCATTCAGGATTGGAACGAGATCCTCTGGGCGGGTCACGCCGTCTATGACGCGACCTTCGGCCAGTTCGCCCGTCGCGAGTTCTTCCAGCGCCTCGCCACGGTCTATGGCGACACGCTGACGCCCTTCTTCACGGCGCAATCGCAGACCTATTTCCAGACCACGCGCGGCGCGATCGACGATCTCTTCGTCTATTGCCTCGCCAATGATCCGGAATTCGGCGCGCACAACCGCACCTTCCTCAACGCCTGGACCGAGCATTATCTCGCGCGTTCGGTGACGGCGCTGAAGGATTTCGTCGGCATCTACGCCAAGGTCGAGAAGGTCGCGGGCGCGACCGATCGCGCTGGCGTCTCCGAGGCGCTGCAGCGCGTCTTCGGCGATTGGAAGGTCGATTACGCCGACAAGATCGGCTTCAAGATCGACGTGGACCAGAAGGTCGACGCCGTTCTCGCCGGCTACAAGAACTGAAAAGGAAACGCTCCTATGTCTAGCGCGCATAACGCTTACAACGCCGGAATCATGCAGAAGACCGGCAAGGCTTTCGCGGACGAGTTCTTCGCCGAGGAGAATCAGGTCGTCCACGAATCCAACGCCGTGGTTCTGGTCCTGATGAAGAGCGACGAGATCGACGCGATCATCGAGGACATGGTGCTCAAGGGCGGCAAGGCGAAGAATCCGTCGATCGTCGTCGAGGACAAGGCGGGCTTCTGGTGGATCAAGGCCGATGGCGCGATCGAGATCGACGCCGCCGAAGCCGCCGATCTGCTCGGCAAGCCGTTCTCGGTCTACGACCTTCTCGTGAATGTGTCGTCGACCGTCGGCCGCGCCTACACGCTCGGCACGAAATTCACCATCACCTCGGAACTCATGGGCCTCGATCGCGCCCTGACCGATATTTGATCGGTCGACGATAAGGATTGCCACAATGGCGAAGAGAGAACCGATCCACGAGAACTCCACTCGCACCGAGTGGGAAGGAAAGATCGCCAAGCTGAACAGTGTGGACCAGGCGACGAAGTTCATTCAGGACTTCCGCGTCGCCTATTCCTCGCCCTTCCGCAAGAGCTACGACCTCGACGTCGATTATCAATATATCGAGCGCAAGATCGAAGAGCGTCTCTCGGTGCTCAAGACCGAGAAGCTCTCCGTCGCGGATCTCGTCACCAAGGCGACGACCGGCGAGGACGCCGCCGCGGTGGAAGCCGCCTGGATCGCCAAGATGAAGGCCGCCGAGAGCAAATATGCGGCGGAGCGCATCCATATCGAGTTCCGTCAGCTCTACAAGCCGCCGGTCCTGCCGGTGAATGTGTTCCTGCGCACCGATGCGGCGCTGGGCACCATTCTGATGGAGCTGCGCAACACCGATTATTACGCCACGCCTCTCGAGGGTCTGCGCAAGGAGCGCGGCGTCAAGGTCCTGCATCTGCAGGCCTGATCGCTTCGCTTTCGGCAATGATCCATGCGTTCGGGCGGCGTGTGCGCCGCCCGAAGGTCATTTCCTCGAAAGGAGAGGATGCGATGGCGCATTCTGCGGAACCTGCGACCGAAGAGTCGCGCATTCTGATTCATTCGGATGCGCGCTACGAGGCCTTTACGGTCGACCTCGACTATATGTGGCGTTGGGAAATCCTGCGTGACGGCGAATTCGTCCAGGAAGGCTGCTCGCTGTCCTTCGATTCGTCGCGCGAGGCGGTCGCTCATGTGCTGAGCCATTTCAAGCGGCAGGACGAGGCCGCGCAGCGGCCCGGCGACAATAGCGCGGAGATCAAGCGGCTCCTGCAATCGCTCGGCACGCCGATCCCCGTCAATGAGCAGAACGATTCGACGAAGAACGAGCTGGCGCAGCCAGAGTAGAGACAGGGCGAAAGACGTATGTACCAGATCGTCATCGAAACTGAGGACGGAGAAACCTGTTCGTTCGAATGCGGACCGAGCGAGGACGTCATTTCCGCGGGGCTTCGTCAGAGCGTCATCCTGCTCGCCTCCTGCCGCGCCGGCGGCTGCGCGACCTGCAAGGCCGATTGCACGGATGGCGAATACGAGCTCATCGACGTCAAGGTTCAGGCTCTTCCGCCGGACGAGGAGGAGGACGGAAAGGTTCTGCTGTGCCGCACCTTTCCGCGCAGCGACCTTCATCTCATCGTGCCCTACACCTATGATCGCATCTCCTTCGAGGCGATCCAGACCAATTGGCTCGCCGAGATCGTCGAATGCGATCGCGTGTCGTCCAATGTCGTGCGGCTCGTGCTGCAGCCCCTCACCGCGGATGGCGCAGCGCCCATCTCGTTGAACTTCGCTCCCGGGCAATTCGTCGATATCGAAATTCCCGGCACGCATACGCGCCGCTCCTATTCCATGGCCTCGGTCGCGGAGGATGGTCGGCTCGAATTCTTCATCCGCCTGCTGCCGGACGGCGCTTTCTCCAATTATCTGCGCACGCAGGCGAGCGTCGGCCAGCGCGTCGCGCTGCGCGGGCCGGCCGGCTCCTTCTTTCTGCACAAGAGCGAGCGGCCGCGCTTCTTCGTCGCCGGCGGCACCGGCCTCTCGCCCGTTCTGTCGATGATCCGGCAATTGAAAAAGGAAGCCGATCCGCAACCGGCGACCTTGTTCTTCGGCGTCACCAATTATGAGGAGCTCTTCTATGTCGAGGAGCTGAGGGCGCTGCAGAAGGCCATGCCGAGCCTCGATGTGCAGGTGGCGGTCGTCAATGCGACGGAGGCGAATGGCGTCGCCAAGGGAACGGTCATCGATCTCATGCGCGCCGAGCTCGAGAAGCTGCGCGGCGCGCCGGACATCTACCTTTGCGGTCCGCCCGGCATGATCGAGGCCGCCTTCGACGCCGCAGCGACGGCCGGCGTTCCCAAGGAACAGGTCTATCTCGAGAAATTCCTGGCGAGCGGCTGAGCCGAGCCCTTTTCCTTCTTCGCTCGGTCGCGCTCCCGAGCGGGGGCTCCCGACTTCCTGCCCGAGGCGACTCGGGCAGGCTTTTTTCATGGCTTTTTCAGCACGCAGCCTTCGTTGCAGGTGTCGCGGAAAATGCCGACCTCGTGGATCGCCGGCAGCGAGGGCTCGAGGTCCTTCCATATATAGACGCAGAGATTTTCGAGCGTCGGCTTGCCGAGGCCTTCCAGCTCGTTGAGGAAGGAATGGTCCAGCCGCTCGCGCAGCTGCTGCAGCCGCGCGCCGAGCTTGCCGAGATCCATGACCCATTCGTCGCCGTCCTGGCGTGGGCCGCGCAAAGTCACCCGCACGCGGAAGGAATGCCCGTGCAGATTGCGGTATTTCCCGCCGGTCGGGTGATCCGGGTCGTAGAGGGCGTGCGCCGCCTCGAAGCAGAACTCCCGATAGACTTCGAACAGAACCGTCATCTCACCCCGATGGCCTTATGCGTCTGATGCGAGAACCGCCAGCGCGGATGCGCGAGGCAATAGTCGATCGCCGCTTTCGTATTGCGCAATATGTCCGGCCCGTCCATGGGCTGGAGCAGGAAATGGTCGAAGGCGAGCCCCTCGAACAGCTCCGGCTCCGCGCCTTTTTGCGGATAGACGAGCTTGAGCTCGTCGCCCCTGGTCTGGACCAGCGGCGCGCCCGCCTTGGGGCTGACGCAGATCCAGTCTACCGCAGGCGGGACGGGAATCGTCCCATTGGTCTCGACCGCGATCTCGAAACCCTCGGCATGGAGCGCATCGAGCAGCGCGGCGTCGATTTGCAACAGGGGCTCCCCGCCGGTCAAGACGACGAAACGCCGCTCGCGGTTTTCGCCCCAGAGACGCGCCAAATGCGCGGCGAGAGCGGGAGCCTCGGCGAATTTGCCGCCGCTTTCGCCGTCGACGCCGACGAAATCCGTGTCGCAGAAGCGGCAGTCGGCGGCGTCCCGGTCGGCCTCGCGGCCGCTCCACAGATTGCAGCCGGCGAAACGGCAGAAGACGGCGGCCCGCCCGGAATGGCGGCCCTCCCCCTGCAGCGTCTTGAAGGCTTCCTTGACCGCATAGGCCATGGTTTCATGTCCCGTGGAGCAATCGGGACTGATTAGTGCCTCGCGCGGCGGGGGTCCAGCGGGGCGAAATTTTTCAAGCCTCGGGATCTCAGTCGAATGGCTCAGGGAGAGCTTCGATGTCGCGAGCGCCGTGAATAATATGGACGACATATAGGTGGCTGCGCGGGCCGTCCTGATCCGCATAACGCAGCAGTATCACATAATTTCCGAAGGGAATGCTGCGATAGTCTCGGCCGAGCTCCGGCCTCGGCCGGCCGAGTAGGCCCGGCAGGGATGCGAGCTTCTCACAATAAGCGACGAGCCTATCGACGAAGTTTTCCGCCACGGAGCGACTGCCGCTCTCGCGGGCGATATGGGCGGCGATTTCCGCCAGGGCGCGGCGAGCCGCAGCACGATAGACGAGCCGGGTCACGTCAGTGGTCTGACGTCCGCTCCTCGGCGGCGAGACGATCGCGCGCGAAGCGCTTCACCTCGTCGCCGCCGAACGCTCCGCCTTCCGCCTCGGCCGCGGCCAATTCGGCGCGCAGCTCGGATAGCTTGATGCGATCGACGGCGTAGCGGATCGCCTCTTCCGCGCTCGCGAAGCGGCCGGCCGCCAGCGCGGCTTCCACCCATTGGGCGGCGTCGGGGGTCAGTTCGACCTTCATGAGCGGCTCCGGCCGAGGATCATGGGGCATGAGCCTATCATGGAAGGCGCCCTCTGTCGCTTCACCCGTTCTTCGGCCGTTCATAGCGGTCAATGCCCTGCTCCGGCTCGCGCGGGCGCGGGTCGAGGCTGCGGATATAGGAGACGATATCGTCGATCTCCCGCCGCGACAGATGCATGTTCGGCATTTTGGGATGCGGATCGACGAGGAAATTGGCCAGAGCTTTGGCGTCCGTGCGGCGCTGAGCGACGTCGGCGAAGGAGGGGGCGTCGGCGTTGGCCGTCTTCTGGGCGCTCGTCACCACATGGCAGGCGGAGCACCAGCGCTCGGCGATGCGCTTGCCATGGGCGGCGTCGCCGGCGGCGGCCGGCGCGCAAAAGCCCGCGGCCAGGGCCAGCGGCGCAAAGAGGCGACGCGAGAGTTTCATGCGGGGCTCCTCCTCGGTTTCGGCGCGCCGGGCGGCGCGCCCGACTCGCAGAAGAACCATGAGACCACGAATCCGCGCCGCCGAGAATCGCGGGGCGCGCCGAGGGGCCGCGACCAGACAGCGCAGGCGCGGGCGCCGATCAGGCCGCCCCGGCCTCGGCTTTTTCGGCCGGCCGCAGCGTCACCCTGGCGACCAGCCCATGCGGCTCGCGGTCCAGCAGGCGGAGGGAGCCGCCGGCCTCCTCGACCAGCGCGCGCACGATGGAGAGGCCTAGGCCGAAGCCGGCGTGCTCATTGAGATTGCGCCCCGGCCGGCCGCGCACGAAGGGCTCGACGACCTCGTCCTTCTCCGCGTCGGGAATGCCCGGACCATCGTCGGAGACGTCGATCTGGACGCCCTCAGCCGCGCCGCGCGCCACCGATATGACGACGTGGCGCCCATGGGCGACGGCGTTCTCGATGAGATTGGCGAAGACGCGCTGCAGATCGGTGAGCGAGCCGATCACCATGCGCCGCCCGTCGCCCTCATAGGCGACGTCATGGCCGAGATCGGCGAATTGATCGGCGACCGTCTGCAGCACGCTGTCGAGATCGACGATCTCATGCGTGTGGCGGTAGCGCTCCTCGCGCAGGAAGAGGAGGTTCTTGTAGAGCATCGAATCCATGAGATCGACGTCATGCAGCATTTTGGCGCGCAAGGCCTCGTCGTCGATGAATTCGGCGCGCAGCCGCATTCGCGTGATGATCGTGCGCAGATCATGGCTGATCGCCGCCAGGACGCGCGAGCGCGCCGCGATCATCGAATAGATGCGCGCCTGCATTCGGTTGAGCGAGCGCGTGAGATCGCGCACCTCCTGCGGGCCTTTTTCCATCAGCGGCTCGCTCTCGCCCGAGTCGCTCGGAAATTTCTCCGCCCTGTGGGCGAGTTCGACCAGCGGCGCGACGACCGCGCTCGAGGTCCAGAACGTCAATATGGCGGCGCAGATGAGGAAGAAGAACGCGGAGGCGAGCCAGACGCCTATCATCGGCGGCGCGAGAGGCCGCCCCGGACCACCCAGCGGCGGCGGCGGCAGTTCCTCCGGCGGCGGCGCGCGCGGGCCGCCGTCGCCGAAACCCTCGCGTCGCCCTTCGCGCGAAACCGGCGTGAGCGTCAGATAGCCGCCTTTGTGCAGCGCTACGGCGAGACGACGGCCGTCGGGCGCGATACCGAAGACCTCCGCGCCGGGCCACAGGCGCCCGCGCAACGCGGTCGGCGAAGGCTCGGCGCCGGCGGCCCGAGCCGCGGGCGGATGCTCGGCGGCGAGGCTCGGCCGCAGTCCATGGGCGAGATCGTCGAACGCGGCGATGAGCCGCTCGCGGTCGGCGACGGATGCGAGATCGAGGGCCCAGGCGAGAGCGGAAGCGGTCTCGACAGAAGCGACATGCGATCGCTCCTGGCGCGCATGTCGCTCGACGTGGACGAATTGCACCGCGATCGTCACGCAGAGGTGGAACAGCACGATGGAGGCGAGCACCAGAATGGCGATCTGTCCGGCGAGATGATCGGGCCGCAGCGTGCGCCAGAATCGTCTCACGCGCGCACCACCTGCGGCGTGAACAAATAGCCCTCCGAGCGAATGGTCTGAATATAGCGCGGATTTTTGGGATCGCTCTCCATCTTCTGGCGCAGCCGGCTGATGAGCACGTCTATGCTGCGCTGGAAGGGGCCGGCGGTCGGTCCATGCGTCAGATCGATCAGCTGATCGCGCGTCAGCACGCGATTGGGCCGCTCGCACAGCGCATAGAGAAGATCGAATTCGGCGCTTGTCAGCGCCACTTTGGTGCCGGCGGGAGTCGTCACCTGATGCGCCATTATGTCCACGCGCCAGCCTTCGAAGAGATAATAGCGCGAGCTCGTCTCGTCGCGGCCGGCGAAGGCGGCGCGCGCGCGGCGCAGCACGGAGCGGATGCGGGCGAGCAATTCGCGCGGATTGAAGGGCTTCACCAGATAATCGTCGGCGCCCATCTCCAGCCCGAGAATGCGATCGACATCCTCGCCCTGCGCGGTGACGATGACGATCGGCAGATTGCGGTCGGCGCGCAGCCTGCGGCAGATGGAGAGGCCGTTCTCGCCCGGCAGATTGAGATCGAGGATCACGAGATCGAACTCGCGCCGCGCGAGCGCGGCGTCCATCGCCGCGCCATCGGCGACGAGGGCGACGTCGATCTGATGGGTCTGCAAATAGCGAGAAATCAAATCGCCGATTTCGGAATCGTCCTCGACCAGGAGAATTGCGTCTGTCTTGGTCACGTCGAGCGCACCTGCGGGGTCGCGCGGCGGCGTGTCCGTCGCGTCGGATCGAGACCTATCCCGCGAATATGTCTCGATCGTTTCCAGGTCGAATCCAGGGAGGGCGCGAGCAAGGCGTTTTTCCGCCATTTTTGGGACGAGCCGTCCTCGCTCGCGAAACGGCGCGCGGCGGAGCGGAAAAGCGGCGGAAACGCGGGATCGCCTTTGCGGCGCTTCGCGCGGGTTCGACGCGCTGATTTGCGTCGAAGACGGGGCCGGCCCATAAGTCTCTCGCGCCTCGCCTCTCGCGACATGGCGCGAGAGGCGAGGACGGATTGGCTGACGCGCGCGAGGAAACGCTCGAGGAGGAGAGCCTCGCCGAGGCCGCGCGCCGGCTGAAGGCGATCGTCATCGGCTCGCTCGGCAATCTCGTCGAATGGTATGATTTCTACGTCTATTCGGCCTTCTCGCTCTATTTCGCCAATTCTTTCTTTCCGGGCGACGATCCGGTCGCGCAAATGCTGTCCGGCGCCGGCGTCTTCGCGCTCGGCTTCTTCATGCGGCCGATCGGCGGCGCGCTGTTCGGCGAGATCGGCGATCGGTTCGGGCGCCGGCGCGCGCTGACGCTGTCCGTTCTTTTGATGTGCCTCGGCTCGCTCATCGTCGCCGCCACGCCCGACTATGCGAGCATAGGCGAGGCGGCGCCGGCGCTGCTCCTCTTCGCGCGGCTGCTGCAAGGGCTCAGCCTCGGCGGCGAATATGGCTCCTCCGCCGCCTATCTCTGCGAGATGGCGGCCTCGCGCCGGCGCGGATTCTATTCCAGCTTTCAATATGTCACGCTCATCGGCGGACAGCTGACGGCGCTCATCGTGCTGCTCGTGTTGCAAAATCTCGTCTTCACGCCGGAGGAGTTGCGCGCCTATGGCTGGCGCGTTCCTTTAGCCATCGGCGCGGGACTGGCGCTGTTCGCGCTGATCATGCGGCGCGATCTCGAGGAGACGGAGGCTTTCGCTTCCGAGGCCGCGCCGCGGCAGCGCAGTTCCTTGCGCGCGCTCTTATCCTATCCGCGCGAGGCGGCGACCGTGGTCGGGCTGACCATGGGCGGCACGCTCGCCTTCTATGTCTACACCACCTACATTCAGAAGTTCCTGAAGCTCTCCGCCGGGCTGAGCGATGCGCAGACGACATGGATCAGCGCCGGCGCGCTCGTCTTCGCCATGGCGCTGCAGCCGGCCTATGGCGCTCTATCCGATCGCATCGGACGGCGCCCGCTGCTCATCGCTTTCGGCGTGCTCGGGACGCTCTTCACCGCGCCGCTGATGACGGCGATCCAGACCGCGCGCGATCCTTGGACGGCCTTCGCGCTGGTGCTGGCGGGCTGGCTCATCGTCGGCGCCTATACGTCGATCAATGCGCTGGTGAAGGCGGAGCTGTTCCCCGCCTCGGTGCGCGTGACCGGCGTGGCCGTGCCCTACGCGATCGCCGTCTCCCTCTTCGGCGGCACGGCCGAATATGTCGCGCTCTGGTTCAAGAGCGAGGGGCGCGAGAGCTGGTTCTATTATTATGTCAGCGCTGCGATCTTCTGCTCGCTGATCGTCTACGCGCGTATGCCGGAGACGCGCTCGGCCTCGCGCATAGACGCGGAGCGCATCCGCTGAGCGTCGAGCCGCAGCGGCTCAGGCGCGAATCCGGAACTCGGCGAGAAAGCGAATGCCGAAAAAGGCGAAGAGCATGGCGATCCAGCTCGGATTGGCGCGCTCGAACAAAAAGCTCTCGAGCGAGTTGAGATAGAGGCCGAACATCCAGATCTGCAGGAACAGCAGAGACATCGCCGGCTCGTCGCCGCGCGCGCAGACGCGCCGAAGGTCGCGCGCGGGCTGCACGATCAGCGCCGCGAAGGTGAAGGCCAGTCCCGGCAGGCCCATGGCCAGCACAGTGTCGAGATAGCCGTTATGCGCATGGGCGGCGTTGCCGGCCCAGATCGTCGTGTCGTCGCCGCCGAAACGCAGCGCCGCCGTCGCCCAGAACGCGCCGAGCCCATGTCCGAAGATCGGCGTCTCGGCGGCTTTCGGAATGGCGAAGGTCCAAATGTCGGTGCGGCCGGTGAAGGTGGCGTCGAGTGGCAGCGCCGCGGCGATGGCGCCGAGCTGCGGGGAGAGAATGGCGCCTATGCCGAAGAAATTCAGCAGCGCCAGCGGCGAGAAGACGATGATCGACCACAGGACGACATTGCGCGTGCGCTCGGCGAGCAGGGAGAGGGTGATCGTCGTGAGACAAATGGCGGTGGAGCTCTTGCCGCCCGAGCACAGCACGAAGACGAGCGAGAGGATGAAAATCGTCGATCCCTCGACCGTGCGGCCGGCGCGCAGCACGAAAATGCCGATGAAGGTCAGCATGGAGAAGACGGCGCTGGCGACATTCTTATGAGCGAAGATGCCGCGCCAATCACCGGCGAGCTGCGGCTCGCCTATGTCGGTCGCCTGATGGATCGTGTAATTCGGCAGGAAGACGAGGCCGAAATAGGAGAGGCCGACGATGATGAGCGCGACGATGCTGAGCAGCTTGGCGAGATCGTCGCGGCCGCGCGGCAGCAGAAACAGCGAGAGGCAGCAGGTCCCGACGCAGCCGAGCATCGCGACGCGCTTCAGCGAGTTGGAGATTTCGTGCGAGGTGACGAGCGTCACGCCGATCCAGCCGGCCAGCGCGATATTGGCGGGCGTGGCGAGCGCGGCGAGCGCCTGCCGATCGGTCCGCCAGATGTAGAAGAAGGACCCCGCCGCCATCAGGCCGAAAGCGGCGTAGATCTGAAAATCGCGGCCTTCCGCCAGTTCCAGCGTCTCCGGTGAAGCGAGATCGGCGAAAGGCGAGAAAGTGATCCAGCCGACGAGCAGAATCACGCAGAACAGGATTCCGCGGCCGTCGATCTCGTCCAGTCCCCCCATGGAGGAGGCGCTCATATCCGTCATGAGGAATAGCGATAGGGTTGCGGCGTCGCCCCCACCGAGGCCAGCAGCCGGCCGATCGCTATGCCGATCGGATGGGTGGCGGCGAGCGGATGCTTGGAGTCCCGCAACATGCGCAGCGCGCGTTGCAGCGAGACCGGGCCGAGAGCGAGATTCTTGGCGATGAGCAATAGGCGCTGACGCAGGCTGCGCGCGGCGAGGCGATCGATGCTGTAATTGATCGCGCCCGTGGCGAGGCTGCGGCGCAGCACCCAGCCGAGCGCGAGCCGGCCCGGCGTCACCTGCTCATAGATCTGCGCCTCCTGGCGCCAGAAGAAAGTGAAGCCGGCGCGGCGGCAGCGGGTGAAGAATTCCGTGTCGCCGCCGCCGAGAAAATTGAATCTCGGATCGAGCGCGGGCTCTGCGAGGCCGTCGAACACCTCGCGCCGCAGCAGGCAATTGCCGGTGCCATAGATGATCGGCACCGGGCCGGTCGCGCCGAAGGCGGGCCAGAACACCGGATGATCGCGGAAGGCGGCCTTGGCCTCCTCCGGGAAGATGGGCGTCACCGGGCCGCCGACGATGTCGGCGCCCTGGCGGGCGCTGGCGACCATCTCCTCCAGCCATTGCGGCTCGGCGCGCTCGTCGTCGTCGATCATCAGGAAATATTCGGCCGCGGGATAGCGCTCCCGCGCGAGGCGAAAGGCCGCGTTGATCGCATGGACATTGCCTTGGCGCGGCTCCACCGCGGCGACGCCGGAGAGGCGCCCCTCGCGAAAGAAGGATTGCGCCACATCGAGGCCGACCGGCGCGGCCGCGTCATTGTCCACGACGACGACGGCGAAGGCGACATTCGTCGCCTGCGCTTCGATCGACTCCAGCGTCGTCCGGAGCATTTCGGGACGGCGGAAGGTCGGAATGCAGACGACCGCCTCGAAACGAGCGGCGTCGGCGATGGATTCGAGGGGAAGTCGAGAGGCTCGTGTCATTCCAGATTCGTCGTCAGAGTGAAGGCGCCGAATGTCGCCATGGTCAGAGCGCCCGCCATCGCTCTGCGATCGTCGCGGCCGGGATCCGCATCGCGGTCGGCCGCCAGGAGAAAAAAACTCATCTTCTCCAGCAGCGCCTCTCGCGAGAGCGCCGAAGAGAGGGCGTGATCGGCGCCGTCGAGGACGTCGACCGCGACATTGGGAAGATTTCGCAAGAAGCGCGCGTCCGGCCCGAAGCAGACGTTCATCTCTTCTCTGCCGACGTCATGGTCGCCATGCAGCATGAGGATACGCACGCCGCGCGCCGATAATCGCGCGAAGTTCGCCCGCGCCTCGTGCGTCTTGCCATGCGCGAGGCCGAGGCGTTGCGCGAGCGCGACGGCGAAGGCCGAACCCTTGCGACGCAGCAGCGCCGATGCGATGTCGAGGAGCTTGGCGAAAGCGACCTCGCCATTGACGACGCGCGCCCAGGCTTTGGCGCTCATCGCCTTGGCGACATAAGTATGCGTCGCCGCAAAGCCCATTTCGAGCAGCTTCTCGCGATCTTCGCCCTCGACCCTGCCGAAGACCTGGAGATTGGCGAGCGCCAGAGCCGTCACGCGCGTATCTGCGAGGGCGGCGTAGAGCGCCAGCGCCGCGCCGCTGCACACGCCATAGAGCGTCACATTCTCGAGGCCCCGCATCTCGAGGAAGTCCAGCGCGGCCGAGACGTCTTCCGCGCGCGCCGCGTCATAGAGAGCGGAGCGTGGCCCGTTTTCGACGACGGCGGAATCGCCTATGCCGAGCGTGTCCATGCGCAGCGAGGCGAAGCCGAGGCGCGTCAGCGCGCGAGCGAAATCGACGGTGGAGCGGCCGCAGCCGATATGATGATTGGCGCCGGTGTCGAGCAACAGCACGGTCAGCTTCGGTTTGCCGCGCGGCAGGCACAGCACGCCGGCGAGCTGTCGACGCTCGCCGAACACGACGCCCCGCTCGACGAAATGCTCCGTGGCGAGCGCGCCTTGCGGCGGCTGCGAGATCAGCGCCCGGCCGGCGCCCTCGCCGGCGAAGGCGACGACGGCGTCGAGATCGGCCAGCGGCGGCGGCGGCGGCATGGGCGCCGGAGTCAGCGCGCGATAGTCGGCGAGCTCCCGCGTCTCGACATGCGCGCCGAGCGATCGGAGACGCTCGAGGAATTCCGGCGCCGGCCTGGCCGCCGGATCGTGCAGCACGAGCACACGCTCGGCCGGCGCGGCCTCGAGCCGCGAAAGATCGATGCGCTTGATCGCCGCGGCCATGGGCTGCGTGATCGTGAATCCTTCGAGGTGAATATCGTCGCTGGCGGTGGCGGCGGCGATGCTCGCCTCCGGCGTCGGCCCGCTGGCCGCCAGCACGCGCGCCATCATTTTGAGCTCACGCAGATAGGACGAGCCCTTCGTCACGGGCGCGATCTGCACCAGACGTTCGACGCCGCCGACCTCGGCCGCGAGCGCCGCGCCGAGACGCAGGCCGACGAGCGCGACCTCGCGCACGCCGATCGCCTCGCGCATCCAGCGCACGGCGGCGCGGATTTGCTCGCGCCAGGCGTCGACGATCGCCGGATCGGCGGGATCGCCGAGCGAATCGCCCTCACCCGGATAATCGAAGCGCAGAGTGGGAAGGCCGGCGGCGGCCAGACGATCCGCCAGCACGCGCCAGGACTGATGCGCGCAGAGCCCCTCATAGCCGATGGAGGCGCACATCACGACGCCGCGGTCGCCGTCCGCATGATGAAGCCAGCCGAAGCTCTCGCCAATGGCGACGGGGGTAAAATTCATTTCGTCGACTCGCTCACTTTCACGCATAATCACACCTGCACGCATAATCACACCTTCACGCATAATCACACCTGCTCGGTTTAAGGCTTTCGTCCGCACGCGGCGATCTATTCCTCGGCTCAGGCTTTCCATTCGGTTCAAATCGGCGCAAAAAAGCGCCCTCTGCGCGAATGAAGAAGAAACCATGCCAGAATGCGCCCCGCGGCGGCCGGCGCGATTCTTCGAGCTTTTTCTGCGGCCGCCGCTCGCGCGTCCCAGAATGGCGCAGCGGCTCCCTTCGATCGACGAGGACAGCAGCGCTCATGCTCGCCTGGCGGACTGTCGTCTATTTCGCGGCGATCTTCGGCCTGCTCGACGCGATCGTCTTCACGCGCGTCTTCGCCTTCACGCCCACGGACGTCGCCCCTATGCTCCCGTCGCTCTCGCGGAAGCGCGGAGCCTCGGCGCGCGCGCCCGCCAGAGCCCTATGGTCTAAAACACGAAATTGGCGAACAGCCGCACATTGGCGCCCGGCATCGGAACCTCGTCCTTCTTGTAAGACACGCTGTTGCGTATGTCGGCGTTCAGCAGATTGTCACCGACGATTCCGACGGTCATCTCGCGCGCCGGGAATTCGCCCTTGGGCAGAGCGACCTTATAGCTGATCTCGGCTTTCAGCAGATTATAGCCCTTGGTCGGCGTCTCGGCGATCGTCGCAATGTTGTTCTGCGGAAAGGCGTGCAGATAGCTGACGCGCGCCAGCCAATTGGAGTCGCGCCAGAATAATCCGCCGCCGAGGCGCACGGGCGGAATGCGCGGCACATTGGTTCCGTCCGCGAATGTCGCGCGCACCACGTCGAATTTATTTTCGACGCCCAGGATTCCACCGGCGACGGAAAGCGCGTCCCATTGGCTCTGGAACTCGCCGCCGCGGAAAGTGGCGTCGCGCTGCGAATAGAGCGCCTGATTGAGCGCGCCGCCGCCGCCGGCCGGCGAGCAGCTGTCGAAATCCTCGGCGCAGGTCTCACCAGAGAGGCGGCGATAGATGAAGCCGTCGAAATGCGTGTAGAAAAATGTCGCCTCGAAGCGGAATGGCCCTTTGGCGCGGCGCAGGCCGACCTCGACCGAATCGGCGGCCTCTATGCCGAGCAGCGGATTGCCGATGTCGAAAGTTCCCGTCGCCTCATGGACGCCGTGCGAGAACAGTTCCGGCCCGCGCGGCGCGCGCTCGACATGCTGCGCCGTCACGCTCCCGACCGTGTCGAAAGGCAGGTCCTGCAGCAGGCCGATCGCTAGGCTCTTCGGCGTGAAATGGCGATCGTATTTATAGGCGACCGTCGGATCGACGAAGAGATCGGGCGTCTGCCCGGTCGTCTCGACATTCTCGATGCGGCCGGCGAGTTGCAGACGCAGCGAATTGGTGAGCTGGAGCTCGTTGAAGAGATAAAAGGCGATGCTGCGCGAGTCCGTGGGGTCGAACAGAGCCGATTCGACGCCCGGCGAAGTCAGCCGCCGATGCGCGCCCTGCACGCCGAGCGCGGTGGTGAGCTTGGCGAAGCGCAGATCGAAAGGCGCGAGTTGCGCCTCGAGCCGCGCCTCCTGCTCCTGATTGGTGAAGGTCTGCTGTATGCCCTCGAAGCCGCCCTCGAAGGCGACTTCGTTATGCTTGTAATCCGTCGCGCCGGCCCAGAGGCGAATGGCCTCGATGAAGGAGGCTGGCGGGCGATATTCGCCTTTCACCGCCACTTTCGTCTGCCGTAGCTGGATGCGCGTGCGGCTCTCCGTCGCATCCATGCCGGGAATGCGATAGGTGCTCTCGAATTGCGTGACCGAGGCGCCGAAAAAGCCGCGGTCGAAAATATAGGAACCGCCGGCGGACCACCCGCCGGAGCGCATATAGGAATTTGGCTGACGTCCGAAGACGAGCGGCGCCGGATCGGTCGGCGAGAGATAAGGGTAAGCAGGGATTGCGTAATCGCTGGCGCGGCGGCCATGGGCGTCGGCGTGCAGAGCGAAATTGCCCTGCCCGACATCGACGAGAGCCGCCTGCTCCAATCCCGCATCCACAGTGGAGACGGCGCTGCGCGTCTCCAGCCGCGTGCAGGGGCCGGGGAGCCGCTCGTCGCCGCGGCAGGGCAGAGCCTCGGGAATGCGATTATTGGCGGCGTCGACGACGCCGCCGATCGCCTGCGAGCCCCAGCGCAGCGTGGCCGGGCCGCGCACCACCTCGACGCGATCGGCGGCGAGCGGATCGAGCGGGACGCCATGATCCTCGCCGAGCTCGGAGACGCCGCTGGAGCCGAGGCCGTTCTCCTGAATGCGGACGCGATGCGCGTCGAGGCCGCGCACGATCGGCCGGCTGGCGGCGCCGGGCGCGAAGCTCGAGCCAGTGACGCCGGGCTTGTCGAACAGAAGATCGCCGAGCGTCGCGCCGCCGGAGCGGCGAATCTCGTCGGAGTCGACGAGAGTCACCGTGGCGAACTGATCCGCGACGATGGGGAGCGCGCCGCGCGTCTCGGCCGCGGCCGGCCGCTCCGTCGAGGGGGCGCGCCGCTGGATCGGGCTCGACGCGGCGATTTCTATGTCGGGCAGAGCCTCCTGGGCCCGCGCCGCCTCGGGGCCGAGCGCCGCCGAAAGAACGGCGGCCGAGAGAACGCCGGCCGAAAGCGCGAAGCGGACAGATGATTTTTCCATGGATCTCGCCCCCGAGACTCGATGTTATAACATTACGTAGATATGCGCCCGAGGCTCCGCTGCTGTCAATCTGCCGAGGCGCAGCGCGGGATCGAATTGGCGAAGGGAGTCGTGCGCAGGACTTGATCGCGGAGCCGAAATCGGGCATAGGCTGCGCCCACGAGGCGCTGGGCGGTGATCCCGGCTATGTGTAATTTTGCCCGGGGATCGACCGATGAAAGTCCGCAATTCGCTGAAATCGCTGCGTGCGCGCCATCGCGCCAACCAGCTCGTGCGCCGCAAGGGCCGCGTCTATGTGATCAATAAGGTGCAGAAGCGCTTCAAAGCCCGCCAGGGCTGAGCCTTCGCCTCCTGTCCTGACGGCGCGCCGCCTCGCAGCGGCGCGTTTTTTTGTCTGTGAGGTTCTGGTCTGTCAGGCGCCCATCAGCGCCAGCACATGCGCCGCCGCCGAGCGGCCGAGCGCGGCGAGATCATAACCGCCCTCGAGCAATGAGACGACGCGCCCGTCGGCGCTGCGCAGCGAGGCGTCGATGATGCGCTTGGTCGCCTCGCTATAATCGCGCTCGGTGAAGCGCAGCCCGCCGAGCGGATCGTCCCTATGGCCGTCGAAACCGGCCGAGATCAGCACCAGATCGGGCGCGAAATTTTTCAGCCGCGGCAGGATGCGCGTCGTCAGCGCCTCGACGAAATCATCGCCCGTCGCGCCCGCGAAGAGCGGGGCGTTGACGATCTGATCGAACTCGCCGGTCTCGCTCGTCGCCCCCGTGCCGGGATAATAGGGCGCCTGATGGGTGGAGCAGAACAGGACCTGCCGATCCGCCCAGAACGCTTCCTGCGTGCCATTGCCGTGATGCACGTCGAAATCGACGATGGCGACGCGCTCCGCCGCGCGGACGGCGATCGCATGGCGCGCGGCGATGGCGACATTGTTGAAGATGCAGAAGCCCATGGGCGTCGTCGGCCCGGCGTGATGGCCGGGCGGTCGCACGCAGACGAAGGCCGTGTCCGCCGCCCCTGTCATCACCTCGTCCACGGCCGCCACAGCCCCGCCGGCCGCATGAAAAGCCGCCACGAGCGAATCGGGACACATCAGAGTGTCGGGGTCGAGCGCGACGAGGCCCTCGCGCGGCGCGGCCTTCTCGATCGCCCGCAAATGGCTTTCGGGGTGAATGCGCAGCAGCGCCTCGCGCGGCGCCGCGGGCGCGGCGAGACGAATGAGATGCTGGAAACGCTCGTCCTCGAGCGCGCGTTCTATGGCGCGCAGCCGGTCCGGCTGCTCGGGATGACCAGCGCCCATATTATGGGCGAGGCCGCTCTCATGTGCGACGAACAGGGTCCTCGTCATGGCCAGCCGCTCTCGACTCTCGCTAAAGGAAGTTGCCCTGCAAAAAAAGCCGGCGCCCTTTTAGCACGTCGCCGCCCCGGGCGGGCGCCGGAAAAATTCTCGAGAAGCGCCTTGCCTCCTCCGCCGCCGTTGCGCCGCGGCAACAGCTCGGGAATTATTCATCGCCGACGTTTTCGTTCGGTAAGATTATGGTAAGCAAATTCCTAAATAGCTGTTTTGGGCGTTGAGAAAGGGCGCGTTCATGGATTCGAGGCACGGTTTCGTCGCAGTGGGTCTCGCTCTGGCGCTCGCCGGCTGCAATGCCGTCGGAGCGCCCCGGCTGCCCGATCCGCAGCTCAGCGGGCGCGACGCACAATTCATGGCTCTGGTGCCGACGGCGGACGTCGGCGCGGCCTATGAGCGTTATCTGGTCGATTTCAAAACGAGCGAGCCGCCGGGCTCCATCGTCGTGGATACGAAGAACAAGTTCCTCTATCTCGTGGAGCCGAACGGCAAGGCCATCCGCTATGGCGTAGCCACCGGCCAGGAGGCCTATGGCTGGACCGGCCGCGCCGTCGTCGGCGGAATGCAGGAATGGCCGCGCTGGATTCCCCCCAAGGACATGCTGGAGCGCTGGCCGCATCTGCAGCCGACGGCCGACGCCGGCGGTCTGCCCGGCGGCCCGGACAATCCGCTCGGCGCCCGCGCTCTCTATCTGTTCGAGAACGGCAAGGACACGCTCTACCGCATTCACGGCACCAATGAGCCGGAGAAGATCGGCCAGAGCGTTTCCTCCGGCTGCATCCGAATGCGCGACATAGACGCGATCGACCTCTACGGCCGCGTCAAGATCGGCGCCAATGTCGTGGTGATCTGAGGGACGATTTCTCCCTCTCCCCGCGAGCGGGGAGAGGGTCGGGGTACGGGCGGCGCAGACGCCGGCGGAAGAGCGCTTGTGGGGCGCGCTCAGAGCGCGCCGCCTCGCCGGCTATAAATTCGTCCGCCAATTGCCGATCGGGCCTTACTTCGCCGATTTCGCTTGTCGAGACGAAGCGCTCGTCGTCGAGGTCGACGGCGCGACGCATTCCACTGACGCGGAAATCGCTCGTGACGCGCATCGAGACCGTTTTTTGCGCGAGGCGGGGTTCCGAGTTCTTCGCGTCGCCAATGACGAAGTATTTCACAATCTCGACGGCGTGAAAGAGACGATTCTCACGGCGCTGGAGCGGCGAGAGACATTGTAGCCTCCGCCCTGGCCCCTCACCCCGACCCTCTCCCCGCGAGCGGGGCGAGGGAGTCTGGATTCGCTAATCCAGCGGCTCCACCGCCACGATCTCGATCCCGAAGCCCGAGAGGCCCACATAGGTGCGCGGCTTGGCCTTGGAGGTGCGCAGGCGGATCGAGGTGACGCCCAAGTCCTTCAAAATCTGCGCGCCGAGGCCGACGTCGAGCCATTGCGCCGTGCGCGCCTCCTCCGAATTGCTGCCACCCGAGACGACCGGATTGACCGGAACGCCCGCCGCGCCGTCGCGCAGATACACCAGCACGCCGCGCCCCTCCGCCGCGAAACGCTCCATCGTGCGGCGGATAGCGTCCGCGCCGCCGAAGACGTCGGCGATGATGTCGGCGCGATGCAGCCGCGCCGGCACGCCCTTGCCGTCGCCGATCTGCCCGACGACGAAGGCGAAATGCTGCACCGGATCGAAGGCGCTGACATAGGCGTGGCAGGTCGCCTCGCCGGCGAAGGTCTTGACCGGAAAGGAGGCGACGCGTTCCACCAGCTTCTCGCGCGCCTGGCGGTAGGCGATGAGATCGGCGGTGGAGACGAGCTTCAGCCCATGTGTGGCGGCGAAATCGACGATCTGCTTGCCGGACATCACCGTCCCGTCGTCATTGGCGAGCTCGCAAATGACGCCGACCGGCGGCAGGCCGGCGAGGCGGCAGAGATCGACGGCGGCCTCGGTATGACCGGAGCGCATCAGCACGCCGCCCTCCTTGGCGATGAGCGGGAAGACATGGCCCGGCCGCACGAAATCATGCGGGCCGCGATTGCCATTGGCGAGCGCGCGCACCGTGTTGCAGCGCTGCTCGGCCGAAATGCCGGTGGTCAATCCCTCGCGCGCGTCCACGCTGACGGTGAAGGCGGTGCCGAGCGGCGCGTCATTGGCGGCGACCATGGGGGCGAGATGCAGGCGGCGCGCTTCTTCCAGCGTCAGCGGCGCGCAGACGATGCCGCAGCAATGGCGGATGATGAAGGCCATTTTTTCGGGCGTGCAGAGCGAGGCGGCGACGATGAGGTCGCCTTCGTTCTCGCGGTCGTCGTCATCGGTGACGACGACGATCTCGCCGCGCCCGATCGCCTCTATGGCCTCGGTGACGGAATGGGACAAGGGGGAGGCTCCGCTATGGCCGGCGCAAAGGCGGCCCGGCGCCCGTTTCTACTCCCCTGCGCGAAGGGATTCAAACCGTCCCGCGGGCGGCGCGAGGCCGCGGCCGGCATTTGCGAAATCCGGCAAAAAAATGCAGTTTGCCGCCGATTCGAACGGCCGCGCGGCGACGCGGCCCGCCGGACGCCCTGCCGCCTCTACGAAAATGGCCGATGCGCGATGCGCGGCGCGGATTTTTCCGTCCGCGCCGAGGCCGGCCGACGAATGACATAAGGACAATCGCGTGCGCCTCGCTTGCGGAATCGATTTCGGCACCTCCAACTCCTCCGTCGGCCATATGGCCGGCGGCGAGCCGAGGCTCGTTCCGCTCGAGGGCGACAGCGTCTCGCTGCCGAGCGCGATCTTCTACCCCGCCTATGGCGGCAAGCTCGGCTTCGGCCGCGCCGCCATCTCGCTCTATATCGATCGCGAGAACGGCCGGCTGTTTCGCGCCATCAAGAGCATTTTGGGCGGCTCGCTGATCCACGAGACCACCGCCGCCGGCGGCAGGCGCGTCGCCTTCACCGCGATTTTGGGCAGCTTCCTGCGCCATTTGAAGGAGAAGACCGAGCTGAGCGCCGGCGCCGCCATAGACAACGCCGTGCTCGGCCGCCCGGTCTTCTTTGTCGATGACGACGAGGCCGCCGATCGCATGGCGCAGGAGCAGCTCGCCGCCGCCGCCCGCGCGCAGGGATTCGCGGAGGTGCTCTTCCAATATGAGCCGATCGCCGCCGCGCTCGATTACGAGCGGCGCATCGAGCGGGAGGAGATCGCGCTGATCGCCGACATCGGCGGCGGCACCTCCGATTTCTCCATTGTGAAGGTCTCGCCGAAGAACAGGCGCAAGATCGACCGCAAGGACGACATTCTCGCCAATGCCGGCGTCCATGTCGGCGGAACCGATCTCGACTATCGGCTGAGCCTCAAGCAGGTCATGCCCTTGTTCGGCTATCAGACGCGGCAGAAGAAACGCCCCGAGCTCGATCTGCCCAATGGCTATTTCCACGATCTCGCGCAATGGCATCGCATCGCCTTCCTCTACAACAACAAGAGCCTAGAGGAATTGAAGCAGCTGCGCGCCATCGCCGGCGAGCCGGAGAAGGTCGAGCGTTTCATCAAGGCCATAGACGATCGCGCCGGCCATCGCGTCGCCGGCGATGTGGAAGGGGCGAAAATCATCCTCTCCGAATCCTCGACGGCGATGATCGATCTCGCCTATGTGGACGAGGCGCTGATGATCGAAACGTCGCGCGCGCTGTTCGAGGAGACGATCGCCAATGAATGCCGCAAGCTCTCCGATTGCGTCGCGCGCTGCCTGAAGACGGCGGGCGTGAAAGCGGAAGAGGTCGATACGGTGTTCTTCACCGGCGGCAGCACCTTCATTCCGGCGATCGAGCGCGCCTGCCTCGTGCATACGCCGCAGGCCAAGATCGTGCGCGGCGATAAATTCGCCAGCGTCGGCGTCGGGCTGACGATCGATTCGGGATTGAAATTCGGCTGAGCGGCGCTCAGCCCGCCGCAGGAAATTCGGCGGCGCCGGATAAATCCACCTCCACACGCAGCCCGCCGAGCGAAGAGCGCGAGAAGCGCATGTCGGCGCCATAGGCGTCGAGAACGTCCTGCACGATGGCGAGGCCGAGGCCGGCGCCGCCGGTCTCGTCGAGACGGCCGCCGCGACGGCGGATCAGCGCCTCGCTGCCCTCCGGCAGGCCCGGCCCGTCATCCTCGACGACGAAGCGACCCGCCGAGGCCGAAACGCGAATGCGCGCGCGCGCATGGCGCGCCGCATTCTCCATGAGATTGCCGAGGATTTCCATCAGATCGACGCGATCGACGGCGACGCGCAGATCCGGCGCGATGCGCATGTCGAAACGCGCCTCCGTCCCCGCCGAGGCCAAAGTGCGCGCCAGCGCATCCACCACTTCCGCGACCGGCGTCGGCGCGCCGCCCCGCGCGAGGCCGCGGCTCCTCGCCCGCGCCAGCTCGCGCGCGACATGGCGATGCATGGCGTCGCCGATGCGGTCGAGCGAGCGGGCGATCTCCGTCTCGCCCTTCTCGCGCAGCAGGCGAGCGTCGGCGGCGAGCGCGGTGAGCGGCGTCTTCAGCCCATGGGCGAGGTCGGCGGCGCGATTGCGCGCGCGCTCTATCTCCTTGTCGCGCTCGTCCAGCAGGCCGTTCACCTCGTCGATGAGCGGCTGCACCTCCGGCAGGGCCAGCGCATCGAGCCGGCGGCGGCGGCCCTTGGCGATCTCGCCCACCGCCGCGCCGAGCCCGGCCAGCGGCGCGAGGCCGAGCCCGACCTGAATCCAGGTGGCGAAAGTCAGCCCGACCGCGATGAGAAACAGCGCCGCCACGAGCTCCGTCGCGAAAGCGTCGCGGGCGCGGACGACGCCGGCCAGATCGAGCGCCACCAGAACGCGAATGCGGAGCGCCGACACGCCGCCGAGCGCAATGCAGCGCTGCCCGCCGAGCAGCGCATTGCCCCAGGGCCCGCGCAGGCGGTGATAATAAATCCGATCCGTGGCGGCGCAGCCGGCCGGAAACTCGAGCGCCTCTTCGCCGAGCGAGGCGGAACGCTCGACGTCGCGGCCGTCGTCGCTCGCCACCTGCCAATAGAAGCCGGAGCGAAAACGCGCGAATCGCGGGTCCGGCGTCGCCGTGATGACGCGCAGACGCCCGTCCGCATCGACGGCGAGATCGGAGACGAGCTGGCGGACGTAGGTTTCTATATCGTCGTCCATCGTGCGTTCGACGTGATGCTCGAACAAGAGCACCAGCACGAAGCCGGCCAGCGCCAGCGCGCCGGCGATGGCGGCCGCTCCGAAGAGGAACAGCCGCAGGCGCAGCGAGCGCGTTCTCATGCGTCGAGATCGGGCATCGAATAGCCGAAGCCGCGCTTGGTCTCGATCGCCTGCGCGCCGAGCTTCTTGCGCACGCGGCCGATCAGCACTTCCACGGCGTTGGAGCTCTGCTGGTCATGGCCATAGACATGCTCGGCGAGATCCGATTGCGGAACCACCTGCCCGCGCCGATGCAGAAGATAGGCGACGAGGCGATATTCGATCGCCGTGAGCTCGACGGTCGCGTCATCGACCTTGATCGTCATGCTGCGCTCGTCGAGCGAGAGCGCGCCATTGCGCGTCACCGAGGAGGCGTGGCCGGCCGAGCGGCGGATGATGGAGCGCAGCCGCGCCAGCAATTCCTCTGGCTGGAAAGGCTTGGGTAGATAATCATCGGCGCCCGCGTCTATGCCGGCGACGCGCTCGCTCCAGGAGCCGCGCGCGCTCAGGGCCAGGACGGGGGTGCGGCGGCCCTGCTCGCGCCAGCGCTCGAGCACGGCGAGCCCATCGAGGCCGGGCAGGCCGAGATCGAGAATGACGGCCGCGAAATTCTCGGTGTCGCCGAGAAACCAAGCCTCTTCGCCATTGGCGACGGCGTCGACGACATAGCCCGCCGCTTGCAGCGCCTTCGCCACATCGCGGGAAATGCGCTCGTCGTCTTCCACCAGCAAAATTCGCATGTGTCGGCGCTGCGATGCTATGATCCGCTCGAACATGGGTCGTCGCGCCAGCGTCGAGTTCGAGCTCGTCAGCTTTTCGTCAGCTTCGATAAGCGAAATTGCGCCCCGACGCAAAGACCGGTTCCAGGCGGAATGAAAATACAAAAGTTTCAGCATCTTGCTTTCGCTGCCGGCCTCGCCGGCGCGCTTTTCGCGAGCGCGGCCGTCGCCGCGGACGAGATCGCCATTCCGCTGCGCGACCAGGATGTCCAGGCCGCGGGCATAGAGACCAAGCCGGTGGAAAAGAGCTCCGGCTCGGACGAGCTGGTCGCGCCGGGAGTCGTGGCGGTTCCGCCGCAGCAATTGCGCATGGTGGCCGCTCCCGCCGCCGGCCTCGTCGAGACTATTCTGGTCTCGCCGGACGAGGAGGTGAAGGAGGGCGACCCCATCGCCACCTTGAAATCCTCCGAGCTGATCGAGGCGCAGCGGTCCTTTCTGCAGGCCGCCGCCGATGCGGCGCTCGCCACCGAAAAGCTGCGCCGCGACGAACAGCTATATAAGGAACGAATCATCGCCGAGCGCCGCCTGCTGGTGACGCGGGCCGAGGCGGCGCAGGCGCGCTCGCTGCTCGACGAGCGCGGCCAGCTGCTGGCGCTCGACGGCATGAGCGAGCAGGCGATCGAGACCTTGCGCAAGGAGCGCAAGCTCGGCGCGGCCCTCACCGTGCGCGCGCCCGTGTCCGGCGTCATCCTCGCCCGCCACGCCACTGTAGGCGACCGCGTGATGGCCGCCGCTCCGCTCGTCACAATAGCGCGGCTCAAGCCGATCTGGGTCAATCTGCAAATCCCCACCGGCCGCGCCGCCGCCCTGGACCGCACGGATAAGGTCGTGCTGCCGAGCCATGGCGTCGAAGGCAAGCTCATCCGCATCGGCCGCACCGTCGATCCGGCGACGCAATCGGTCACTGCGGTCGCGGAATTCTCGCCCGGCAAATCCCCGATTCGACCGGGACAGGCGGTGCAGGCCATTCTGCGCATCAAAGGAACGGGCGGGACGCTCTGGCGCGTGCCGGCCGACGCCGTGGTCCATTATCGCGACAAGGACTGGGTGTTTCTGCGCTCTGCGGATGGTTTTCGCGCCGTGCCGGTCACCCTCGTCTCGGAGACGCCGCAATCCGCGTCGATTCAAGGGCCGCTCTCGGCCGCAGATCAAGTGGCGACGCGCGGAATGCTGACCCTGCTCGCCGAGCTGGCGGCCAAGGATCCGAGCGCTAAGTGAGCGAAAGGCGACATGCTCGATAAACTCATCAAAGCGGCGCTCGGCCAGAGGCTTCTCGTCTTTCTCGCTGCGATCGCTCTCGCGGTCTGGGGCGCGAACGCCTATTCCAAGCTGCCGATCGACGCTTTTCCCGATGTCGCGCCGGTGCAGGTGCTCGTCTCCATGCGCGCGCCCGGCCTGACGCCGGAAGAGCTCGAAAATCGCGTCACCGCGCCGATCGAGATCGCCGCGCGCGGCATTCCCAATCTCGTGCGTATGCGCTCGACGACGCGCTATTCGGTGGCGCTGCTCACATTCGAGTTCAGCGAAGGCACGGACATCTTCTGGGCGCGCACGCAAGTGAACGAGCGCCTCGCCTCGGTCGCCGACCAATTGCCGGCGGGCGCCTCGGGGGGCCTCGCGCCCATCGTCACGCCGCTCGCCGAAATGCTGATGTTCACCCTCGTCGGAGGCGGCCTCACGCCCGCCGAGCAGCGCAGCCTCGTCGATTGGACCATTCGTCCCGCGCTGCGCGGCCTGCCCGGCGTCGCCGACGTCAATGTGCTCGGCGGCTATGTGCGCACTTTCGAGGTCGCGCCCTCGCCGCCGGCCATGGCGGCGCGCGGCATCACGGTCAAGATGCTGAAGGACGCGCTCGAGGAGAACAACCGCAATGACGGCGCCGGCCGCGTGCGCGACGGCGAGGAGGCGCTGCTGGTGCGCGCCGAGGGACGGCTGCGCACGCTCGAGGACATACGCTCCGTCGTCGTCGCCGCGCGGCCGACCGGAATCGTGCGCGTCGGCGATGTCGCCGAAGTGCGCAATGGCGCTCTGGCCCGCAATGGCGTCACCACGCGCAATGGCGAGGACGAGGCCGTCTGGGCGCTGGTGCTGGGCCTGCGCGGCGCCGACGCCAGCACCGTCGTCTCCGGCGTCAAGGCCAAGCTCGAGGAGCTGAAACCGCGCCTGCCGGAGGGCGTAAAGGTCGAGATTTTCTACGATCGCAGCGAGCTCATCTCCAAAGCGGTGTGGACCGTGCAGAAAGTGCTGATCGAGGCCATCGTCCTCGTCGTCATTCTGCTGTTCCTCTTCCTCGGCAATCTGCGCGCGGCGCTCGTCGTCTCACTGATCCTGCCGCTCGCCGCGCTCTCCACCTTCGCCATCATGCGGCTCTACGGGCTCTCGGCCAACATCATGTCGCTCGGCGGCCTCGCCATCGCCATCGGCATATTGGTCGATTGCGCCGTCGTCGTCGTCGAGAATGTCGAGCATCGCCTCGCCGGCATGGAAAAGGCCGATCTGCAAGACCGCATTCGCATCACTTACGAATCGACGCGCGAGGTCGCCGGCCCGCTCGTCTCCGGCGCCGTCATCATCATCACCGTCTTTTTGCCGCTGCTCTCGCTCGAGGGGCTCGAGGGGCGGCTGTTCGCGCCGGTCGCGCTCACCATCGCCTTCGCCATGGGCTCGGCGCTCATTCTCTCGCTCACCGTGGTGCCGGCGCTGGCCGCCTCCCTGCTGCGCGCCGGCGGCAGCGACGAGCCCTGGCTCGTGCGCAAAATCTCCGCCTTCTACGACCCGCTGCTCGAGCGCGCATTGCAGCGCCCGATGGTCGTCGGCGCCGCCGTGACTGTCGGCCTCGCTCTGGCGCTGCTGGCCTCCAATCACATCGGCCAGACCTTCATGCCGGTGATGGACGAAGGCACGCCGGTCATCACCGTGCGCAAGCATCCGACCATCAGCGTCGACATGACCGCCGAGACCGACATGCGCATCGAGCGCGCGCTGATGGCGCGCGTGCCGGAGATCAAGGGCGTGATGGCGCGCGCCGGCGCCGACGAGCTCGGCATCGACCCCGTCGGCCTCAATGAGACAGACATGTATTTGACGCTCGCGCCGATGGACAAATGGCGCGAGCCGAACGTAGCCTGGCTGCTCGGCGAGCTGCGCAAGGTGCTCGACACATTCCCCGGCATTTCCTACTCCTTCTCGCAGCCGATCGACATGCGCGTGCAGGAGATGATCATCGGCGCGCGCGGCGACGTCGTGGTGAAAGTGTTCGGCGACGACATCGACGAATTGAACCGCCTCGCCCGCGAGATCGCCGGGACCTTGCGCAAGATCGAGGGCTCGCGCGACGTCTTCGCGCTGCAGAACGACGGAATGCGCTATCTCACCACGCGCATCGATCGTCTGGCCGCCGGCCGCTTCGGCCTCAACGCCAGCGAGATACAGGACGGCCTGCGCATATGGGTGGACGGAACGCAGGTCGGCCTCGTGCTCGAGGGCCCGGTGCGCACGCCGCTGGTCATTCGCGGCGATCCGGTGTCGCGCCGCTCGCCGGTGGATTTCGCCCGCGTGCCGGTCGTCTCCGCCGACGGCAAGGTGGTGGAATTGTCGCAGCTCGCCGACATTCGCGCCGAGAACGGCCCGATCCAGGTGATCCGCGAAGAGGCGCGGCGCTACGCCACCGTGCTCTCCAATGTCACGGGACGCGATCTCGTCGGCTTCGTCGACGAGGCCAAGGCCGCCGTCGCCAAGGAAGTGCATACGCCGCCGGGCTATGAGCTGGTCTGGGGCGGGCAGTTCGAGAATCAGCAGCGCGCCTCGGCGCGGCTCGCCATCGTCGTGCCGCTGGCGCTGGGGCTCATCTTCCTTCTGCTCTATCTCACCTTCAATTCCCTGTCGCAGGCGGCGCTCGTCTTCTGCAACGTGCCTTTCGCGGCGATCGGCGGCGTCATCGGCCTGTGGCTCTCCGGCGAATTCCTCTCCGTGCCGGCTTCCGTCGGCTTCATCGCGCTCATCGGCATCGCCGTGCTCAATGGCGTGGTGCTGATCTCCTATATCAACAAGCTCGTCGCCGAAGGCCGCGCCATACCGGAGGCCGTGCGCGAAGGCGCGCGCCGCCGTATGCGCCCGGTTCTGCTCACCGCGACCATCGCCGCGCTCGGCCTCGCGCCCTTCCTCTTCGCCAAGGGCCCGGGCGCAGAAATCCAACGGCCGCTCGCCATCGTCGTCATCGGCGGCCTCGTCACCGCCACCGCGCTCACGCTGCTGCTCTTGCCCATTCTCTACGAACGCTTCGACTTCAAGCGCCTGCTGCGCCGACGCGCCGCGACGCGCCCTCCCGCCTCGGCGACGCCGGATTCTCGCTGGCGGATTCAGCGCCGATGAAAACCATGCGCTGCATTCGTCCGCTTCTTACGACCACGCTCGTCCTTGTCCTCGCCGCGAGCGCGGCCGCGCAGACGAAGCCCAAGCTCGCCGTCTCGCCGCTGCCGCCGGGAATAGAGGCGAAACCCAAGCCAAAGCAGAAGCCGCCGGGCAAGCCCTTCGGCCTCGTGCTCACGCGCCATCTCGATCAGGCGATCGGCATAGATGCGCAGAGCGCCGCGCTGGAAGCGCAACGCCGCGCCGTGGCCTCGCGCTATGCCCAGGCCAATTCCTTCACGCCCGGCTCGCCCTACTTCGGCGGCTCGCGGCAGGAGCGCGTCAAGGGCAATGTGCAGGGCTATCGCGAATCCGAGCTCGAGATCGGAATGCCGATCTGGCTGCCAGGCGAACGCGAGGCGTATGAGCTCAATGTCACCGCCGGCGTCGCCGAGATCGTCGAGCGTCTGGCGCTGCGCCGGCTCGATGTCGCGGCGCTGGTGCGCGACGCCTGGTGGACGGCGCAACGCACGGCGAAAGACGCGGCCATCGCGCGCGATCGTCTGGCGACGGCGCGCGATATCGGCCATGACATGAAGCGGCGCGTCGAGCTCGGCGAAAACGCCGCGCAGGACGAATTGCTCGCGCGCAATGAGACGCTCGCCGCCGAGACGGAAGTGGCGCAGACCGACGCCGCCGCCAAGGCCGCGCGCGCCGCCTATGAGGTGCTGACCGACGGCGCCACGCCGGATGGAACGCTGGAGGCGCCATTGCCGGCGCGCCCGCCGGAGGATCATCCCGCGCTGCGCGCGCCGATCGCCGCGCTCGCCAAGGCGCAGGCGCAGATGCGGCTCATCGAGACGGGCTTCATCGACAATCCGGAGATCGCCATCTTCGGCCGCAATGAGCAAGGCACAGAGCCCGCCACCGAAGATCCGATCCGCTCCAACAATAATACGGTCGGCGTGCGCTTTCGCATTCCGCTGCCGACGCCCGGCCGCAACATTCCGCGCATCGCCGAGGCGCAGGCGGAATTCGACCGCGCCAACGCCGAATTCGGCCGCGCGCAGAGGCTCGTCGCCGCGGAGATCAACGCCGCCCGCGCCGCCGTCGCCGCGGCGCGACGCGCCGATGGCCTCGCCGCCAAGCGCCTTTCGGTCGCGACCGAACAGTTCGATCTCGCGCGGCGCTCCTTCCGGCTCGGCGAGATCAACGCTTTCGATCTCTACCGCGTGCGCCAATTGCAGCTCGACGCGCAGCGCGCGCGAGCGAGCGCCGCGATCGACCTCGGCGTCGCATTGTCGCGATTGAATCAAGCCTTCGGCTACGCGCCGACTCTGTGACGCTCTTTCCCTCTCCCCGCGCGCGGGGAGAGGGTCAGGGTGAGGGGCCTGGGCTTTTTATCCGCAGCGGAAAAGGCCCCGAGCCCCTCATCCTCACCTTCTCCCCGCAAGCGGGGAGAAGGAGGCGGCCGGCGCCGCGCGAAGCCGAAATTACCCCTCGAGCCCCAGCGCCTGCCGCACCTTGGCGGAATAGCCGTAGAGATCGCCGCGCAATTGCAGGCGGCCGTTCTCATCGACGAAAGCGGTGAAATATTCGATGTGGATCGGCAGCGGCCGCGCGAGATTTATGTAGCGCTCGCTGGAGCCGACGAGCTTGCGGACGCGCTCCTCCGGCCAGCCGCTGCCCGGCCCCAGCACCGCCTCGGCGAGGCGGAAGGGCTGATCGACGCGCACGCAGCCATGGCTCAAGGCGCGATGCGCCGAAGTGAACAGCCCATGATTGGGCGTGTCGTGCAGATAGACCGAGAAGTCGTTCGGGAACATGAATTTGATGCGCCCGAGCGCATTGGCTTCGCCCGGCCTCTGCCGCACGAAAGTCTGTCCCTTGCGGGTGATCACCTCATAGCCGCGCGCGGCGATGGCGCTGAGATCGCCGCCGAATTTGGGCAGCATCTCCTTCGTCAGAATCGAGGGCGGCACATTCCAATAGGGATTGACGATGATGAATTGCATCTTGTCCGAGAACACCGGCGTCGGCGTGCCCTCCTTGCCCACGATGACGCGGGCGCGATGCGCCACCTGCCCGTCGCGCACCACGGCGAGCTCGAAATCCGGAATATTCACCTCTATGCGGCTCTCGCCGAGCTCGCGCGGCAGCCAACGCCAGCGCTCCATATTGGCGATGATCTCGGCCTCCACCTGCGCATTGGAGCGGCGCGGCGGCGCGCTCGGCGCCTGCGCGCGCGGATCGGCGTCGCGCGCGAGCGAATGCGACGCCGCGGCGAAACGCCTGTCCAGCTCCGGCAGACCAGCGCTGTGCAGCTCGACCAGCTTGGCGCGCAGCGCGCGATAGCCCTCATGCGGCGGATTATAGTCTTGTAGACGATCGCCGGCGCGCGATCCCGCGGCGGCGATGGTCGCGAGCGCGGCGCCCGGCTCCGGCAGAGCGGGATGCGCGCTGATGAGCCGCGACAAGCGCCGCGGATCGACGCGCCCGCCGGACGCCTGAATCGCATAAGCGACGACCGCCTCCGACAAAGCGAATTCATCGGCGTCGCCGCCGAGCTTCGTCTCCGAAGGATAGGCGAGGCCGCGCAGATCGAGACCATCGTCGCGCGCGCGGCTCAGCCGCTCTATGGCCGCCGGCGCGGACGCGCGCCAGGAGTCGCCCTCGCGCCACAGCGGCGCATAGGCGCGCTGCGCATAAAAGGCGACGATCGCTTTGCGCCGCGCGCGCTGCTCCGAGCCGCGCGCCGCGCTCGCCCAGGCGTCGAGCGCGTCGGCGAAAGCGCGCTGCGCCTCGCCGATCAGCGCCTCGGCGACATCGAAGCCGCCGGCTGCGGGCGGGAGAACGATCGAAACGGAATTGACGATGGGAAGCAGCGCCGAGGTTCGCGGCGGCGGGAAGAGCTCGGCCGGCGGCTCGCCGATGGGCGGCCGAGAAACCTCGAGCTGCCGAACCAGTGGCGGCGGCGCGACGGCCAGCGGCCCGCGAAAGGGCGCGCGCGGCGCGGCGTCTGCGCCATGCGCAACGACGAAGGACGAACCGAGCCCGACTGCGAACGCCAGAATGGACGCACGCGCGAAACTGCCGCGGAACACCATGCTCTCCTGCCTCACGCCACCGGCGGCGGGCGCGCTTTTCGCGCGCCATCCGCTCTCGAACGATGCCGGCGCGCGCCGCTCGCGACTCGCGCCCTACGGATATTAACGTAAACGGGTTAATGCTTGGAATAAGCTTCCGCGCCCCGTGTCGCCATAGAGATTGCTTTTCCATTAACGACGCGACGGTGACGGAGTCGAGTTGCGGCTATCGCGGGCCCGTCTCGCAATTAGCTGGGCGCGACTTTTTGTAGCCGCCGCGCTTTCCGCCGAAAATACAATTCGGTTGCGCTATTCGCGCCATTCTGCCGCAGCTCCGCGCAATTGTCGGCGCCGCTGCGGCGGCGCAGTTTCATTCACGACGATGCGCACGGGCGATGCGGTTGCGTCATCGTCTTCGAAAAAAAAGCACTGAGGGAGAATACGTCATGCACAGCAATGCGGAGGTCTTCAAAGCGCTGGCCGGCATCATCGGCGCGCTCGCCTTCTTCATCGTCGTCATTCACCAGCTCACCCGCCTGCTCGGCTGAGAGCCTTCTCCTCGCGCGACTTCCCGGAGCGCCTCCGGGCCTCCGGGACTTTTCAGATCACATAGATCCGGTCCGGCAGCTCCTCATGGCCGCCGGGCGGCACATGTTTCGACAAGAGCCGCGCGCATTCGCCGATCGCATCGACGAAGCCATCGGCGATGCGCCCCTCGCGCACGCGCGCGAGCAGAAGATCGAGCGCCGCGCGCCAATCCTCCTGCGGAATTTTCGCCGCTATCCCCTCGTCCGCGATGATGCGCGCATAGCGCTCGCCGAGCGAGACGAAGATCAGCACGCCGGTGCGGTCCCTGGTCGCCGAAACGCCGCGCGTGAAAAATTGCTCGATCGCCGCGCGATGGGCGCGCTCGCGCTTGACGAAGCGTGGCGTCAGCGCGAGCCGCAAGGGCGGCAGCGAGAACAGCAGCGCCGCGCCGATGAAGACGAGAATCTGAATGGCCAGAATGAGCCGCACGCCGAGCTCGGTGAAGAAGACGAGCGGCCAAGGCGCGATGAGCGCGATGAGCGCCGCCAGCAGCGGCGGCACATAGGCGTAATCGGAGGAGCGGCGCGCCAGGACGCAGACGATCTCCCCCGCCGTGCGCCGCTCGGCGGCGGCGATCGCCTCCGCTATGCGCTCTTTATCCGCATCTGAAATCGGCATCACCAATCCCCCGAGGCGCCGCCGCCGCCCGACGAGCCGCCGCCGCCTGAAAATCCGCCGCCATCGCCCCAAGAGGAGCCGCCGCCCCAGGAGGAGCCGCCGGACCAGCTGTCGTTCGACGGCGGAAAATAGACGATCGGCCCGCGCCCGCCGCGATAGATGCGCCGCCCGCCGCCGCGGGCGTTGGCCAGCATGGAGAAGAAGACGAACATGAAGAGCAGGAAGATGATGAAGGGCACGATCTCGTCGAAACCGGGCTCGGAATGCTCGGCGCGCACTTTCACGCGCTTTTCCCATTCGGCGGAATCGCCGCTCAGCACTTCGATGATGCCATCGACGCCGCGCTCGATTCCGGCGCCGAAATCGCCGGTCTTGAACTTCGGCGTCACCGCCGTCGCGATGATGACCTTGGAGAGCGCGTCGGTGAGCGTCCCCTCGAGGCCATAGCCGACCTCTATGCGCATCTTGCGCTCATTGGGCGCGACGAGGAACAGCACGCCATTATTGACCTTCGCCTCGCCGAGCTTCCAGAAGCGAAACAGGCCATTGGCGAAAGTCTCTATATCCGTGTCCTGCAGCGACGGCACTGTGGCGACGACGAGCTGAATGCCGGACTTCTCCTCCAGCTCTTTCGATTTCGTCTCGACCGCCTGCCGCGCCGCCGGCGGAATAATATGGGCGTCGTCGACGACGCGGCCGGTGAGCGCGGGAAAATCGAGCGCCGCGAAAGCGAACGCCGGCAAAAGGAGAAAGACCAGCAGAGCGAGGCTTCGTGTCCCTCGCATCGTGGCGAAGACGCCGCGGCGACGCGAAGGCCACGAAGGAAGCGACGGCATCAGCGGCGATCTCCCATTGCAAAAAGATTCTAGAACTTCACCGTGGGCGCCTGCTCCGCGCCGGCGTTGGCGGTGAATTCGGCGAGCGGCTTGGTTCCGGCGAAGACGGTCTTGGCCCAGAGCAGCGTCGGGAAGGTGCGCAGCGAGGTGTTGAACTCCCGCGCCGCCTGAATGTAATCGCGCCGCGCCACATTGATGCGGTTCTCAGTGCCCTCGAGCTGCGACTGCAAGGCCAGGAAGTTGGTGTTGGATTTCAGATCGGGATAGGCCTCGCTGACGGCGAGCAGCCGCCCCAGCGCGCCGGAGAGCTGCGCCTGCGCCTCCTGAAACTGCTTCAATTTTTCAGGATCGGTGAGCTGCGAGACATCGACCTTGGCCTGCGAGGCGTGGGCGCGCGCCTCCGTCACCGCGGTGAGCACGTCCTTCTCATGCTTGGCGTAGCCCTGCACGGTGGCGACGAGATTGGGGATGAGATCGGCGCGGCGCTGATATTGCGCCTCCACCTCGGCCCATTTGGCTTTGGCTTCCTCCTCCTGCGTCGGAATCGTGTTGTAGCCGCAACCCGATAGCGAGAGAGCGAGGAAGAGAGCGGCCAGCAGAGACGGCCAGCGGAAGGAAAAATTCATCCGAAAGTCTCCTCATGACGTCACCGCCCCACCGAACGGAGCGCGCCCATTACTTAGGCTGCACATGAGGGCTTGGGAAGTGCGGGCGACGCCGGAAGGGGACAGAACTTCGGATTGAACGGGGGCGGGTTTGGACCTACTATTGCTTTGGAGAATTTCATGTCGACCACACGCGTGACCGCCGCCGAGTTTCAGCAGGACTTCGGAGCCCTGAGCGATAAAGCGCGCCATGAGCCCGTGGTCATAACTCGCGAGGGCCGCGACTCGCTCGTCGTCATCTCCGCAGAGCAGTGGGAGCGGCTGAAGCAGTGTAGTCGAAACGTCGGCCCGACCAGCGAATTGCCAGAGGAATGGGCGGAAGCAGTCCGCCGAGCGCAGGTTCCAGAAGAATTCGCTCATCTCGACGATGAATTGAATTAAAGACGGTGGCGCTTCCCGCACCCGTTCCCGGACTCGTCGTCCGTTACAGCTACCTTTGGCGGAGCGAGTTTCTGGACGGTCGCGAAGAAGGCCAAAAGGACCGGCCCTGCGCGATTATCGCGGCGATTCGCGCCGACAAGGTCGGCGTCACGCGCGTGCTGGTATTGCCGATCACCCATCGGGAGCCGAGCGACGCGGCCGTGGCGGTCGAAATCCCAGCGAAAGTCAAATCACGTCTCGGTCTGGACGAAGCGCGCTCTTGGGTCGTTCTATCCGAATGGAATGAATTCGTTTGGCCCGGACCAGACCTGCGTCGGCTCCCCGGAGCCGATGATCTATCGGTCGCCTATGGAATGCTTCCACCCAAATTATTCGCCATCGTTCGAGATCGTTTTCTCTCTATTGTAGCGGCTCGCGCCGCACGTTCCGTGCCGCGCAGCTGATCTCACGGCCGCCGCTCTTTTCATGACGCTCCATTCGCACTAGCTTCGAGGCCAGCTTGCAGTTTTCATCGCGACTCGCGCCGTCCCGAAAATGCGCGCGACCCGCAGCGGAGCCCCTTTCATGTCGACGGAAACCGTTCTCCAATCCTTGGACGCCGATCTGCCCGCGGCCACGGATCGCCTCTTCGACTTTCTGCGCATCAAATCGGTCTCCACCGATCCCGCCTTCGCTTCCGAATGCCGCCGGGCCGCCGACTGGCTCGCCAGCCAGCTGCGCGAGCTCGGCTATGAGGCCAGCGTGCGCGACACGCCCGGGCATCCGATCGTCGTCGGCCACGCCAAGGCCAAGCGGCCGGACGCGCCGCATGTGCTGTTCTACGGCCATTATGACGTGCAGCCGCCGGACCCGCTCGATCTGTGGGTCAGCGATCCTTTCGACCCGCGGCTCGTCCAAGGCGAGAAGGGCGAGGAGATCGTCGCCCGCGGCGCCTCGGACGACAAAGGCCAGCTGATGACCTTTCTCGAGGCCTGCCGCGCCTTTCAGCGCAATGGCGGCCTGCCCTGCCATATTACTTTCCTCTTCGAGGGCGAGGAGGAGACCGGCTCACCGTCCCTGCCGGATTTTTTCGCCGCCAATCGCGAGGAATTGTCCGAGCCGGCGCTGGCGCTCGTCTGCGACACCGGAATGTGGAACGCCAAGACGCCCGCCATCACCACAATGCTGCGCGGCCTGGCGCAGGAGGAAGTGATCCTCACCGCCGCCGATCGCGATCTGCATTCGGGCATATTCGGCGGGCCGGTCGTCAATCCGATCCATGTGCTGGCGAAGATCATCGCCGATCTCCATGACGCCGAAGGCCACGTCACGCTGCCGGGCTTTTACGACGGCGTCGCCGAGCTGCCGGAAGAGATCGCCGAGCAATGGCGCGGGCTGGAGTTTGACGAGACGGCGTTTTTGAAGAGCGTCGGCGTCGCGCGCCCGGCTGGCGAGCGCGGGCGCAGCCTCATCGAGCAAGTATGGTCGCGCCCGACTTGCGACGTGAACGGAATCATCGGCGGCTATACCGGGCCGGGCGCCAAGACCGTGCTGCCGGCGCAAGCGAGCGCCAAAATCTCCTTCCGCCTCGTCGGGACGCAGGACCCGGAGAAAGTGTTGGAGTCGTTCCGAGCCTTCGTGCGCGATCACCTACCCGTGGACGTGCGCGCAAAATTCGTTCCCCATGGCGCCTCGCGCGCTCTGCAGCTGCCCTTCGGCTCAGAGGCGCTCACGCGCGCGCGGCGGGCCTTGCAAGACGAGTGGGAGAAGGAGGCGGCGCTGGTCGGCTGCGGCGGCTCCATTCCGATCGTCGGCGCCTTCAAGCGCGATCTCGGCATGGACACGCTGATGATCGGCTTCGCGCTCGAGGACGACCGCATTCATTCGCCCAACGAAAAATACGCCTATAGCTCGTTCAAGAAAGGCTCTCGCTCCTGGGCGCGCGTGCTCGCCGCTCTAGCGGCGTGAGCGGCGCGAGACGAAGCAGTCCCGCGCATGAGGGCGCTGGCCGCGAGCGGCAGGTCGGGGGTATAGAAGGCCATAGGCCTCATCGGAATCGAAATGCCCGCACCCGACACGCCGCACGCCGCCGATTTCCGTCCCTCGCCCAATCACAATGAGCGGCTGACGCCCGTCTCCGCGCTGATCCTGCATTATACGGGGATGCCGACGGCGGCCTCGGCGCTGGCGCTGCTCACCAGCTCCGAGGGGCAGGTCTCATCGCATTATTTCATCGATGAGGACGGGACCATCCTCCAGCTCGTGCCGGAGGCGCGCCGCGCCTGGCACGCCGGCCGCAGCTTCTGGGCCGGCGAGACCGATCTGAATTCCGCCTCCATCGGCATAGAGATCGTCCATCCCGGCCATGACGATCCGCGCCCCTTCCCGGACCGCCAGATCGAGGCGACAGCGGCGCTCTGCCGCGATATTTGCGCGCGGCAGGGCATAGCGCCGCGGCGCGTGCTCGCCCATTCGGACATCGCCATCGGCCGCAAGATCGATCCCGGCGAGTTCTTCCCCTGGAAGGCGCTCGCGGAGCTCGGCGTCGGCCATTATGTGGAGCCCGCCGCCATCACAGGCGGCGCGACGCTGGAGACCGGCGCGCGCGGCGACGAGGTGAGGCGATTGCAGCAGGCGCTCGCCGATTACGGCTATAAGATCGACGTCACCGGCGATTACGATCAAGCCTGCGCCGGCGCAGTCGCCGCCTTTCAGCGGCATTTCCGCCCCGCCCTCGTCGACGGCCGCGCAGATTCCTCAACTATTGCGACCTTGCGCGCGCTGGCGGGAGTAGGCGCGTGAGCGAGAAAAAATTCGTCGTCGTCACCGGCGTCTCGACCGGAATAGGCTATGCGCTGGTGGAGGCGCTGACGACACGAGGCTACCACGTTTTCGGCAGCGTCCGCACGCCGGCCGACAGCGCGCGGTTGCAAGCGCGCTTCGGCGCGGCGAGCTTCACTCCGCTCCTCTTCGATCTGACCGACGCCGCCGCCGTCGCCGAGGCCGCGCGGGAGACCGAGCGGCGCCTCGACGGCGCGCGCCTCACCGGCCTCGTCAACAATGCCGGCGCGGCGTTTCCGGCGCCGCTGCTCTATCAGCCGATCGAGGAGGTCCGCCTTCAGATCGAGATCAATGTCATCGGCCAGATCGCCGTCACCCAGGCTTTCGCGCCTCTGCTCGGTGCGAGCCCGGCAAAGCGCAACGAGCCGCCTGGCCGCATCGTGAATATGAGCTCTGTGGCGGGCAGCCTCGCCTCGCCCTTTCTCGGCGCCTACGCCGCTTCCAAACATGCGCTCGAAGGCGCCTCCGACGCGCTGCGGCGCGAGCTGATGATTTTCGGCGTCGATGTGGTGGTCATAGAGCCGGGCGTGATCGCCACGCCAATATGGGACAAGGCCGAGAACGCCGATTTCGGCCGCTATGATTCCACCGTCTACGGCCCCTCCGCCCGCAGGCTGCAGAAATGGGCGGTGGAGAAGGGCCGGCTCGCCCCGCCGCCGGAGCGGGTCGCCGCCGCCGTGCTGCGCGCGCTGACCGAGAAGTGGCCCCCGGCGCGCATTCGCGTCGTGCCGAACTATCTATTGGATTGGCTGCTGCCGCGCCTGCTGCCGGCGCGGCTGGTGGACCGCATCCTCGCCAAGCGCATGGGGCTGCTGCCACCGGCCGAGACGCTCCACCCTCCCCTTCAGGGGGAGGGTCGGCCGGCGAAGCCGGACGGGGTGGGGTGAAGCTCGCGAGACTCGGCGCGTCACCCCCCTCCCGAGCGCCTGCGGCGCTCGACCTCCCCCCTCCAGGAGGAGGTGGAAGCTCCCGCTCACACGAAGAATCGGTTGCCGACAGATCGCTTTGCCGCCGGCTTGACGCGAGACGCGTTCCGGCCCACCAAGAGCCCAAATCCCATCGAGGGGACAAGACCGACGATGACCGACGAAATCGAGACCCGCCTTCCCGACCCCATCTCCGCCGAGCCGGCGCCGCGCCATAGGACGGCGGCGGTGACGATCGGCCGGGGGCCGCGCGCGGTGACGATCGGCGGCGGCGCCCCCATCGTCGTCCAGTCCATGACCAATACCGACACGGCCGATGTCGACTCCACCGTCGCGCAGATCGAATCGCTGGTCCGCGCCGGCTCGGAGCTGGTGCGCATCACCGTCGATCGCGACGAAGCCGCCGCCGCCGTGCCGCATATTCGCGATCGTCTCGCGCAGAAGAATATCGACGTCCCGCTGATCGGCGATTTTCACTACATCGGCCACAAGCTGCTCGCCGATCATCCGGCCTGCGGCGAGGCGCTCGAAAAATATCGCATCAATCCCGGCAATGTCGGCTTCAAGGAGAAGAAAGACCGCCAGTTCGGCGCGATCGTCGAGCTCGCCATAAAGCATGGCAAGGCGGTGCGCATCGGCGCCAATTGGGGCTCGCTCGACCAGGAGCTGCTGACGCATCTGATGGACATCAACGCCAATTCCACAGCGCCGCTGGACACGCGCGCGGTGACGCGCGAGGCGCTGGCCCGCTCGGCGCTGATCTCGGCCGAGCGCGCCGAGGAGATCGGCCTCTCGCGCGACCGCATCGTCATCTCGGCCAAGGTCTCCGCCGTGCAGGACCTCATCGCCGTCTATCGCATGTTGGCGCTGCGCAGTGATTATGCGCTGCATCTCGGCCTCACGGAGGCCGGCATGGGCTCCAAGGGCGTCGTCGCCTCGGCGGCGGCGCTGGGCGTGCTGCTGCAGGACGGCATAGGCGACACGATCCGCGTGTCGCTGACGCCAGAGCCCGGCGGCGATCGCGCCAATGAGGTGCGCGTCGCGCAGGAGATTTTGCAGACGATGGGCTTTCGCACCTTCGTGCCGCTGGTCGCCGCCTGCCCCGGCTGCGGCCGCACCACCTCCACCGTCTTCCAGGAGCTGGCGCGCGACATTCAATCCCATATTCGCGAGCGTATGCCGGTGTGGCGGCAGGATTATCCGGGCGTCGAGACGCTGAATGTCGCGGTGATGGGCTGCATCGTCAACGGGCCGGGCGAGTCCAAGCACGCCGATATCGGCATTTCGCTTCCCGGCACGGGCGAGGCGCCGACCGCCCCGGTCTTCATCGACGGCAAGAAGGCGATGACCTTGCGCGGCGAGGGCATAGCCGAGGAATTCACCCGCATCGTCGAGGATTATGTCGCCCGTCGCTTCGGCGGCACCGAGGGCGAAGCGGCGGAGTGATCAGCCGAGCGCCGCCGCCGCCGCGCGCAGATTGCGCCAGGCGCGGCGCTTCAATACGGGCGTTCGCAGCAGGCTGGCGAGCGGCGGGGCGAGCAGCGCGCGCGTCGTTCCGCCGCCGTGATCATAATCGAACCAGCCGTTGCGATATCGCGCGACATCCGGCGAGCCGAGCGCGGCGCGGGCGGCGAAATCGCCGAGAATGAGAAGCGCGCGCGGCGCGGCCAGCTGCACATGGCGGCGCAGGAAGGGATTGAGCGCCGCGACTTCCGCAGGGTTGAGTTCGCGCGCGCCGGGCGGGCGCCAGGGCGTCGCATAGGCTAGATAGGCGCCGGAGCGGTCGCGGCCAATCGCGCGCAGCATATTGTCGAGCAGCCGCGCCTCCGGCCCGACGAAAGCCTCGCCGCCGCGCTCCTCCTCCTCGCCGGGCGCGAAGTCCAGAACCATCAGAGCCGCGCCGCGCGTCCCCGCCGAGAAGAGAAAATGCCCGGCGGTCGCCTTCAACGCGCAGCCGTCGAAACCCGCGAGCCGCTCCTGCAATTCGTCGATCGTTCGTGCTTCGCTCGCGGCCTCGCGCGCGGCGCGCGCGGCCTCCTCGGTGAAGACCGGAGCGGCTGGGCGCGGCGAGCGGGTCTCCCGCGCCGGCGGCTCGGCGCGACGCGCGGGCGCGGCGACGGGCGGAGGCGCGGCGGCGGCGCGGCCCGGCGGCGGCGCGGCGCTCTCGGCGAAACGGTCGTGCGGCGCCTCGTCGATCGCTATGTCGACGCCGATCGTCACATACCAATCGACGAGCGCGGCGAGGCCCGTCTGCGTGGAGAGATCGGCGTCAGCGGACATGGCGGCGAGATTAGATCAGCGTCGCGAAAAGGTGAAGGGCGAGACGGCGGAAGGCGACGGCTCGCGCGCAGCGCCGCCGATCGCTCGACGGGCGCGGACGATGTGGTTGCGTAGATTATCGATCTACACGCAGACGGGGCGCGTCGATAGCTTAACGAAGCGTAAAAGACGGCGATCGGGCGAAGGTGAGAAGAGGGCGTTCCGCCCTCCGGCCGAGCGGCGACGCCGTCCAGTTCCGCCGCGAAGACAGAGCGGCGATCCGGCGTCTCATTCGTCGACAGGCGTTCTCGATTTCAAAATCTTCATAAGAGAATTCACATGATCGACGTGGTCGAAAACCTCGCACAGTCGCTGTTCGTCAGTCTCGGCTCCCGATCGGAGCCTTGGGACGAAGCTCCCCTCGCCGAGCGCGACCGCTATCGCCTTGCCGCGGAAAATATATTGCGCGAGCTCGCGGCCCGCGCGCCCTTCGAGCCGACGTCGCTCGTCCGGAAAATCCGCGAGACGCGGCCGACCTTCCTCGGCTTCCTCTACATGACCTATTCGCTGAACACCGCCGAGGCGGCCGCGCTGCTGGCCTTTCAGGCGCTGCGCGGTCAGTTCCGCCGCTCAGCAGCAGCGTAGCGCGCGCCGTCCGCCCTCGCCGAAACGGCTCGCCTGACGTTCGAGGAAAAACTCCTCGCGCGTCATCGCCGGCTCGTCGGGATGGTTCTCGCGCCGATGCGCGGCATAGGCCTCGTAATCCCCCTGCCCGATCATCAGCCGCGCGCCATTGCGCAGCTTTTGCCCGAGCTTGGAAAGATCAAGCGCGGGCAATCCGCAGATCGTGCAGCTCATCGCTCGTCTCCCTGGTGGTGACGCTGGTCGCGCGCCGCGCCTCGCCGATCGCCCGCAGGCCGAAGAACAGCATGGACAGGACCAGCGCGATGAAGACGGCGCAGAGCGTCGTGTTCACATAATCGTTGAAGACGATGCGGCTCATCTCGGCGGCGGTCTTGGCCGGCGCGAGCAGCCTGCCCTCCGCCGCGGCGGCGGAATAGCGTGCGGCATGGGCGAGGAAGCCGATCTTGGGATCGGGATGGAAGATTTTCTCGGCGCCCGCCGTCAGCGTGCAGATATAGAGCCAGGCCGCAGGCGCCGCGACGATGACGGCGTAGCGCTCCCGCTTCATGCGGAACAGCACCACGGTGCAGAGGGTGAGCGCTATGGCCGCCAGCATTTGATTGGCGATGCCGAACATGGGCCAGAGCGTGTTGATGCCGCCCAGAGGATCGACCACGCCCTGATAGAGGAACCAGCCCCAGCCGGCGACGGCGAGTCCCGTGGCGCCGAAATTGGGAATCCAGGCGCGCGTATGCTTGAAGCGCGGCCAGAAGGTTCCGACGAGATCCTGAATCATGAAGCGCGCGACGCGCGTGCCGGCGTCCACAGTGGTGAGGATGAACAGCGCCTCGAACAGAATGGCGAAATGATACCAGAAGGCTGTCATGGACGCGCCGCCGATCGCCCCCGACAATATTTTCGCCATGCCGACGGCGAGCGTCGGCGCGCCGCCCGCGCGCGAGAGCACCGTCTTCTCGCCGACCTCGGCCGCCGCCTGGCTCAACGCCTCCGGCGTGATGACGAAGCCCCAGGACGAAATGGTCTGCGCTGCGGCGTCGACCGTGGAGCCGATGACGGCGGGCGCGCTGTTCATGGCGAAATAGACGCCCGGATCGAGCACGCTGGCGGCGACCAGCGCCATTATGGCCACGAAAGACTCCATCAGCATCGCGCCATAGCCGATGAAGCGGATTTGCGCCTCGTCGCCGATCATCTTGGGCGTGGTGCCGGAAGAGACGAGCGCGTGAAAGCCCGAGATGGCGCCGCAGGCCAAAGTGATGAAGAGGAAGGGAAAGACGCTGCCGGCGAAGACCGGGCCGGTTCCGTCGATGAAGCGGCTGACCGCCGGCATTTTCAGCTCCGGCATGACGTAGAAAATCCCCAGCGCGAGAGAGGCGATGGTGCCGATCTTCAGAAAGGTGGAGAGATAGTCGCGCGGCGCGAGCAAGAGCCACACCGGCAGAACGGAGGCGACGAAGCCATAGCCGATCAGCATGAAGGCGAGCGCCTCGCCCTTGAAGGTGAAGAGCGCGGCGAGCGCCGGCGTCTCGGCGACCGTGCGGCCGAGCGCTATGGAGCCGATCAGCAGAACGAAGCCGATCGCCGACATTTCGAAAATGCGGCCGGGGCGAATATAGCGGCCGTAGACGCCCATCAGCACGGCGATGGGCAAAGTGGCGAAGACGGTGAAGAAGCCCCAGGGGCTGTCGGCCAGCGCCTTGACCACGATGAGCGCCAGAACGGCGAGCAATATGAGCATTATGGTGAGAATGCCCACCATTGCGACGATTCCGGCGGCCGGCCCGAGCTCCGTCTTGATGAGATCGCCGAGCGAGCGCCCATCGCGCCGCGTCGAGATGAACAGCACGACGAAATCCTGCACCGCGCCAGCGAAAATGACGCCGGTGAGCAGCCAGAGCGTGCCGGGCAAATAGCCCATTTGCGCCGCCAGCACCGGGCCGACCAGCGGCCCCGCCCCGGCTATGGCCGCGAAATGATGGCCGAACAGCACATATTTGTCGGTCGGCACATAATCGAGCCCGTCATTGCGGCGATGCGCCGGCGTCTTGCGCTGCGGATCGAGGCCGAGCGCGCGTTCCGCGATGAACAGCGAATAGAAGCGATAGGCGGTGAGATAGACGCAGATCGCCGCCGCTGCCAGCCACATTGCGTTGACGGTCTCGCCCCGCGCCACCGCCAGAGTGAAGAGCGAGAAGACGCCGATGGCGACGATTCCGGTCCAAAGGGCGATCGAGCCGAGCTTGCGGCCCGGCGTGGCGAGTGGGAGGGACATAGCGCTAGCCTCGGCGTTTCCGGGAGCGCCGGGAGGACGTCATCGTATCCCGGCATTTTTCCCAAGAAATAGGCCAAAGGCGCCCGCCGCGTCCAGCCGCGCGGCCATACGCTCGCCTCGTCGCCCTTCACTCGCCTTTCACTTGCCCTTCACTTGCCCGGCGTCAGCCCCGAGCTCTGCGCCCGCTCGGCGCCGCTGTAGGAGACGCGCCAGATCGTCCCATTGCCGTCCTCGCTCACCAGCAGCGAGCCGTCGCGCGCCACGGCGACATCGACGGGGCGGCCCCAGACCCTCGTGTCGTCGACGACGAAGCCGGTGAGAAAATCCTGATACTCGCCGGTCGGGACGCCGTCCTTGAAAGAAAGGCGCACGATCTTGTAGCCGGTGCGCTCGGCGCGGTTCCACGAGCCGTGCAGAGCGACGAAAGCGTCGCCCTTATATTCCGCCGGGAACTGGCCGCCGTCGTAGAAGGCGATGCCCAGCGGCGCCGAATGCGGCTGGAACAGCACATCGGGAACAGTGATCTTGCTCGCGAGGTCGGGCCGCTCGCCGGCGTGGCGAGGGTCCTCATGCGCGCCGATGTAATGCCAGGGCCAGCCATAGAAACCGCCCTCCTTCACGCGCGTGGCGTAATCGGGCGGCAGATCGTCGCCGAGCATGTCGCGCTCGTTCACCACGCACCAGAGCGCGTCGGTCTCCGGCTGCAATTGCAGGCCGGAGCAATTGCGCAGCCCATTGGCGACATTGCGGCGGCTCTTTCCGTCCGGGTCTATGGCGATCACGGTGGCGCGCTCGAATTCCGCGCCTGCTCCCGCGCCGACGCCATGCGCCTTCTCGAGCTGCGCGATTTCCTGCGCGGAAGGGCGCGGATGGCCTTCGGCGACATTGGTCTTGGAGCCTATGGCGACATAGAGCGTCGCGCCGTCGCGCGAAAAGACGAGATCGCGCGTCCAATGGCCGCCGTCCCAAGGCAGCGCGGCGATCGTCTCGGCAGGGCCGGAGGCTTTCAAATCGCCGTTTCGATAGGGAAAACGCAGCACCGCCGTCGGCGTGCCGACATAGACGAAACGCGGCTCCGGCCCCGGAGGATAAAAAGCTATCCCATATGGCCGCTCGAGTTCAGAGGCGAAGATATGGGACGAGGCCGGCGCGATCCTCCCCTCCTGCGAATGGAAGACGCGGATGCGGCCGCCGATGCTCTCGCTGACGAAAATATCGCCATTGGGCGCGTGGCGAATGACGCGCGGCCCTTCGAGGCCGGAGGCGAAAACCTCCGCCGAAAAGCCGGGAAGCGTCCGCGGCGCTGCGCCGTCGGGACGCGCGACCACTTGCGAACGTGAGGCGACAGGCGCGCTGGCGAGCGGGGCCGGCAGATCCGCGGGCGAGATCTTGCGCCAGCTTCCGGGCGCGTCCAGACGCCAATCGCCGAAGGCGGCGGCGCCGATCCGGCGCGCCGGCTCCGATTGCGCGAAGGCGAGACCGGCGCAAGCGCCGGCCGAGACGCCGACGAGGAGAAGTATCGGGGCGAATGTCTTCATTGGCGGCCTCTTTTGAAACAGGACCGCACTCTAGCTCGGCTAAATCATATTTAAAAGGTAGAATTATCGGCGCATTCAACGGCTGTCCCTCCCGCGTGGCGCGCCTCTTCCTGCAGCGGACGGCCGGTGCTATTCGACCGCCTCCGACGAATGAAAAGGAAAACGACGATGACCGATATCTGGCTGGCGACGGGCGAAGCGACGGTTCTGGCGGCGGACGGGCAATATACCGACGCCATGCCGGAAGTGCTGATCGGCAGCGTGAAGGGCCCGGTGGGGACGGCTTTCGCCTCCATGACGGGACAGGTCGCGGGCCATCCGCGCATGTTCGTCATTCGCGATCTCAATCAGCAGGTGCGCCCCGCCACCATGATGACGACCAAGATGACGGTGCGCTCCAATGATTACGTCGAGCTGCTCGGCGGCGTCGTGCAGGCGGCGACCGGCGACGCCATCGTCGATGCGGTTTCCGAAGGAATCATTCCGAAAGATCAGGTGAATGATCTCGTCATGATCATCATGGTCTGGCTCGATCCGCGTTGCGCGACCGATCCCAATCTCGATCGGCGCGACCTCTATCGCACCAATTACGAGGCGACGAAGCTGGCGATTTCCCGCGCTTTGAAGGGCGAGCCGACGATCGACGAGCTCATCGCCAATCGCAAGACGGTGACGCATTATGCGCTGGAAGGCGTGTTCGACGAGTGATTTTGCGCAGCCGGCATTGCAAAAATCGAGCATCGCGCCGATTGCGAATCACGTCTCGAAGCGTTAGCAAACGAATCCTCACATGGCGCGTTCGATATGACGCGTCTTTTCATGAGAATTCGAGGGAGATTTGCGATGGCCAAGGCGAAGAGCGAGAAGCCTGCGGCGGTCAAGAAGGCCAAGAAACCCGAAGCCGCCGCGATTCGTCCGGTGAAGGAGAGCTTGACCAAGTCGGCCCTGATCAATCTGCTCGCCGAGCAGAACGAGCTTCCGCGCAAGACCGCCGCTGCGGTCTACGCCACACTCGAGGAGGTGTTCCTCGGCTCCGTGCATCCGCGCGGCGTCGGCGAGTTCACCCTGCCCGGCCTGCTGAAAGTGTCTCTGCGCAAGGTTCCGGCGCGTAAGGCCGGCACTCTGGTGCGCAATCCCGCCACGGGCGAGATGGTCAAGGCCGCCGCCAAGCCGGCGAGCGTGCGTGTGAAAATCCGCGCCCTCTCCAAGCTGAAGACGGCCGCCACGCCCTGATTTCATCAGGGTGTCTTTCCGAGCGAGCCCGAAGGCTCGCGGTCCGGGGCCTCGCCCTTCAAACCGCGCGCTTTCGGGCTCGTTTCGTTTTTGCGGTCCTCAGGCGGCGCGCGTCGCTCTGGCGTGGTTCTTGGTGAGCCACGGGCTCCAGGGCTGCGGGGCGATCAAGCCTTCGCCGACGAAGACCGGCGTTATGCGCCCGCGGGCGACGCGGCCGATGAAGGCCGGCTTGTGCAAATGCTGCGTCTCGGCGTCCAGCGGCAGGGAGAAGCCGCTCGGCGCGCGCAGCTTTTGCAGCGGCAGCGCGCGACGCACCGCCGCGACATCGACGGAGCCTGCCGCGACCACCGCCGCGCGCCACAGCTCGAAGCCGAGATAGCTCGCCTCCATGGCGTCATTGGTCATGGCGTCGGGCGCATTTTTGTAGCGGCGCCATTGCGCCACGAAGCCGCGATTCTCGGCGCAATCGATGGCGTGCAGATAGTTCCAGGCGACATAGAGCCCGTCGATCGCGCAATGGGCGAGCGCCGGCAGCTCGGCCTCGCCGATCGACAATGACAGGGTCGGCGCGGCGAGGGCCCCGAGGGCGCGGAAGAAGCGCAGATTGGCGTCGCCGCTCACGGTCGAGACGATGGCCGCGCCGGGACGCGCGGCGAAGCGGCGAATTTCTCTGGCGACGGCGCTCCAATCCTCGAGGGCGGGCGGCGCATAGATTTCGACGACATCGTCGCCGCCGATCCCCTGCGCGGCGAGATAGGCGCGCAAAATGGCGTTGGTGACGCGCGGATAGACATCGTCATTGCCGATGAGCAAAAAGCGCCGCGCGCCGAGACCTTTCAGAAAATCGACGGCCGGAATCGCCGTCTGGCTCGGCGTGCCGCCCGTGTAGACGATATTGGGAGACCGCTCCTCGCCCTCATATTGGCTAGGATAGAAGAGCAGCCCATTGGCTTTTTCGATCACCGGAAGCGCCGCCTTGCGCGAGGCGGACGTCCAGCAGCCGAAAATGGCCGCGACGCCGCGCTCCTCCAACAAAATCCGCGCCTGCGCGGCGTAGAGGGCGGGATCGGAGCGCGGGTCCATGATCACCGCCTCCAGCGGGCGCCCGAGGAGGCCCCCCTGCTCGTTGCAGCGCGCGATGAGCATGGTCAGCAGCTCCTGCAAGGGACGCTCGCTGCTGGTCATCGTGCCGGAGAGCGAATGCAATATGCCGATGCGGATCGCGCCATTGTCGAGATCGAGGAAATAGCGCTCGACGGCGCCGACGAGGCTCTGCGAGCCGCCGAGCAGCGTCTGCGCCGTGGCGAGCGCCGCGCGGCCGGCCGCTTCCGCCTGCGCGACCACATCGCCGACGTCCGGCAGCGCCTCGCCGACGCCGCGGGCGACGAGCGCGGCGCGCGCCCCCAGGCCGTCGAGCTCGGCCGCTTCCCGGTTCAGCGTGTCGGCGAGATCGCGATTGACGCAGGCGACCGCATCGACGCTGGCCGAGACGTCGGCGATGGCGCCGACGGTTCCCTCCACCGCGAAACGGATGGAGTCGATCTGCGCCTCGATGTCCGCGGCGGCGCGCGAGGTCTGATTGGCGAGCGTCTTCACCTCGCTCGCCACCACGGCGAAGCCGCGTCCGCTCTCGCCGGCCCGCGCCGCCTCTATCGTGGCGTTGAGCGCGAGCAGAGAGGTCTGGCCGGCGATGGACTGGATGAGCTTGCTCACCGCGTCGATGCGCCCGGCGGCCGCAGCGAGACCGCGCACGATCTCCTCCGCGCGGGCGAGATCGGCGGCGCTGCGATCGGCCGCCGCGCGCGCCGCCGCCACCTGGCCGGAGGAGCGGCCGACCAGCTCGACGATGGCGTCGCGCGCCGCCAGCGCCAGGCCGTCGACATTCTGCGCGGCCGTGGCGGCGGCGCCCGTCGCCTCGGAGAGCCGGCGGAGCATATCGTCGGTGCAGAAGGCGCAATCGTCGACCGCCGCCCGCGTCTTCGCGCCGGCGGCGTCGAGAATGCTCTCCGTCTCCGCCGCGGATTCGCGCAGCCGCGCCATGAAGACGGCGCGGCCGGCTTCGCGGATCGACTGCTCCGCCTCGCGGCTGCGCTCGGCGACGGCGAAAGCGTCGACGGCGGCCAGCATACGCCGAATCTCTTCGCCGATGCGCCAGAGCCGCCCCGACAGAGCGCCATTCTTGCGCGGAAGGCAGGCGTAACGATCGCCCGCGGCGATTCTTTCCAGCACCGCTATCTGCGCGGCGAAGCGTCGCTCGATCGCCACCGCCGCCGCGAGCGCGGCGAGCCCCGCCGCGACGAAGGCGAGACGCGGATCGCCGCTCGCCCAGCCGAGGACGAGCGGCGCGCAGCTCGCGGCGAAGGTCGCCGCGAGGAGAAACGCGCACGGAAATTTCCCGGCCAAATTGTCCGCCATGGATCACACACTTCGCTATTAGTTTGAAAAGTTGCGTATTTTCGCTACACAACGGTTACCAACCCCTTTCGACGGCGCGTCGTCTCCGCCTCGATTATCGGCAATCGGCGCCGGGATTTTCAGCGCAGCCACCTAGGAGCAAACGGTAAGCGCGTGACTCCCCTCGCCCCACGGTTTATTCGGAGGATCGGGAGCTTTGCCGAATGCGCCGATCGTCGAAACGATTTTCTCGTCCGTCTCTCATTCTCTGCCTCGCCTTGGCGGCGAGCGGCTGCGGCGGACGTCCACATGGCGTGCTGACCCCGCAGCCGCAGACGGCCGGAACCGATCGCGTCGAATTGCTGGTCGCCACGACGCGCAGCGATCGCGGCGCCGAGCCCGGCGATCTCTTCACCGGCGAGCGCGGAAAGGGCCTCGCCTTCGCCGATATCGCCGTCTCCATTCCGCCGGACGGCGCGCGCCAGATCGGCGAGGTGCAATGGCCCGAAACTCTGCCCGGCGATCCGAGCCGCGAATTCGTCACGCTGCGCGCCGACGCGGTCGACCAGCAGGAGGCGGCGCGCCGCTTCGACGCGCGCATCGCGAAGGCGCCGAAGCGTCAGGCGCTGGTCTTCGTCCACGGCTTCAACACGCTCTTCGCCGAAGCGGTGTTTCGCTTCGCGCAGATCGTCCATGATTCGGGGACGAGCGCGCTGCCGGTGCTGTTCACCTGGCCCTCGCGCGGCAAGCTGCTCGATTACGGCTACGACCATGAGAGCGCGAGCTATTCCCGCGACGCGCTGGAGCATGTGCTGCATATGCTCGCCAAAGACCCGTCCGTCGGCGAAATCTCGATCCTCGCGCATTCCATGGGCAATTGGGTGACGCTGGAAGCCTTGCGCCAAATGGCGATCCGCGACCGCGGCCTCCCCTCCAAGATCAAGAATGTGATGCTGGCCGCGCCCGATGTCGATTACGACGTCTTCTCGCGGCAGATCGCCGAGATCGACGAGCGTCGCGCCATCTTCACCCTCTTCGTCTCGCGCGAGGACGAGGCGCTCGCCGCCTCCCGCCGGGTGTGGGGCGACAAGGTCCGGCTCGGCGCGATCGATCCGCAGCGCGAGCCGTTCAAGGACACTCTGGAGCAGCGTCGTTTCAAGGTCGTCGATCTCACCACGGTGAAATCCTCCGATCCGCTCGGCCATGGCACTTTCGCGCAATCGCCGGAGATCGTGCGCTCGATCGGCGCGCGTCTCGCAGAAGGGCAGGCGCTGGCCGATAATCGCGCCGGAGTGGGCGAGCGCCTGGGCCAGGTGGCGACCGGCGCGGCCTCGACAATGGGGACGGCGGCGAGCGTCGCCGTCTCGACGCCTTTCGCCGTGATCGATCCGCGCACGCGCGAAAATCTCGGCGATCAGCTGCAGCGCCTCGGCGAGCATATGAGCGACACCGCGGCCGCCGGCGCCGATGTCGTCGCGCAGCCGTTGCGCTGAGCCTTCATCGAAGGCCGCTCACCAAGGAACGTCGCGGCCGCGATAATCGAGGAAACGGCCGGAATCCGCCAGAGTCAGCGCGTCGATCGTCTCTATGAGGCCGACGGCGCTCTCCTCCACCGAGAGATCGGCGTTCTCGCCGCCCATATCGGTGCGCACCCAGCCGGGATTGAGCGCGACGACCGTGACCTTCTCGCGCTTCAGATCATGGGCGAGACCCTGGGCGATCTTGTTCAGCGCCGCTTTGGCGGCGCGATAGGCGATATTGGTCGAGCCCTCCGTCGCCATGGAGCCGAGGCCGCTCGACATCAGCGCGATGCGCGGATTGTCCGCGCGCAGCATCAGCGGCAGAAAGGCCTGGACCAGCCGCAAGGGCCCCAGCGTGTTGATGTCGAAGAGATCGAGCGCGCCGGGAAAATCCATGTCCAATGTCGATTGCGTCTGCGGACCATAGGCGCCGGCGTTGCAGACGAGCACATCGAGCGGCCCCGTCAGTTCGCGCGCTGCGGCGCGAATCCCCGCCTCGTCGCGCTGATCGAAGACAAAGATGGAGAAGCGCGCGCGATGGCGCGCCACGTCATGCTGCAGCCGCTCCCGCGCCTCCTCGCTGCGCACGGAGGCGCCGACATCGTCGCCACGAGCGGCGAGCAAGCTCGCGAGCCCATGGCCAATGCCCCTATTGGCGCCGGAAATGAACCAATGCTCCGCCATCGGCCGCTCCTTTCTCTCGAAACATGCAGATATAACGCGCATTCGCCGCGATCGAAGCTTGCCGCCGTCGGTTCCGACTTGTACTGTAGTATGGTTGCAGCACGAAACAATTGCGAAAGGCGGTTCGCATGAGCGACGTTCTCCTCGCGGCGGAAGTCTCCGCCGCCGACAAGCCCACGCCCATTCTCTTCACCGGCGACAATGGCGAATTTCGTCGGCTGGTCACGCGCGGCGCGCTGCTGGAGCTGGTGACGGCCGGCTTCTATCGCTTCTGGCTCGCCACCCATATGCGCCGCTATCTCTGGTCGAGCACGGTCATCGGCGGCGACGCGCTCGAATATGTCGGCACGGCGCGCGAGCTTTTGTTCGGCTTCTTCTTCGCGCTGGTCATTCTCGCGCCCGCCTATATCGCCTATCTCGTCGTCGGCCTCGAGGCCGAGCGAGCCAAAGCCTTCGCCTCTCTGCCGCTCGGCCTGTTCTTCGCCGCCTTCGGCCAATTCGCCATTTATCGCGCGCGGCGCTATCGGCTCAACCGCTCGAGCTGGCGCGGACTGCGCTTCGGCATGAGCGGCTCCGGCCTCGGCTATATGCTGCGCGCCCTGGGCTGGGGCGCGCTGATCGCCGTGACGCTCGGCCTCGCTCTGCCCTGGGCCGAGGCGGCGCTCGAGCGCTACAAGATGCGCAACACTTATTATGGCGCGCTGGAGGGCGACTTCGTCGGCCGCGGCGGCGATTTCTTCAAGCGCGGATGGTGGATATGGGCGCTCTCGCTAGCCTATCCGATTCTCCTCTACCTCCTCGCCCGCTCGTCCCAGCACGCCGGCGCGCCAGCGGGCGATGGGAGCGGCCGCACAATGGTGAACGACGCCAATGCGACGGGGCTGCTCGTCACCCTCGGCGTCATCGTCGCTTTTCTGCTGTATCCTTCGCTCTACGCCGCCTTCAAAGGCGCGCAATGGCGCTGGTGGCTCGGCGGGCTGCGCCTCGGCGGAATTCGCCTCGAGAGCAAGCTCGAGACGACCAGGCTGCTGACCAATTACTACGCGCTGTTCGCCAGCGTCGTCGGTCTGACGCTCGTCGCAATCATTCTCGCGGTCGTGGCGGGCGGCGTCACCGGCTTCCAGGGCGGCGGCGCCCCGGGAGCGACGCCGCATATTCCCATGGGGACAATGACCGCGTGGATCGGCATCTATGTCGCGACATTTCTCGCGACCGGCGTGGCTTCGCGCATTTTCCTCATGCAGCGCGTCTGGAAGCTCGTCGCGAGCTCGGTCGTCGTCCACGGACTCGCGGAAGCGGAAGATGTCGCGACGCGGGCGAGCGTCGCGCCGAGCGCCATCGGCGAGGGTTTCGCCGATAGTCTCGACGTCGTCGGCTTCTGACATGAGCGCGGAGCCGCAGCCGGGCGCCCTAAACGACGACGGCGTGATATTTTTCGACGGCTGGAGCAGCCGCAAGCGACGTGTCGAGCTGCGCTTCGGCGCCATGCTGGAGATCGTCCAGAATGGCGCGACGCTCGCATCCTGGCCCTATGACGATATTCGCCGCATCGAGGCGCCGGGCTTCGCGCTGCGGCGCGAGACGGCGGCGGCGGGCGAGCTGGCGCGGCTCGAATTGCACGATCCGCGCCTCCACAATGAGATCATCGCCCGTTGCCGCTTTCTCGGCGGCAAGACGCGGCCCGGCGCAAATCGCGCGCTCCTCTATTGGTCGCTGGCCGCGACGGCGAGCGTCGTCGGCCTCGTCTGGTTCGGCATTCCCTTCGCCGCCGACCGCATCGCGCCGCTGGTTCCGCCCGCCTTCGAGCGGCGGCTCGGCGAGGCGGCCGAGGCGCAATTGCGCGCGATCTTCTCCGCCGAGCCTTGCCACGCCGAGAATGGCGCCGGCGCGCTGGCGCAATTGTCGGAGCGGCTGCAATCGCGCGCCGCGCTCGAGCAGCCGGCGCGCATAGAGATTCTGCGATCTTCGGTTCCCAATGCGCTCGCTCTGCCCGGCGGCAAGATCTATGTGTTCTCGGAACTGCTGAGCCGCGCGGAGACGCCGGACGAGGTCGCCGGCGTCGTGGCCCATGAGATCGGCCATCTGCGGCATCGCGACGCCATGCGCAAGCTCATCGCCACGGGCGGGACGTCCTATCTCATCGGCCTGCTGTTCGGCGATGTGACCGGCGCCGGCGCGCTGGTCTTCGCCAGCAAGACGTTGATCGGCGCCGCCTATTCGCGCGAGGCGGAGGCGCAGGCCGACTCCTTCGCCGCCGAGCTGATGGCGCGGCTCGGCCGTCCGGCGAAACCGCTCGGCGATCTGCTGACGCGCATCGCCGGCAAGGAGAACGGCGCCTTCGGCCTGCTGCACGATCATCCGCTGACGGCCGATCGGCTCGCGGCGCTCGCCGCCGCCGACAAATGCGAGAGCGGGCCGCCGCTGCTGGACGCCGAGAATTGGGCGGCGCTGAAGGCGATCTGCGAGAAGGTCGACGTCAAGCCAGAAGCCGCGCGATGAGCGCCTGCGCCGCGGCCGGCGCGCGCCGCTTGGCGCCGTCGATCATGAAGACGAAAACATCGCGCGCGCTCGTCTTCGCCGGCGCGGCGAGATGCGGGAGATCGGCGGGCGTTCCGCCCTTCTCCCATTCGCGCGCGCGCCGCGCCCATAAATCCATGTCTTTCGCCGCATAGCCGATCACGCGATCGTCGCGCGTGTGCTTCAGCCGCGCATAGACGAAATCGGCGGTGGCGTCGGCGATCGCAGGATCGTCGGCGGAATCGACGAAGACGGCGGCGATATTTTCCGCGCGCAGCAGAGCGATGAATTTCTCGTCGAGAAAAGACGGGTGGCGAACCTCGAGCGCATGGCGCAGGCGAAGCGCGCCGCGCTTTTTCGGCAAGAGCTTCAAAAAGGCTGCGATCTCCTCGGCGTGAAAGCGCCGATAGGGCGGCAGCTGCCAGAGGATGGGGCCGAGCTTGGCGGACAGCTCCGTCACGCCGCTCGCGAGAAAATGCTCGATCTTCTCGCCCGTCTCCGACAGGGCGCGGGCGTTGACGGCGGCGCGATGCGCCTTGACCGCGAAGACGAAATCATCGGGCGTCGCCTCGCGCCATTTGACGAAGCTCGCGCGCGATTGCGTGCGATAGAATGTGGCGTTGATCTCGATCGCCGTCACTTGGCGGCTGGCGAAAGCGAGCTCCTCGCCGGCGGGCAGATCTTGCGGATAGAAGAGCCCGCGCCAGGGCGCGAAGCTCCATCCCCCTATGCCGATGCGGATCATGTCCCGGCCTCCAGCCCGCGCGCGGACGAGCGGAGGCGCCCGCTCATCGCTTGCGGCTCAGCACGCGGTGATAGAGCGTCTTCGCCGCCTCGCGCAGACGCCGCCGCCAGACCTCCTTGGCGTGCGCCTCGGCGAATTGCGCGCCGCCGTCCGACTTCGCCTGCACCATCAGATCGCAGACGACGAGACGATCGGGCCAGCAGCGCTCGATCATATAGTGGCCGGGAATGGCGCAGGAATCGGTGAGCGAAATTTCCCGGCGCTCCGTCTGCGTCTCGGTGATGGCGTAGACGAGCTGCACGCCGGGCGCCTGGGCGCGCAGGCTCTCGTCATAGGCGATCTTCCAGAAATAGGAATGGTCGCCGCTCTCGATGACGACGCCCATGGCGATCGGCTTGCCGGCGAGCTCGAGGCTGTGGATGCGGATCTTGCCCTCGCGCGCCAGCAGCCGCGTCGCGCTGCGCACGAAAGTGGCGAGCGAGGGATGACCGAGCAGCGCGCCGCGCTCTGCCTTCCAGCCGCTGGCCTCGAGGGTGAGAAAATCCTCGGTCGCGCGCGGAATGTCGGCCGGCGTCGAATAGACGACGCGCTTCAATTCGCCGGCCTCCTCCAGGCGACGCCGACGACGGCGCATCTCGCTCAGCGCCTTGCGCGAGCTCATGCGCGTCCAGATTTCCTCGGGATCGCCGCCGCAGAGCAGCGCCGCGCGCTCATGCCGATCGAGCACGCGCCAATCGCGCCCGCTGGCGCGCGCGGCGCGGGTGAAGGCGGCGAAGACCGGTCCGCTCATCGGCGTCATGGGAATGAGCACGGCGCTCGCGCCCGAATGATCGCCCGCGAACCAGTCGAGAAGAGCGGCGGCCGCCTCCTCCGCGCATTCGCGATCGAGCAGCGGCGTCGCCAGCGCGGCCTGCTTGTGCAGCCAGCCGCGCGCCGTCGCCGCGCCGAGCGAGAAGCCGGGCGCGGCGATGGGAAACAGCGCGACCAGCCGGCGCGCGCCCTGCGCTCCGCCCTTCCAGACCGCGACGAAGAGCGGGCGCGATTTCGCCGGAAAATGTCGCGCCGCCGGAAGCGCGAAACCGGGCTCCAGAAATCCGTTGGGCTCGATGGCGCGCGACACGAGATCCGCCCAGTCGCGAACGAATTCGCTCATTCGCTCGACATCGAGCGCCTCCGTCTCCAGCGACCCGTTCGTCATGAGGCCTTCGCGGCGAGCCGCGCTCTGTTGGGACGCTCTCGCAGGGCCCGGAAGGCTACGCAGAAACGGCGTCCTATTGATCCAAATTGGCGCGGCGGCCATGATTCGCCCCTCGTCGCTCGTCAGTTTCGCCCAGGTCCGACGCCATTGCGAGACGAATCGCATCGACCTGCGGCGAGCCTTTCAAGAGCGAGGCCAGCGATGCCGCCGCTCTTCCCCCGCGGCCGGCTGTGGGAAATTTGTCACAGAATAGATAAATATTTGGGGATCAAGGGGATCGGGAGAGAGACCGCGCTGCTGCGCGGTTGCGCGCGCGCGCGCTCCCGTGCCAGAGTGACACTGCCGAGGTCCGGCATTTGCCGGATGTGGCGGACCCGCTATATGAGTTCACCTGCGGTCGAGTCCTTCGGCCCGTCCAGACCAGAGTAGGCGCTTTGACGATTTCGAAGACCCCCCTTCTCGACCGGATTGAAACACCGCAGGATCTGCGCAAGCTGCAGCCCGGCCAGCTCCGCCAGCTCGCCGACGAATTGCGCCGCGAGACGATCGACGCGGTTTCCGTCACCGGCGGGCATTTGGGCGCCGGGCTCGGCGTCGTCGAGCTGACCGTGGCGCTGCATTACGTCTTCGACACGCCGAACGACAAAATCGTCTGGGACGTCGGCCATCAGACCTATCCGCACAAGATTCTGACCGGCCGCCGCGACCGCATCCGCACGCTGCGCCAGGGCAAGGGACTCTCAGGCTTCACCAAGCGCGCCGAGAGCGAATATGACGCCTTCGGCGCCGGCCATTCCTCCACCTCCATCTCGGCCGGGCTCGGCATGGCGGTGGCGCGCGACCTCTCGGGCGGCTCCAATCACGTCGTCGCGGTGATCGGCGACAGCGCCATTTCGGCGGGCATGGCCTATGAGGCGATGAACAACGCCGGCGCGCTCGATTCGCGCCTCATCGTCATTCTCAACGACAATGACATGTCGATCGCGCCGCCGACCGGCGCCATGTCGGCCTATCTCGCCCGGCTCGTCTCCGGCGGAGCCTTCCGCACGCTGCGCGAGACGGCCAAGCAGCTCGCCCGCCATCTGCCGCATTTCCTCTATGAGAAAGCGCGCAAGGCGGAGGAATTCTCCCGCAGCTTCATCACCGGCGGCGGGACGATGTTCGAGGAGCTCGGCTTCTATTATGTCGGGCCGATCGACGGGCACAATCTCGAGCATCTGCTGCCCGTGCTGACCAATGTGCGCGACAAGGACGACGGCCCGGTGCTGGTCCATGTGGTGACACAAAAGGGCAAGGGCTATGGCCCGGCCGAGGCCGCGGCGGATCGCTATCACGGCGTCAATCGTTTCGACGTGCTGACCGGCGCCCAGGACAAGCCCAAGGCCAACGCCCCCTCCTACACCAGCGTCTTCGCCAAGACGCTGGTGGCCGAGGCCGAGCGCGACGACAAGATCGTCGCCATCACGGCGGCCATGCCGGCCGGCACCGGCCTCGATCTGTTCGAGAAGACCTTCCCGGACCGCATGTTCGACGTGGCGATCGCCGAGCAGCACGCCGTGACCTTCGCCGCGGGCCTTGCCTGCGAAGGCTATAAGCCCTTTTGCGCGCTCTATTCCACCTTCCTGCAGCGCGGCTACGACCAGCTGGTGCATGACGTCGCGATCCAGCATCTGCCGGTGCGCTTCGCCATCGACCGCGCCGGCCTCGTCGGCGCCGACGGCCCCACGCACGCCGGCGCTTTCGACATCGCCTATCTCGCCTGCCTGCCCGGCATGGTGATCATGTCGCCTTCGGACGAAGCCGAGCTCGTGCATATGGTGGCGACCTCCACCGCCTTCGACGAAGGCCCGATCGCCTTCCGTTTTCCGCGTGGCGAGGGCGTCGGCGTCGAGCTGCCCCAGCGCGGCGAGGTTCTGGAGATCGGCCGCGGCCGCGTGATCCGCGAAGGCTCGAAAGTGGCGATCCTCTCGCTCGGCACGCGGCTCGCCGATGCGCTGACGGCGGCCAAGGAGCTGACCGGCCGCGGCATTTCGACGACGGTGGCGGACGCCCGTTTCGCCAAGCCGATCGACCGCGATCTGCTGCTGCGCCTCGCCGCCAATCACGAGGTCCTCATCACGATAGAGGAAGGCTCGATCGGCGGCTTCGGCTCGCAGGCCTTCCAGATTCTATCGGAGCATGGCGCGCTGGACGGCGCGCGCGGGGCGTTCAAATTCCGCTCGATGATCCTGCCCGACCTCTATCTCGACCATGACAAGCCGGACGTCATGCTCGCCCGCGCCGGCCTCGACGCCCGCGCCATCGTGGCCAAGGTTCTGGAGGCGCTCGGCGACGAGCGCGGCGCCGCCCGCGCGCTGATCGCCTGACGGCGAGATTTCCTTCTCCCACTCGTGGGAGAAGATGGCCCTTGCGAAGCAAGGGTCGGATGAGGGTCCTTCAGGACGCTCGAAATCTCGATGACTTCCGTAAAGACGACGAGTCGCGTGTCCCTCCCGACGCGCCCTCATCCGACCCCGCTGCGCGGGGCCACCTTCTCCCGAAAACGGGAGAAGGAGAGTTCCGCACTTTTTTACTGCTTGTAGGTGACGCCGTCGGGGCCCTTCCAGCCGTCGCCGTCGGCGTAAAAGCGATATTCCTCGTCGAACAGCACCGTTTCGCCGGGGGCGACATATTGCTTGCCCTTGGGATCGCTGCCGCGCGGCGCGGTCACATAATGCTTGCTCGGCGAGCAGCCCTCGGGAAACTTGCCGGCGTCGTCGGGCTTGCATTCGAGATTGGCGCCCTCGGGAAATTGCACGGAAGCGTTGAAGAACAGCTCGAAGCCCTTCTCGCCGGTGGCGTGCATCTCCAGCCGCTCGGTCATCGTCTGCTTGAAGGAGAGCACTTTGGCGGGCTTGTCGAAGCGCTGCTTCAGCAAATTGTCGAAAATCTGTCGCGCATGGGCTTCGGTCGGATCGGGACAGCCGAACCAGCAGAAGGCGGCGGCGCGGTCGATGGTGAGGGGCGCGACGGCGAGCGTCAGCGCGAGCAGTCTCGGGAGCATGGGGTTCCTCTTTTGTCTGGTGTCGCGCCATTCGAGCGGGGGCGCCGCCCGTCTCCGCGCGGGCTTGGGCCTCAAAATAGCCGATCTTCGCGCCGAAATGAACCGAAACGGACGATCGCGGCAACGAAGCAGTAACCATAGGTTCCTAGCATCCGCTCATGAAGATCTCGCATAAGCTTCCGGCGGTCCTCGCCCTTCTCCTCTGCGCCGCGCCGGCGCGGGCCGATTTCGCCTCCTGCCTCGCCGGCCTGCGCCATGCCGCGGCCGGCGCGGGCGTCTCGCAGCGCGTCATCGACGGCGCCACCAATGGGCTCGAGCCCAATGACGCGCCGAGCTTCATGGACAAGCAGCCCGAGTTCAAGACGCCGATCTGGGACTATATCGCCGGCCTCGTCGATGAGGAGCGCGTCGAGGAAGGCCGCGCCATGATGCGGCGGCACGCCTCCGCCCTCCTTGCCGCCGAACAGCGTTACGGCGTCGATCCCGCCACTGTCGTCGCGGTCTGGGGCGTCGAATCGGATTTCGGCAAGAATTTCGGCAAGCGCAGCGTAGTGCAATCGCTGGCGACGCTCGTTTGCGAGGCGCCGCGCCGCAACGATTACTTCAAAGGCGAATTCATCGCCGCGCTGAGGATATTACAGAGCGGCGACATTGCGCCGGAGGAGTTCATGGGCTCCTGGGCCGGCGCCTTCGGCCATACGCAATTCATGCCCTCCACCTTCCTCTCCACCGCGGTCGATCTCGACGGCGACGGACGGCGCAATATCGCCAGCTCGGCGGCCGATTCGCTCGGCAGCACGGCGAATTTCCTGCGCAAGGCCGGCTGGCGGCCGGGCCTGCGCTGGGGCTTCGAGGTGAGCGTGCCTTCCGGCTATAGCGGCCCCTCGGGCCGCACGAGCCGGCAGCCCATGTCGGTGTGGGCGTCGCGCGGGATCACGCGGCTCGACGGCGGCGGATTGGGCGAAGGCCAGGCGGCGCTGCTGCTGCCCGCCGGCCGCAACGGCCCGGCCTTTCTGGCGACGCGCAACTTCGACGCCATCTATTCCTATAACGCCGCCGAATCTTACGCGCTGGCGATCGCCGTGCTGTCGGATCGGCTGCGCGGGCGTCCCGGAATTCAAGCGCCCTGGCCGACCGACGATCCCGGCCTCTCCCGCTCCGAACGCCGCGAGATGCAGGCGCTGCTCAATCGCCAGGGCTATGCCGTGGGCGACCCCGACGGCGTGATCGGAACCAAGACCAAAGAGGCCTTGGCCGACTTTCAGGGCCGCGCCGGGCTGAAGGCCGACGGCAGAGCCGGCAAAAAGACGCTGGACGCGCTGCGGGTGCGCTGAAGCCTCACGCCTTCGTGTCGAGCGCCGCCATCGCCTTCGCCATTCGCTCGGCGGTCTCACCGCCCTCCGCCTCGAGCCCGGCGATCACTCCCGCGCGATCGGCGGCGTTGCGATTCTGGCTGAGCTTGCGCTTCGCCTCTATGCGCGTGATCGACAGCTCTATGCCGACGATCGCTTTCGACATAGCGTCGATAAAATCATCCGGCGCATCATCGAGCGCCCAGGGCGCGGGCCGCGGGGATTCGTGGCGCGCTGTCAGATCGCGCAGCAAAGCGCGAATCCAATTCGCATCCTCGATCGCGCGCAGGCGGCCATAGACATGGACCGCCTCGTAATTCCAAGTGGGCACGACCTTTCCGGTCTCGCGCTTCGTCGCATACCAGGAGGGGGTCACATAATGATCGAGGCCGGTGAAGATCGCCAGCGCCTCGCTCGCGGAATCGAAATCCCGCCACAGTGGATTGGCGCGCGCGACATGGGCGCGCAGCACATTGGCCTCGGCGTCGAAGAGAAAGGGAAGGTGATCGGCGACGATCGCGCCGTTCACGATATGCGTGAGCGCTCCGAGCGGATGCGCGTCGATCAGCCCAGCGACCGTCTCGAAATCCTGCTCGTGGAAAAGATCGGGGAGATACATCGCGTCACGCCTGCGCCCATGCTGTCGGCTCGATGATCAGCGTCGGCGATCAGCGCATGAATTTGATCGCTGCGAAGATGAAGCCGCCGAGCGCGAGCTGAGTCACGACCAGCCAGCGGAGAATGTCCACCTTCACATCCGCGACGGCTGCCTTCAGGTCGCTTTTCGTCGTGAGCAGCGAGCCGTCGATTTCGCGCAACGCCTCGACTACGCCAGTCGCTTGCTCCTCGGAGAAGCCGCGTTTGCTCAATATCTGAGAAACCGCGAGAGTGTCGATGGTGAGCGCGCTCATGGCGTAAGATTAAGCGCACGTCGCCGTCAAATCAACGCTCACAACGCCTGCTGAAACCGTATCGGCGCGCCGCGCGAGGGCGAGACCAGCTCGCCCTCCCACATCACCCGCACGCCGCGAATGATCGCGCCGACGGGCCAGCCGGTGACCTCCATGCCGTCATAGGGCGTCCAGCCGCAGCGCGAGGCGATCCAGCTGTTGCGGATGGTCTCGCGGCGCTTCAGATCGACGATGGTCAGATCGGCGTCATAGCCTACGGCCACACGGCCTTTGCCGGCGAGGCCGAACAGCCGCGCCGGGCCGGCGCTGGTGAGGTCCACGAAGCGCTGCAAAGTGAGCCGGCCGGCGTTCACATGGTCCAGCATCGTCGGAACAAGCGTCTGCACGCCGGTCATGCCCGAAGGACTCTCGGGATAGGGCTTGGCCTTTTCCTCGAGCGTATGCGGCGCATGGTCGGAGCCGAGCACATCGACGATTCCCTGCGTCACGCCCCGCCAAATCCCCTCGCGATGGCGCGCGTCGCGCACCGGCGGATTCATCTGAACGAGCGTGCCGAGCCGCAGATAATCTCGCGCATCGAGCGTGAGATGATGCGGCGTCGCCTCGACGCTGGCGATATCCTTGTGACGGGCGAGAAATTCGATCTCCTCGGCCGTCGATATATGCAGCACATGCACCAGCGCGCCCTTCTCGCGGGCGATGCGCAGCAGCCGCTCGGTAGAGCGCAGCGCAGTGATCTCGTCGCGCCAGACCGGATGCGAGGTCGGATCGCCCGGAACGCGCAGCGGCTTACGCTCCTCCAGGCGATATTCGTCCTCGCTGTGGAAGGCGGCGCGACGGCGCGTCTTGAAGAGAATCTCGCCGACGCCGGCGTCATCGGCGACCAGCAGCGAGCCGGTGGACGAGCCCATGAAAACCTTTATCCCCGCCGCGCCGGGCAGGCGCTCGAGCTCGGGAATGTCCTTGGCGTTCTCATGCGTGCCGCCGACCCAAAAGGCGAAATCGCAATGGGCGCGGCCCGAGGCGCGCGCCACCTTGTCCGCGAGCTCGGCGGCGCCGGTGGTCAGCGGCTTGGTGTTGGGCATTTCGAAAACCGCTACGACGCCGCCGAGGACGGCGGCGCGCGTTCCGGTCTCCAAATCTTCCTTATGGGTCGGGCCGGGCTCGCGAAAATGCACCTGCGTGTCGATGACGCCCGGCAATATGTGAAGGCCCGCGCAATCGATCCGCTCGCCGGCCGAGGCTTGCGCAAGATCGCCGATCTCGGCGATCTTGCCGTCGCGCAGCCCGACGTCGCGCGGCGCGACGCCGTCCTGATTGACGAGCGTCCCGCCGGCGAGAATCATGTCGAAGGTCTTGGGCATGGCTGGCGCCTCGCTTGCAGGTGTCGCCCGGACTGTGGAGTTTCGACGCGAACGGGGCGTCGCCCTCTCGAGACGATCTAGCGCAGATTGGCGCGGGCCGGAACCCGCTCCGCGCTGGGAGCAGAGCCTGGCGGCGAAAACAGCCTGTCGGTTCGCCGACCTCATTTGGAGCACATCGGACAATGACCAGCGCCACACTTCTCTCGGATCGGGGCGTCGTCGAGGTCGCGGGCCCCGACGCCGCCAAATATCTGCACGGCATTCTGACGCAGAATGTGAAGACCATCGAGGCCGGCGAGCTGCGCTTTGCGGCGCTGCTCACACCGCAAGGCAAGATCATCGTCGACTTCTTCATCTTCGCCCGCGCCGGCGAGGAAGGGCTCGTGCTGCTGCTCGATTGCGCGTCCAATATGGCGGAGACGCTGCTCGACCGTCTGAAATTCTACAAGCTGCGCGCCGCCGTGACGATCACCGACCGCAGCGCCGATTACGCCAGCGTCGCCTTCCCGGAGGCGACCGCCAAGCCGGCGATCGACGCCATAGCGCTCAGCCCCGACCCCCGCGCGGAAAGCCTCGGCTGGCGCGGCCTCGTGACGCGCGAGATCGCCGGAACGCTCGCCACCGCGCCGCGCGACGCCTATGACGCCAAGCGCATCGCCGCCGCCGCGCCCGAGGGCGGCCTCGATTTCGTCTATGGCGACGCCTTCCCGCATGAGGCGAATATGGATCGCCTCGCCGGCGTCGATTTCAAGAAAGGCTGCTTCCTCGGCCAGGAGGTGGTCTCGCGCATGAAGCATCGCGGCCCGGTGCGAAAGCGCGTCGCGACTTTCCACGCCGAGGGCGCGGCCCCGGCGCCGGGCACGACGATCAAGGCCGGCGAGGTGGAGATCGGCGTCACCGGCTCGGCCGTGGGCGGCGAAGGTCTGGCGCTGATCCGTCTCGACCGGCTGGCCGACGCCAAGGCCGGCGGCTCCACGCCGCTCGCCAATGGCGTGCCGCTGGAATTCACTGTGGTGGAAGGCTGACCGGCGACAGGGGCGCATCCACCCTCCCCTTCAGGGGGAGGGTCGGCCGGCGATAAGCCGGACGGGGTGGGGTTCACGCGAAAGACTCGGGGTCGACCTCCCCCTCGAGGGGGAGGTAGAAAGGCCCGCGGCCGTCAGGCGGCCTGTCGCTTCTTCAGCGCGACATAGCCGAAGCGTCCGCCGACGCCCGCGACCAGCAGGCCGAAAAAGACGTAGGCATAGAGTTCCGTATTGTCGATCAGCCCCACGGTGAAATGGTGGCGGCCGACGAACTCCTTCGCGCCATCGTCGCTCGAAAGCCGGGCGTAGAGCGCATATTTGCCCGCCGTCTGAATATTGACGTCGAAATTGACCATGCCATTGCGAAACTTCTGCAATGGCAGGCGCAGCACAGTGTCGCTCTCGGCCGGCTCGCCGTCGCCGTCGATATCGCGGACGACGCGAATATCCCAATTCATCTCGCGCAATTCTGCGTCCGGAGCGTCCAGCGCGATCACCGTCGCGCCTGTGTCGGGAAGCACGTCGCAGACGCGATCTATGTTCTTCTTGGGCTGCATGGCGACGAATTTCATCGCCTTGCCGGCCCCGAGCGCCACGGGGCACTCGGGATCATAATAATGCCAGCCGGCCGCCTTCGCCGTAGGGGCGGAGAGAGCGGCGACGGCGAGGACGAGCGCGGCGACGAGACGCGAACAAAGACGAGGCGAGACCAATTTCCCCATTCTCCCCGAGGCTTCCGATCTGCGGCAAAACTGCAATTTTTTATACGATTTTGCAATTTCTATCCAAGCCGCCGCCAAAGAAGCCTCGCCCGGCCGATTCCCTCGTGGCCCGAAACAGGCTAGTGTCGCGCTCGTCGCGTCCCTTCTGTCGAGCCAGAGCCCCGGCATGTCGCTTCCAAACGAATATTTGATCGATCGCCGCCGCCTGCGCCGCAAGCTCGGCTTTTGGCGCGTTTTGGCCGTTCTCGCAGTGGGCGTCGCCGGCCTCGCCGCCTTCGCGCGCTTCGGCGATGGCGGGCCCGGCCCTGCGGCCAAGCTCTCCCCCCATATCGCCCGCCTCTCGATCAGCGGCATCATCACCGGCGACAAGGCGACGCTCGATCTCGTCAAATCGATCGGCGAATCACATGCGAGCGCCGTGCTGCTGAATATCGACAGCCCCGGCGGCACCACGACCGGCTCCGAGAAGCTCCATGACGAGCTGCGCCGTCTCGCCGAGAAAAAGCCCATGGTCGCCGTCGTCGGAACCATAGCGGCCTCCGGCGCCTATATCGCCGCCATCGCCTCCGACGAGATTTTCGCCTCCGGCAATTCGCTCGTCGGCTCGATCGGCGTGCTGTTTCAATTCCCCAATGTCTCGCGTCTGCTCGACACTATGGGCGTGAAGGTGGAAGAGGTGAAATCCTCGCCCTTGAAGGCCGCGCCCAATGGCCTCGAGCCGACCAGCGAGGCCGCGCGCGAGGCGATCGCCGCTCTGGTCTCCGATTCCTACGACTGGTTCAAAAAGCTGGTGAAGGACCGCCGCAAGCTCGACGACGAGGAACTCGCCAAAGTGGTCGACGGCCGCGTCTTTACAGGCCGCCAGGGCCTGCCGCTGAAGCTCGTCGACAAGCTCGGCGGCGAGCGCGAAGCCATCGAATGGCTGGAGACCAATAAGGGCGTCGCCAAAAAGCTGCCGGTGCGCGACTGGAAAGAAAAGAGCACGCTGGAGAAATTCGGCCTCGTCGAATCGATGGCGTCCGCAGCGCGGGGGCTCGGGCTTTCGGCGCTCGCCGCCGCGCTGGAGCGCATAGGCGCGGTCGCGCAGCAAGGGCTGCTTGACGGTATGGTCGCGATTTGGCACGCTCCAATGCCCGATTGAGGCTCCCGATCGATGCGGTCACGTCGGTAGAACTGGAACGTCGCATGATCAAATCTGAACTCATTCAACGTATCGCCGCCCGCAACGGGCATCTCTATCAACGCGACGTCGAGACGATCGTAAGCACGATTCTCGACGAGATCACTTTGGCGCTCGCGCGCGGGGACCGGGTCGAGCTGCGCGGCTTCGGCGCCTTTTCCGTGAAGCGGCGGGAGGCGCGCACCGGCCGCAATCCGCGCACCGGCGAGCAAGTGTCGGTGGACGAAAAATCCGTGCCCTTCTTCAAAACGGGCAAGGAGATGCGCGAGCGGCTGAACGAGGCCCACGGCTGACCCTGGAACGCGTCGCGGGCGGACGAAGTAGGAAGGTGACATGAGATCGGTTCTGCGCATCCTCGTCTTTGTTCCGCTCGGGCTGGCGTTTCTGTATTTCGCGGTGGCCAATCGGTCGCCCGTGAAGATATTTCTGGACCCGTTCCCGGGCGCCGGCGAGAGCGGCCCCTCTTTCGAGGCCCCGCTCTATCTGGTGGTTCTGGCGTCCATCGCGCTGGGCGTGATGGCGGGCGGCCTGTCGTCCTTCGTCGCGCATGGCCGCTACCGCCGCGCAGCGAAGGCCGCGCGCGCCGACGCCAAAAAAGCCCGCTCCGAGGCGGACCAATTGCGCGGCCAGGCGCTCGCGAGCCTTTCCCCGGCTCCCGGCCGCTCCTCGCGCAACGACCTTTGAAGGAACGCCGCCGTGGCGCTTGAAAAACCCATTCGGCGCCGCTAAGAGGAACGCCTCGACGCCGAACCCCGCCGGCATCTTCGCTTACGGGGCAAAGCCGAGCGGGCTCGCGCTCAGAACCTGACAATGCCGCAATAGCTCAGCTGGTAGAGCACATCATTCGTAATGATGGGGTCGGGGGTTCGAATCCCTCTTGCGGCACCAATTAAACCACCAAAAAGGTGCGCGGCGAGCTCCGACCGCGACAGCCGGGGCGAGGCGTCGCCGCCGCCATATCGGTTCGCCGGAGCCAATCGGGCTCGCACGGGTCGAAGTGTTGGAACTGCTCACATTCCCACTCCCCCTCATCATCGTCCGAGGCGGAGCGAATCCGATCTTTCGCGAGCACGCGCCGCTTCCAGCGTTCGATTCGACGCCCGGCGTCGGCGATCGGCAACCTGCCCCTATGGCCCGATCCTTGCCTATCGAGGCGAGCACAGCCCCTCGAACAGCTAACATGTCCGACCCATCGTCTGATTCGGTCAATGAGCCCAAAGATGAGGCCGCGCCTGTCGCCGACGGCGGCGCGGTCGCCGGTCCGATCGACTTTTCGGGTTCTTCGCTCGGGCTCGAGAAACATTTCGCGGCGTCGGCGCAGGACATGGTCGCGCTATCGTGCGAGCGAGGCGACGAGCCGACGGCCGCCGATCCGAGCGAGCCGCTCGCCGCGAAGATCGCGTCCATTTCTTTTGGCGACCGTGTGTTTTTTTTGCCTTCCGAGGAAGAGGCTTGGCGCTACGCGATCGAGACGATTCGGCGTTATCATCGGCTTGTCGGACGTCCGAAGCGTCGCCGACTCGTCGTCTGCGCAGGAGCGTCCGGTGAAGCCGGGGGCTTGCCTCCGGGCTTGGAAAGCGATGGCGAAGTCGTCTTGCTCCAAACCGACGATCCGATCGCATTGACCACGGAGATCGACAATAGAACCGCTGCAATTCTGATCGCTCCCGTGAGGACGAAATCCGGGTTCGAGGTTGTTCCGGGAAGGCTGCTCGCCCGACTGCGCGAGACGGCGGACGAATATGGACTTGCGCTCGTTTACGACGAAAGCGCTTGTGGCTTCGGTCGTTCAGGAATGTTCTGGGCGCATGAATGGACGGGCGTGACCCCGGATGTGATGGTCGCCCTGCATCGGCGAGGAGACGCCTCGTCGCTGGCGACGGTGATCGTCACGCAAAAAATGGCGCGCGGGGCGCCGGAGCGGCCTCTCCTCGTCGAGGGGGCCGCACTGCGCAGCGGGCGCGCCGCGGTCGATGCACTGATGTCTCGCGGCTTTTTGGAACGCGCCCAAAACCGAAGCTGGCGTCTCGAAGATCGGCTGCTCGAATTGTTCTATAAGCGCCGCGGCGCGTTTACGGCATTGAGCGGCATCGGCCTGATGCAGGGATTGGAATGCCCCGAAGAAGCCGAGCCGATGCGCGCTCGACTGGCCGAATGCGGGCTCCTCACCCGCGCCATGGGATCGTTCCTCGGCTTATTTCCTGGGCTTGCAGTCGCTGAGAGCGAAATCGACGCAGCAGTGTCGATTATCGATTCGGTTTGTGCCCGGGAAACGCGATGAGCGGAGAGATTCATTCCCGCCCGCACAGGCCCCGCAATCCGCACAATCGGCGGGGCTGGCTGCGCTCAACGGGATGGGGAGCGACGGCGGGGGGTTGATTTGGATATAGGGGCTTGGTTGCGGGGACTCGCTGCGACCGCTGGCACGAATTTCGTTCCCGATTGGTTTTCATCGGCTTTTACGAAGTCGAGAATGCCGAACAACTCGCCGCGTAGCTCGGCGTGAACCTCGCCGCGCTTCTGTCCGGGCGTCAGCACGATTTCGCCGATGAGCGAGCGTAGCGCTTCCGCCGCCTGCCTGCCGTCGTCCGTATCGTCGAGCGCTTCCGTGAAGCGGTCGATGCGAAGCCGATAGACATTGGCGATGTTGGGATGCACGTCTGGAATATCGGTCGAAGCCTGCGACAAGCGCGCGCCGATGTCCGCCTTCTGCCGTTCGAGGTCTTCCATCCGCGCCTTCATCGATGGCTGGTACAAGCCGTCCTCGATCGCCGCCATGATGCCGGCGATCGCCCGTTCGATCTTCTGAAGCGTCCGGCGGTCGACCTCGGCCTGCGCCCGCCGTTCATGGTTCAGGCGATTCATCTCTTCCGCGTAGGCGCGCACAGCCTCCGCAACCGCGTCGGAGGACACAAGGCGGTCCTTCAGCCCCGCCAGCACCCGCTCCTCGATCTTCTCGCGCGGGATGGTGCAGTTGTTGTCGCACGTCCCGCGACGATGATGGTTGAGGCAGCCGTAGCGGCCGGGAGTCAGGATGCCGAACTTGCCGCCACAGCACCCGCAGGTGAGAAGGCCGGAAAGAAGGGAGACGGGTCGGTTGGCCAGATGTAGCCGCTTCGCCCGCCCTTCCCGCGTGGTCGCAGGGTTGGAGCCGAAGACCGCCGAGATTTGCTGCTGTCGATTCCGTGCCGCCTGCCACAGATCATCGTCCACGACCCTGAGATGTGGCACTGCGGTCCTGATCCACTGGTTTTCCGGGTTCGGCCGCGAGACACGCTTGCCGGTCGCCGGGTCTTTGACGAAACGCTGCCGGTTCCACACCAGCACGCCGGCATAGAGTTCATTGTTGAGGATGCCGGAGCCGCGCGAGACGTGACCCCGAATGCTCGTGTCGCCCCAGGCGCGGCCCAACGGGCCTGGAATGCCTTCCTTATTCAGTTCGACCGCGATGGCTTTCGGGCTCTTGCCGGCGGCGAAGGCGCGGAAGATGCGCCGGACGACCGCTGCCTCCTCCGCGATGATCTCACGATCGCCCCGCATCGGCTCGCCATTGGTGTCGAGTTTTTTGGCCACGCGATAGCCGTAGCAGAGGCCGCCGCCCGCCTTGCCCTTCTCCACCCGGCCGCGCAGACCGCGATGGGTCTTCATTGCGAGGTCTTTCAGGAACAGGGCGTTCATCGTGCCCTTCAGGCCGACGTGAAGCTCGCTGATCTCGCCCTCCGCGAGAGTGATAATGGATACGCCCGCGAAGCGCAGATGCTTGAACAGCGTGGCGACATCCGCCTGATCGCGAGAAATCCTGTCCAGCGCCTCGCCCAGCACGACGTCGAACTGGCCGCGCTGCGCGTCCTGCAACAGCGACTGGATGCCGGGCCGCAGGGTTATGCTCGAACCCGAGAGGGCGGCGTCGTGATAAGCGCCCACGATATTCCATCGCTCGCGCCCCGCATGTTCCTGGCAAAGGCGAAACTGGTCCTCGATCGAGCTTTCGCTCTGATTGTCCGACGAATAGCGGGCATAGAGCGCGGCGCGGGTCATGGGCGGTCTCCGTTCCTTCTATTCCTCGTCCTCGGCGTTCTGTGCGTTTTTGGGCCTATTGTCGTTCGCGGCGCCGAGCGCCGCGAACTGCTCTCGTGCGATCCGGCGTCCGATCAGCCGTGCGATGGTGAGCGCCATCTGATCCAACTGTCGCCGCATCTCCCGATCCGGCTCATCCCGTTTGCCGTCCGGGCCTCGATTGTCGTTGGCCGGTATGAGGTCGTCCGGCTCGGATTCCGTGTCATCCGCCATGCCGTCGCTCGCTTTCTTTCCGACGTCAAACGGGCATGAAGCAGCGGCAAGTTCAGGATGAGAAGACCGAAAATCCCTTCGTCGTCCTGTAGCGCAAAAATACATGCGAACGACGGTTCTGGCGTAGACGTCCAAAACACTCTACACGCATCATACGGCCCGCAAAGCCTTCTGGACTGCCTTGGGCGCGCGCTCGATCACCAGAAGATAGGCTCTGGTCGGTCCTTCCGGCTGTCGCGAGCCTTGTTCCCAATGGCGCAGAGTGTTGACGCTGAACCCGAACCGACCCGCGAACTCTTCCTGCGTCATGTCCAGGCGTGTGCGGATCGCCTTCACGTCGATCTTCTCCGGCACATGGACGCGATAGGCGCTCTCGTCCGCCCTGCCCTCGGCATAGGTCACCGCTTCCTCGAGCCCGCGCCGGATGCTGTCGGCAACCTTGCTCATGGCGTTCTCCTCTTGAATGCCTCGACCAGCAGCATCGTAAGCTGCCGGAAGTCATTGCGGTCCTGCTGGCTCAAATCGGCCCGCTCATTCTTGGCGAAAGCGGTCAGCGCGAAGAGCGGCATGCCGGCGTCGTGGTGGAAATAGATCACCCGCGCCCCGCCTCGCTTGCCGCGGCCTTCCAATCCCCAGCGCAGCTTCCGCACGCCGCCCGTTCCGGGGATCAGATCGCCGGCCGTCGGATTGTAGGCGAGATAATCCACCAGAAGCTCCCGTTCCTCGTCGCTCATGAGCTTGCGGGTCGCCGAAAGGAATTCCGGCGTTTCGACGACGCTGATCGGAGCCGTTCGAGCCATGCGGGATACTACTCCAATGAGTCAGTCTAGGCAACTGGAGATATGATCCAACGAGTCAGATGCGCCCTCCCCGCGTTTTGTGAGCAAAGAAGCGCCTCACCACAATTTCGGGCCGAGGAAGCGCAGCTCGAAATTGTGCGATAACATCTTCGGCGCCAGCCACTTCAAAACTCGGGAAACGAGTCGAGGCGACCGATTCGGATCAAGTCGATCAGCGCCGAGCGGACTTGCGGCCAGGGAAATTCGGGGCAGTTCTCGCACCATTCACCCTCGCGGAGCACAGCGTGGAGCTTGGCGGCCACGCCTTCGACGGAAGACGCCGGCGTGGCCGCCAGCGCATCGGCGAGTTCTTTCGCTATATCTGCGGCTCGCTCCTCCTCTTTTTTCGCTTCGGAGTAGCCGACAGCCATATCGGCGGCCGCCCAGCGGGCGCGCTCATCCTCTTCCTGAGCGGCGCGGTCCGCCTCGGCGCAATCAGTATTGTCGATTGAGCAGGACTCGCGAATCAACTGCATCAATTTGGTTTCCAAGCTTTGCTGCTTCTGGCAGAGAACGTCGGCGGCGTCCTGGGCAGCCCTCCATTGTGTCCACATGGACATTGCCGCGTCGGCCGCTTCTATACGGGACGTGTCGAGAGGCGCGATTTCCCCGAAAGACGCCGGCGTGGCAGCGCCGACGCTCGCGACCAACAGGGTCCTTCGGGTGAAAGAAGGCGCACGCGTGGTAATCTCGGGTTCAGCCATGATCCGAGTTCCTCATTAGCCAGGGGGATATGCATGAGCGAGGGCCTCTCATCGTCCAGCAAGACGGCAGTTTTGCTGAGCTTTGGTCAAAGGCAAGCCTCGGCGTACGCCGGAAATAGATTTTCCGGCGTCGGATGGCGTGGTAATGGTTTTGTCACGACGCTCTCTTTTTAGCGCCGAATTCTAATAACGTCAACCCAAAAATAGAACGACGTGCTAAAAATGCTAGCTGTTCAATGCAAGATGGCGCGCGTCGCCCTGGGAATTGGCGTGCGGGAGCTGGCAGAACTGGCGCAGGTCGCGCCGGCGACGGTTTCTCGTCTCGAGGCGGGAGAGGAACTGAAACCCCGCACGGTCGCTGCGATCCGCACGGCCCTCGAAGCGGCGGGCGTGATCTTCGTCGAGGAGAATGGCGAGGGGCCGGGTGTGAGGCTACGGAAAAAACAGCCATGAGCCGGTAGCGGCGGCTGGTCGGCCAACCTCGGCTCACGGCAAGGCTGACGATTCCTTTCAAGTGGCCGTCGCTGCGCTGTCGCTGCGCCTGTACCGCTTTGCAAGAACTCGCTTGCGGCTCCAAAATGGAAAGGAGCAACTCCATCACAGCCCCAGCCCGCGCTTCCGGCCGAGGTCCCACTCGATTCCGCCACCATCGCGGTGGGCACCGCTGAGATATTGGCCGATGCGCTTTTCGAGAACGGGTTGCCAGGGCACGAGCTGGAAGCCGAGACCATCCTCGATCATCGCAAAGCGACCACTGGCGAGATTGGCGACGCCAGCCAGCCGCCCCGACACATATTCGCCCGGCCCGCTCGGCGAATACGACAGCCCGCGCTCCGCGGCCATCTGCCGGCCGACGCGCTCCACCTCCCGCCGCTCCAGCGTGGCGATGGCGCCGCGCGGGAAGGAGATGGATTTTCCGTCGTCCGTCGCGAGGCCCATTTCCACCAGCCGCTCTCCGCGCCGGTGGAGCGCGTTCTTCACGTCGCGACCGAAGCCTGCTTCTGCTAACGGAATCGGCTTGTCGGCGACGAGTTCGCGGTCGAGCCAGGTCGCTCCGTCGCTCGCGATCTGCCGTTCGAGGTCGAAGGTCGAGAGCATGCGCACGCGGAGTCCATCGCCGCCCTGAGCGAGGTCATAGGCTCGGCCGCGCTCGACAATATCCTTCGGGACGCGCCAATGGTCCGCGTCGACGCGTTCGACGTGCCCGGCCCGGCGTAGCGCCTCCAGCCGGCGGACATGGAAGCGGACGAATGCGTCCGGGTCCTTGCCCTGCCGCTCGAAGCTCTCGCGAATGCGTTCGAGATGAGCGCTCGGCCGGTAGACGCCGTCGTTCTCCGCGACGATGGCGATGTTGCGGTCGGCAGGCCTCGGACAGGAAACGGCGGGCGCAGCTTCAACGATCATGCCTCGGCCGATCTCCTCGATGCGAATTGGATCGGCGAACTCCATGTGATGGACTCGTCCGTCGACGCCGTCGACGATGAGGTAGACTCGATCACTCATCTCGTCGCCGGCCAGCCCTTTCGCCAGCACCCGGCCGACGATCGGCTCCTTTCCGGTCTCCCCGTGACAAGCATATTGCGCGACGCCACGCTCGTCTGCCAGGCCGTGACCGGCCAGCGCCCGACGAATGGTCGCGGTCGCTTCGTTGCGCGCTCCCAATTCTTTCAGCATCGGCTCGGCGCGGTCGGAAATGGTCCACCGTTCCGTCTCGAGTTCGGCAGCGAGCCCGTAGCGCTCTAGACGCCGCACGCGGCCGAGTAGCAGCGCTCGGTTCTCTCGGACAAGATAGGAGGCGCCTTCCCCAGGTCTGAGATCAATGACGCCTTGTTCGCGCTGCTCGGCGAGCAACATCTTGTCGAGCCGCGTCAGCCGCTCCGCCGCAACTTCGTTCGCGAGCTTCGTCTGAAGCTCGATCTCGCTCTGATGGCCGAGTTCCAGCGTGACCAGCTCGCTGGCTCGATGACGAACGCCGTGAGCGATATAGTCGCCGGCGATATTGAGGATACGACCGTCGTCGAGCACGCCCCGGACGATGATATGGGTATGAGGATGGCCGGTGTTGTGATGATCGACGGCGATCCAGTCGAGGCCCGTGTCGAGGTCCTTCTCCACCTGCCGCATGAGGTCGCGGGTGAAGCCTCGCAGGTCAGCAATGTCGCTGGCGTCCTCCGGCGCGACGATGAAACGGAACTGATGACGATCGTCGCGTCCGCGCTCGGCAAAGGCGCGGCCGTCTGCCTCATTCTCGATCGCCGAATAGGCGTGGCCCTTCTCGCCATCGCGGGTGACGCCATCGCGTTCGAGATAGCGGAGATGTGCGTCGACGGCCTTGCTCGCGGCGCCGCGCATCTTCGCACTATGAGAGCCGCGTTGAGGATTGAGCTTCACGACACGCGCCTTGATGACGACGCGACGCGATCGAAACCGTCCGGCGGAGTCGCGCCGCCAGCCGCCGCCGTCTCTCGGCAGCGACGCCGCCACCTTCGCGCCTCGTCCCCGCGCGTTGAACCGGCCGCTTCCTTCTCCTTTCCGGCCGCTAGCCGCCGCCGGACCTCGGCCGATCCGGCCCGGATCGCCGCCAGCCTTTTGGACGGCGATCTCGACCTGTCGGACGAAGGAAAGCGAGCGCGGACGGACGCTCCTTCCGCCAGCTCGGGACCGGCCGGGTCTAACGTGAAAATCGTCTCTGTCGTCGCTCGCCATATCGAGACGATCCGCGCCGAAATCGGTCTGCGCAATGGCCTTCGAACGCCGATCGCATAGGAGCGCAAAAAGACCGGCGGTAGCGTACAAGCGGCGGGACATGCCACGTCGCACCTCCCGAGTTCTGGCCTCTATGAGGCTGATAATACGCGTGAAAACTGCTCGGCTAGAAACCGTCGCACATCGCGCTGCGCCATACGCGCGCATTTGTAGGCCAGAAAAACCAATGTGCAGACAATCACTTACGAGCGCAGCGAGGCGCGAACGTCAGTTCGCTTTATCTTGCCCTCATCGGCCGTCTCTTCTCTGGGGCGGCGCTCGACTTCAAACACCGCTTTCCACACCCGAATCAGACCACCAATGACGCCATTGCTGAAAAGAGCTACTTCGCCCTAAATGGCGCAATGGATCGCCACGGGATTCGGCCATGAAAACCATGTCGGCGCGCGAAGCGAAGAACGGCTTCGGGCTGATGATCGACACCACGCGTGCAGAACCAGTGCTGATCGAAAAGCACGGGCGCGGCGTGGTGGTGGTCGTCTCGGTGGAAGAATATGAACGGCTTTCCGTGCAATCTGGACGCGCGGATAAGGGGGAAGCGGGGACCAAGGGGGCGTCGAAAGGTGGCCAATGAAGCGTCCGCGCGTTGAGATAGACTTGGTCGTTGAACGTGCCGTCGCCACTGTCATCAGGCGACATTGAATGAGGAGTGAGCGTGAAAACGGGACGATCGGGCATCAGGGATAACCGTAGCAGGGGGGCGGTCCACGAGTTCATCACTGAGCGCGCGATTCCTGACAGCCATCTGTCCGTTGTCTCGGCCTATTTCACGACCTTCGCTTACGATCGTCTCCGCACGACGTTGGACAGCGTCGGACATATGCGTCTCCTCTTCGGCGAGCCGAGGTTTCTGAAGGACGCGGACAATGCCGGTCTCGTGCCGCCCGCTTTCTCGTTCGATGAGTCCGGGCTGCGCCTCACCGAGCAAATCCGACAGCGGGCCGCCGCGTTGCGGTGCGCCCAATGGATCAAGGATCGCGTCGAAATACGGTCGGTCAAGCGCTCCGGCCTGCTGCACGGAAAGCTCATCCATATCGACGATGGACGCCGTCCGCACGCCGTGCTCGGCAGTTCGAACTTTACGATCAACGGGCTCGGACTGGGCGACTCGCCGAACATCGAACTCAATCTGATCGTCGATAGCGATCGCGACCGGGAGGACCTGCTCGCCTGGTTCGACGAGCTATGGAACGACGCCGGCTTGACCGAGGACGTGCGAGAGGAAGTGCTGCGCGCACTCCAAGCTAGCTACGCCCACGCCGCACCCGAGTTCGTCTATTTCAAGACTCTGTTGCATTTGTTCGGCGACTTCCTGACCGACCAAGCGGCGGAAGAGGCGCTGCTCCAACAAACGGCGTTCGAGCAGACCGCGATCTGGCGCACGTTGTTCGATTTCCAGCGCGACGGCCTGCGCGCCGTGCTTGCCAAGATCGAAAAACATGGTGGCTGCATCCTCGCCGACAGCGTCGGTCTGGGCAAAACCTTCACCGCTCTGGCCGTCATCAAGTGGTTCGAGAAGCGCAACAAGAACGTGCTCGTGCTGTGCCCGAAGAAGCTGCGCGAGAACTGGACCGACTACCTCGCCACGAACAACAGCGCGATGAACCCGCTGCGCGAAGACAGGTTCGGTTACACCGTCCTGTCTCATACCGATCTTTCGCGTGAGAAGGGCAAGGTCGGCGACATTGACCTCACACGAATCGAATGGGGCAACTACGATCTCGTTGTCATCGACGAGTCCCATAATTTCCGAAGCGCATCCCGGAACAGGACCGCAGGCGGACGCCGCAGCCGCTACGAGCGGTTGATGGACGAAGTCATCAAGGCCGGTCTCCCGACCAAGGTTCTGCTGCTCTCGGCTACGCCGGTGAATAACGATCTGAGCGATCTCAAAGCCCAACTCGACCTGATTTCCGCCGACAGGGGAGAAGGTTTTACGGACCTCGGCGTGCCCAACCTGGGCACGCTGATCGGCGGCGCCCGACGACGCTTTGCCGATTGGGCGAAAAGCGGCAGCCGCGATGCTGGCGAGCTGCTGAACAAGCTGCCGCCCGCTTTGTTCGGCCTGCTCGACGGCGTGACCATCGCGCGCTCGCGGAAGCACGTCGAGCGCCACTACGCTGCTTCGATGGAAAAGATCGGCGGGTTTCCAAAACGGGCCGCGCCCGAATCCGTTTTCGCCAGCATCGACAGCCAAGGCGGTTTTCCCGCATTCGAGGATGTGGACGCCGCTATTGGCAAGCTGGAACTGGCGCTTTACGGCCCGTTGACCTTCGTGCTTCCCGAGTATCGTGCCCTCTACGACAAGGGGGGGAATTTCGACCAGGCCAATCGCGAAAAATACCTCATCGCGATGATGAAGGTCGGCTTCCTCAAGCGGCTGGAAAGCTCGGTAAGCTCTTTCCGCCAAACGATGGATCGCATGATCGCCCGCATTGACCAGCGGCTTGGCGATCTCGACAGCTTCGACGCGACGGCGGCCATCGACGCGCCGGCGCCGGACGAGATTGAGCTGGATGACGAGTTGGAGGAAGCCTTCGAGGTCGGCGGCGCGCTGAAATACAACCTCGCTCACATCGACCGGCCGGCGTGGAAGGCGGCGCTGACGCGCGACCGCGACCGCATCGCCGCACTGACCGCCGAAGCGCGCAAGGTCACGCCGGGTCGCGATGCCAAGCTGGCCCGGCTCAAGGACATCATCCGCGCTAAGGCGAATAAGCCCACCGCCAACCGCGACGGCGAGGCCAACCGCAAGATCATCCTGTTCACGGCCTTCACCGATACCGCCCGCTATCTCTATGAGGAGTTGCTGCCCCTGGCGCGCGAATGCGGGCTGCAAGCGGCGCTGGTGACGGGCGATGGCTGTAAGGCGAACTTCGGCCGGGCGCGCTTTCAGGACGTGCTGGTCAACTTCGCGCCGCGCGCCAAACGCCGGGCCTTGATGCGGGGTGCCGAGACCAGCGGTGAAATCGACCTGCTGATCGCCACCGACTGCATCTCCGAGGGCCAGAATCTCCAGGACGCCGATCTGCTGGTGAATGTGGATATTCACTGGAATCCGGTGCGCCTCATTCAGCGCTTCGGGCGAATCGACCGGATCGGCAGTCGCAACGCTGCGATCCGCATGGTCAATTTCTGGCCGACCGAGGACCTGAACAGGTATTTGCGCTTAAAGGATCGGGTGGAGGCCCGCATGGCGTTGGTCGATCTTTCGGCTACCGGCGACGACGATTTGCTCAACGCGCGCGCCGAAGCCGACGGCGACGCGCGCTGGCGCGACGAGCAACTGCTCCGCCTGAAGGATGAGGTGTTCGACCTGGAGGAAACCGGCGGCGGCGTGACGCTAGCCGATTTCGCGCTCGACGATTTCCGCGCGGACCTTCTCGGTTTTGCGCGGGCCAACGAGCAGGCGTTACGCGACGCGCCGCTGGGGCTCCACGCAATCGTCCCCGGCGAGGTCGAGGGCGGCGCCGTCGATCCCGGTGTGATCTTCTGCCTTCGTCGCCGTCCGCCTGATCCGAACCCGGAGCAGGCGAAGATCAACCCCCTCGATCCCCACTATCTCGTCTATGTGAAGGATGATGGGTCGGTTCGCCTTGGCTTCGGCCAGCCCAAGCCAATCCTGGAAGCGTATCGCTCGCTCTGCTTGGGCCATGACGAGCCTTTCGAGGCGCTGTGCAATGCCTTCGACGACGAGACGGACCACGGCGAGAAGATGGACCGTTACGATGGGTTGATCCGCGCCGCCGTCGCCTCGGTCGGCGAGACCTCAGCGACGCGCACCTTGGCGGCGCTGACAGGCTCGCGCGGCGCGCGGGTGCCCGACGGGGGCGCGCAGGCCCGCGCCAGCTTGGATTACGACCTTATCACCTGGCTCATCGTCCGACCGGCGGCGAGGGTGGCATGAGCTACACCGCAGAACGTCTTGCTGCGATCCGCAATGCGGTTTCAGGGCTTGCCGACGCAGACCTCGCGGGCGCAGGTCGGAAGCTGCTTGATGTTATGGGCTATCGGAGCCCGAAGACGCTGGACGCTCCTTCCGCACCGGGCCAGTTCCTTGCCGCGCTGGGCATGGACGCGGCGCGTTTTGAGACCGTCCGCTGGCGCGCGGTGCATTTCCTCTTTCAGCTCACCGGCGATGAACTGCCGGCCCTGTCGCGCGGCAGCGATCCAGCCACTGGCGAGAGCTTCCAGCGCGGGGCGATCGATTCCTTCGTCGTCCTCGCCATCGACCTCGACGACGGCGGCTGGTCGCGCCGCCAGCTTGTGGCGATCGTGCGCGCCCTCAATCGCGGATTCGCGATGCCCGCAATCGTCCTGTTCCGCCACGGCAGGCAGGCGACACTGACCGTGATCGACCGCCGCGCCAACCGGCGCGATGCCTCGCGTGACGTAGTCGGCGGCCGGATCAGCCTGGTCAAAGACATCAACCTCGCCCGGCCTCACCGCGCCCATGTCGAAATCCTGGCCGACCTGTCGCTCGCCGCGCTCGCCCGGCGCAGGGCTCCGTCGGATTTCCGCGCGCTCTATGACCTTTGGCTGGAGACGCTGTCGGCCGCCGAACTCAACAAGCGCTTCTATGAGGAGTTGGCCGACTGGTTCGCCTGGGCCAGCACAAGCGCGCCGCTCGCCTTCCCCAAGGGACAGGGCGCTGGCGAGGGCGCCAATGAAATCGCGCTGATCCGCCTGCTCACGCGACTGATGTTCGTCTGGTTCATCAAGGAAAAGGGCCTCGTTCCCGAGGCGCTGTTCGACGGACTTTCGCTGGCGAAGCTGCTGAAGGAGCCGCCCTCCGCCACGCCCGGCGGTTACGGCTATTACCTCGCCGTCCTCCAGAACCTGTTCTTCGCCACCCTCAATACCGAAATGCCCGAACGGCGCTGGCGGCAGGACGATGGCGGGCAATCGAAGGACTATCTCGGCCACCACGTCTATCGCCACGCCGCCCTGTTCGCCGAGCCGGACAAGGCGCTGGAAGCCTTCGCCAGCGTGCCGTTCCTCAACGGCGGTCTGTTCGAATGCCTGGATACCGAGACCTCCAGCGACGATCCGCGCGCGAGCCATGCCGAGCGGGAGCGCCAGCGGCTGATCCTGCGCATAGACGGCTTTTCCGATCAGCCGGACAAGCAGCCGCGCCTGCCAAACGCCCTGTTCTTCGGCGGAGCGAAGGGCGTCGATCTCTCCGGCTGGTTCGAGAAGGCCAAGGCGCCGCGCGACGTGCCCGGCCTGATCGACCTGTTCGAGCGCTACAAATTCACCGTCGAGGAGAACACCCCGCTCGAAGAGGAAGCCGCCCTCGATCCGGAACTTCTGGGCAAGGTGTTCGAGAACCTGCTCGCCTCCTACAACGAGGACACCAAGACCACCGCCCGCAACAAGTCGGGCAGTTTCTACACCCCGCGTGAGGTGGTCGATTTCATGGTCGACGAGGCGCTGCTCGCCTGGCTGCTGCCGAAGCTCCCGAGCGAATTGGGATTGGAGTCCGACGGCGGAGACGAAACCCGCCTCCGTGCTTTGCTCAGCTTCGCCAGCCGTTCGCACGATTTCAGCTCGGCCCAGGTGGATGCACTGATCGCCGCCATCGAAAGCTGCAAGGCTATCGACCCCGCCGTGGGATCTGGCGCCTTCCCGCTCGGCCTGTTGCAGAAGCTGGTCCACATGCTCGACGTGCTGGATCCCGGCGGGGAAAAGTGGAAGGCGCGCAACCGGCTCTATTACGAACGCCGGCTCGCCGAGGCCGCAGCCATTCCCGCCGCCAATGAGCGCGCCGCCGAGATCGAGAAGGCGGAGGAGGCGCTCGCCGAATTCGACGCCAAGTTCGAAAGCGGCCATTATCCAGATTACACACGCAAACTGTTCCTGATCGATCGCTGCCTTCACGGCGTGGATATTCAGCCGATCGCCGTGCAGATCGCCAAGCTGCGCTGCTTCATCAGCCTGGCGGTCGAGCAGAAGGAAAATCCCAACCGCCCCAATCGCGGCATCACGCCGCTGCCCAACCTCGAAGCCAAGTTCGTCGCCGCCAACACGTTGACCCCGCTGCATCGGGAAAAGCAGGGTTGGCTGCCGACTCAGGACTTAAAGACCAAGCAACAGGCTTTGCGCGAGGCCAACCGATCCTTCTTCGCCGCCGCTAACGGGGCCGCCAAACGTGCAGCTCAGAGGCGGATCAAGAAACTACGAGAGGAAATCGCCGAAGAGGTGGAGCATGAGCACACCTTCGCCGGCGATGACGCCAGGAAGTTGGCGGCGTGGGACCCGTTCGATCCCAACGCCTTCGCGCCCTTCTTCGATGGCGAATGGATGTTCGGGCTCGACGCTTCGACCGACGAAGGTTGGTTCGATATCGCCTTCGCCAACCCGCCCTATATCCGGCAGGAAAAGATCGAGAGCTTCCGCGTCAACGACAAGCCGGTGATCGCCAAATCCCAGCTCAAGGCGGACTACAAGACCTTCGCCGGTACGGCCGACATCTATGTTTATTTTTACGAGCGCGCGCTCCGGCTGCTGAAGCCAGCGGGTGCACTCGCCTTCATCACGTCCAATAAATGGTATCGCATAAACTATGGTAAGGGCCTGCGTGATTGGCTGAGCACCCACGCCCGTATCCTAAGGATCATCGATTTCGGCGATGCGCCAGTGTTCGAGGCGATCGCCTATCCCACGATTCTGGTCGGCACACGCAAAGTCGCACCAAGCAAACCCGGATCAAGCGAAACCGTCCGCGCGCTCAATTGGGTTCCCGTTGAAGGTGAAGACCCCAAGGAATCGGTCAAGCGCTTCCCCGAACGCTTCGCTGCAGAGGCCTTTGAAATGCCTCAGTCTGAGTTGGCAGATAGCACTGATTGGCAATTTATCCCGCGATCGTCAGGGGAAATACTATCTCGCCTTCGGTCAACTCCACTATCCGTCCAAGATTTCACAATCGATACGGTATATCGCGGTATTACAACTGGTTACAACGATGCCTTCGAGATCGACGAGACGGAGCGGTTAGCCCTCATCAGAGAAGACCAATCTTCGAGTGAACTCATCAAACCGTTGCTGAAAGGGAAGGACCTATCACGTTGGACCACACCAACAGCGACTAGGTGGATAATATTTGCCCGAAGGGGTACCCGACTCACGGACTATCCCGCCATCGAACGCCACCTCTCCCGCTTTAGGGACAGATTGGAACCGAAGCCAAAAGGCTGGACGGGGGCTTGGTCGGGGCGCAAACCCGGAAGCTACGAGTGGTTTGAAATTCAGGACAATGTCGCCTACTGGCCCATTTTCGAGAAAAAGAAAATCATATCAAACAAGGTTACAGATAAGCCAAATTTTTCAATTGATACCAGAAAATCATATCTCGCAAACACGGCCTACTGTTTCGAAGCAAGAGAGACTGAGTTCATTGCGGGAATTCTGAACTCAAGCACCCTACATTATGTAGCGAAGCGGGTTTTCGCCGACAAGGAAGGAGGATTCTATGAGGTGCAGCCGGCCGCACTCCTTGATCTTCCGATTCCTAGTTGCAGAGACGAAGATAAGGGCCTCTTCGTGGCTGTTGTGAATGCCTTGGTCGCTGGGGCAGACCGCCCCCGCTTCGAAGCCCTGATCAACGCCTTCGTTTACGAGCTGTTCTTCGCCGACGAACTGCACGCACGCAACCTGTATCCCTTCGCGGCCGCACGCGAGGCGGGGCTGATGAATCTCGCGGCCCTTGAAGGCCCCGCGCTCGCCCGCGCCGCCGACGACTGGTCCCGTCATCTCGCCGACCCCGCCCACCCCCTCTACGCCACCCTCTTCGACCTGCAATCCATCGACGCGGTGAGGATCATCGAGGGGCGAACTTGAAAATGGAGGATGGGGGTGGAGAACAGATGGCTGTGGAGGTGGCGGCAAACGCGCCGCCACCTCCACAGCCACTCAGAATCGAAAGCCTGTTGCTGCGTGCCTATCGCGCCTTCAGCGCCGAACTAGAAATCCCGGTCCACGGCCGCAATTTGATCGTCTACGGTGAGAACGGCGCAGGCAAATCTTCGATCTACAAGTCGCTCCGCGACCTGTTCGCCCGGCGCCCACGTCGGGACGCTTTGAAAAGCAATGCCCATGTTCACGCGCTCGACCCGAGTCTGACGCCGCGCGTCGCCGTCACCTTCAATGACGGCGCCCCGCCACTCGAATGGACTGAGGCCAAGCACCCCGGCCTGCCGACGGCAGACCCGCGCGTGGCGCTGGCGGCGCTCCGCAGTTCTTTCCTCGACTATCATGCGCTGCTGGAAACCAACGCTTTCCACGGCCAGCGCCGCCCGAATCTGTTCGACCTCGCCATCGAAACCCTGCTCGCCGATTTCGCTGACGCCACATCCGGCAAGACGCTCGCCGAGCGATGGACGGAGACCGAGCGTGCCAGGCCACTCGTCCATCGTTCGAACACTAATTATCTGACCCAGGTCGAGACTGCTTGTGCGGCCTTCAACGCCGGCTTGGAAGCAGCGCTCGACGCCATGTTGCCGATCATCAACGACCTGCTCAGCGATCTCGGCCGACACGAGATGCGGATCGAGGCGCTCGAGCGCGGGACTGTCCGCTACAACGATGCGCGGCTGAAGAAGGATCGCGGTTTCACCGGGAAGGAACTGTATGCGAAGCTGGAGTTTCGAGGGTATTACCCACAACAGCCGCAGCATTTCCTGAACGAGGCACGGCTTTCAGCCCTGGCGCTGGCCTTCTATTTAGCTGGCCGTCTCGCCTGCGTGCCCTCGGCGCCCTCGCCCGCGCTCAAGCTGCTGGTGCTCGATGATGTGCTGGTCGGCCTCGACTATGCCAACCGCCGGCCGTTGCTGGCTGTGCTGGAGAAGCACTTCTCTGACTGGCAAATCGTGCTGCTCACCCACGACCGCCATTGGTTCGAGGTCGTGCGCGCCGCCATCCCGACCGATCGTTGGACGTGTCATGAGATGTACGAGATGGTCGCGGTGACGGGCGAGGCGACGCCTTATCTGCGCCCGGTGCCGTCAGACATCGCGAAAGCCACGCTCAAACAGGCTCGCGATTTCATCGCTCAGAAACATCTGCCCGCTGCTGCTAACTACGCACGGTCGGCTTGTGAATTGTTGCTACGCAAGCAATGCGAAGACAAGAAAGTCTCGTTCCATTACAAGCCCGATCCCAAGAAAATCACCTTCGAGCAGCTCAAAAGCGGGCTTGAGGGCAAACTTGCCGGGGATCAGCCGAAACTCGACGCGCTGGCGGCGATCACGCCCCATCAGGCTCGTATCCTCAACCCGCTGTCGCATGACCCCACGACTTCGCTCAATGAAGCCGAGGTGGTCGCGGCCATCGACACGGTCGAAGCCTTGATGACGGCGCTGCGAACCCCATGACCGAATTGGCGTGCGGCGTCATAGGGCTATAGCGTAAACGTAGCTCTCATCATCGCCTGTCGCGCCGGTCGGGACAGAGATGCGAACGCTTATACGATTGAAATCATGCTATAAAAATGTAGGCCGAGCCCGCTCGACCCAGGCCCTGAGTATCCGGCGCCTACCGCGCCGCTCCTCCTGGATCGGTCAGTACAGCCGAACCGTTCGTCTCGCGCCGCCTTCAGATGTGCGGCGGGCTCGTAGAGCCCGCCGCATGGAAGCTGGCGTCCGGCGGAGGCCGAGCGCTGCGAAGGAAGCGTAGAATGAAACGACACGAGCGCGTTGCGCGCCCCGCCGAGCGGTTCAGTCAAATTCCCATGGATGTCTCGCCCCGATCCGCGCCACGGCTGTCCGGTTCAAGATGAGCATAGTATCATCTCGTATTGGTCTGGATTTAGATCGTTCTTCGGCGGCGACGCGCGCATGTCGAGGACGCTCTTGCGATGCATGAGGTTGGCTTTCACAAGTCTTGCGAGATCGAGGAAGCCGCGACTATTCTTTTCGATGCTTTGCGCGAGGCGCAGCAGCAAATGCGCGATGAGCGCCGCCGTAAGCTGGATGCGCACCGCGTTTTGCGAGCGACCCATCAGCCGCTTGATACGAAGCGTCTGTTTCATCAAGCGAAAAAACAGCTCGATCAGCCAGCGGCGCTTGTAGAGGTCGGCGATCTCGTCCGCTGGCGCGTCGAGATCATTGCTGAGCAGCCGCAGCGTCTTGCGTAAGCGCCGTTTCCGTCCCATTGCCGCTGGAATGGAAGAGCAGCTTGCAATTCGTTGCGACAAGGCATTGCAAGCCTTTGGCGCAAAGCTTTGCCAGCGATTGGTTCAGCGTGCGGGCAAGCGATCAGGCGGCCGGCGTCGGCGACGAGGATTTGAAGGCCCAGGGCATCAGCTCGTCGATGCGCGACTGCGGATGGCCATCGGCGATCGCCTCGAGCGTCGCCTTCATCCAGGCATAGGGATCGACGCTGTTCAACTTGCATGTCGCAATGAGCGAAGCGAGACGTGACCATGTACGTCCACCTTCATCGTGCCCCGCGAATAACGCATTCTTGCGCGTGAGAGTCAGCGGCCGAATCTGATTTTCGACGAGGTTGGTGTCCATCTCGACGCGTCCATCGTCGAGGAACAGGGTCAACCCGCCCCAATGGTTCAGAAGATAGGCGACGGCCTTGCCCATGTCGCTACGGCCGGACAGGCGCGCGGCCTGGGCGCGCAAAAACTCTTCGAGCTCGGCGACGAGAGGCCGCGACCGCTCGGCGCGAACGCTCTGCCGGATCGCCGCCTCTTTGCCCCTGATCTGCGCCTCGATTGCGTATAGCGCGGCGATGCGTGTCAGGATCGCCTCGGCGATGGGCGAGCCCGCCTTCGGCGTGGCGGCGATGATCTCGCGCCTGCCATGGCTCCAACACCAGGCGAGCCGCAATGGCGCGCCGCCTTTGCGTTCTGGGCGAGCCAGACGATGA
>NZ_WOVC01000088.1:0-2606 GCF_011378635.1 Methylosinus sp. RM1
CGACGAACGCGGCGCCCAGGCGGGATCATTCCGTTAGAGGGGGCGCCATTATCCCGGAATCCCCGGGCGCCATTATCCCGTTAAAGACGGGCGCCTTCGTCGGAATCGCCATCCAGGCGATCCGCCGCCGCGAACGTCCGCGAAATCCAGGGAAAGCGGTCCCTCGGGTCGTCCGCGACGAATGGCCGGTTATGGCGCGACATTCCCATTCGGGAAAGGCGAAGGTGAAATTCTGACCCGGGGCGGATGTTCGCAAGAGCCCGGGCAGACGCGCGCTTTGGGAGGAAACCAGGACCCGCCGGAGCTCCATCGCATGGGCTATATGACTTCAGCGTCGGAACAGCGTATGGTCATGCTCTCCCTTGTTGTTGTAAGAGGCACGCTGTGTCGAAGTTTTTGAGTGGTTGTGAACTCGGAGCCGCAATCACCGAACTGATGAAGGGCTCCGAGTTGCGATGTGCAGTTGCCTTCTGGGGGAAGGGAGCGGTCAGTAAGCTTTTTCCGGACGGTGGCCTACCCCAAAATGCCAAGATTATCTGCGACTTGACGATGGGCAGCACAAACCCAGAGGAACTAAAAGCCTTAGGGGCGCCGGACAATAAAAAGCTTAAACATTTGCCTGGCTTGCACGCTAAGGTCTACATTTCTGAGGAAGGACTGATCACATGTTCAGCGAACGCATCTAATAATGGGATCGGTTTTCTGGATACAGCAAGGTTAGTTGAGGCGGGAACAGTTCATGGGAGAAGCACAAATGCTTACAATTCCGCCTTGCTCTGGTTCGAGGAAATTTGGAATAACGACGCCAAAGCAATTGACGATGACGCGCTCTCTCTCGCGCAGTTAGCCTGGGACCGCAGGAAAGCCGGCAATACTTGGCGCGCGGCATTGCCTCAAGATCCCGCTTCGTTGCTCGACGCGGTCATTGCCGATCCGATGCGCTTCCGGGGGGTGGGATTCGCCTTTTCGACTGGAAACTCGACGAGCGAACAGCGCGACGAGACAGCGGAGGCGGTGGCCGCTAAAGATAAAAGCAATTATACTCCTCTTCTATCGAATGCAGAACGCAAAGCGCTCAAAAAGTGGCCTGTGGGCGATGTATTTTCGGAATGGGAACCCGAAGATATCCGCAGATGGCCAGAGCATTTCGTTTGTGCTCACCGTGGAGTGCGTTCGCAACGACTTTCATATTGGTTTTATGAACGGGCTCACACTGCGGTTCTTGAAGGAGCTCGAGGCATGCTGTTCGGCCGACGGCGTCGCGATCTAAAGCGAAGCTTCGGATTCAGCAAAGGGGCCAAGACGATGGCGGAAGCAGACAACGATAAAGCGTCACACGTCTTCGCCGAGATCGACAAGACAGGGCACCCATTCTTCTTCGCCAATGGCGAAGAGTTGGCGCGATTTCTCGCAACGCTGACGCCCTGGCGTTAGCTACTCTCCCTCTGAGGCTCCTTGGGGTCCGCTTTTGGCGCCGCCCGGCCGTTGGGGACGGCGAACGAGGAACTCTGAGCCGAAGTGGTCATGCACCTCTGCTGACCTGAGGGTCTCAGATGGGTGAGAAGCGGAGGCCTATGCTCGGCTACCGCGGAACCAGGGCGTAGCCACTATGAATTTTTCTGCATCTGCTGGCGAAGCAAACGGACCTACCAACCTACCGGAATGCCTGTTCTTGAATGTGGTCCCTTCGACCCGTTCCTGCTCGTCGAGATATGTTTCGCCGTTGCGGAACTCCAGCACGTCGGCAGCTCGTTTCCCGTCCTCGCTGTAGACCTTGAACGCGCTTCGGCATTCTTGTCCGTGTATCGGGGACCCACTCATTTGCCGCCTCTCTGCGTCGGGTCGATCCCAGTCGTTCGACGGTTTGCCTCGGAATGCGCGTTCCTGGCGAGGCGTCCCGATTCGGCAACGAGTAACTCTACATTTAACAAGAATGTGTCTCCGTTACGTGTCCCATGATCAATAAACCTCGGTCTGTGAGCTGGATCGGATATTTTCCAAGCCCATCGATCGCGCTCATGATTGCCTCGACGTCTAGCCCGATTTCTCCATCTGGAACGCCGGGATTGCCCCGCTTATACTTCGCTATACGAGGAACAAGCATCCATTCTATGGACCGCAAAGGTATTGGGCCGAGGCAGAAGGTGTCGACCCAAGGATGCGGGGGATATAAGCCTATCGGGAAATAGACCCGTTTTTCTTCGTCGACGTCGATAAATTTTACGATGCCATATTCCAACTTCCACTCGGGCTTGTTGAGTTCCGAAAGCACTTTCCGCCATTTCGTATCCGACATGAGCGAGGCGTGCGCGCGCGCCTGGACCGTGCGGCCAACGCGCTGAAGTTCCTCACGCCCATGTATCGCCATACCAGCGCTCCTCCGCTTTGAAAAATGCCTGCGTAAAATTGCCTCGGCACGGCGCGAATTTTATTCGGTGGAATCTTAAAGAATAGCGATTATGAGCGTACGATTCCGGTAATCAATGGGCTCCGAAAGATCGTGTCCCAGAGCGTGGTGTAGCTGGATCGAGGCCGACACCGGGATTTCCGGCTATGGCCGGAATGGTCAGGCGGTCACGGCGGACAGCTTGACGATCGGATCATCG
>NZ_WOVC01000089.1:0-2551 GCF_011378635.1 Methylosinus sp. RM1
CTCCAGCCCCAGGATGTGATGAGCCGACATCGAGGTGCCAAACAACCCCGTCGATATGGACTCTTGGGGGTTATCAGCCTGTTATCCCCGGCGTACCTTTTATCCGTTGAGCGATGGCCCTTCCACGAGGGACCACCGGATCACTATGACCGACTTTCGTCTCTGCTCGACTTGTCTGTCTCGCAGTCAGGCAGGCTTATGCCATTGCACTCGACGAGCGATTTCCGACCGCTCTGAGCCCACCATCGCGCGCCTCCGTTACTCTTTGGGAGGCGACCGCCCCAGTCAAACTGCCTACCATGCACTGTCCCGGCCCCGGATGACGGAGCGCGGTTAGACATCCATGACGATAAGGGTGGTATTTCAAGGGTGGCTCCACACGAGCTGGCGCCCATGCTTCAACGCCTACCACCTATCCTACACATGCCGACACGAATGCCAGTGCAAAGTTACAGTAAAGGTGCACGGGGTCTTTCCGTCTGACCGCAGGAACCCCGCATCTTCACGGGGAATTCAATTTCACTGAGCTGACGCTGGAGACAGCGGGGAAGTCATTACGCCATTCGTGCAGGTCGGAACTTACCCGACAAGGAATTTCGCTACCTTAGGACCGTTATATTTACGGCCGCCGTTTACCGGGGCTTCAATTCGGTGCTTGCACACCTCCTCTTAACCTTCCGGCACCGGGCAGGCGTCAGACCCTATACGTCATCTTGCGATTTCGCAGAGCCCTGTGTTTTTGGTAAACAGTTGCCACCCCCTGGTCTGTGCCCCTCCCGCCCGCTTGCGCGAACGGAAGGCCTCCTTATTCCGAAGTTACGGAGGTAAATTGCCGAGTTCCTTCAGCGTCATTCTCTCAAGCGCCTTGGTATACTCTACCTGTCCACCTGTGTCGGTTTCGGGTACGGTCTGATGCAGGGGCTATTTCCTGGCGCGGGTTCACCGCCCGGACAATCCAGTAAGTCCGAACGATTTACCCCACGCGTCACCACCTGCTGGCCCACGATTATTAACGTGGTTCCCATCGACTACGCCTTTCGGCCTCGCCTTAGGGGCCGGCTAACCCTGCGAAGATTAACTTTACGCAGGAACCCTTGGACTTTCGGCGACACTGTCTTTCACAGTGTTTCTCGTTACTCATGTCAGCATTCGCACTTCCGATATCTCCAGGATGCCTCACGGCTGTCCCTTCACGGACTTACGGAACGCTCCGCTACCGCTCGCCTTGCGGCGAGCCCAAAGCTTCGGCTCGTGGCTTGAGCCCCGGTACATCTTCGGCGCGGAAACCCTTATTTAGACCAGTGAGCTGTTACGCTTTCTTTAAAGGATGGCTGCTTCTAAGCCAACCTCCTGGTTGTTTTGGGATTTCTACATCCTTTCCCACTTAGCCACGAATTGGGGGCCTTAGCTGTTGGTCTGGGTTGTTTCCCTCTCCACAATGGACGTTAGCACCCACTGTGTGTCTCCCGCATAGTACTTCCAGGTATTCGGAGTTTGGTTAGGTTTGGTAAGTCTGTGGGACCCCCTAGCCCATCCAGTGCTCTACCCCCTGGAGTATTCGTGCGAGGCGCTACCTAAATAGCTTTCGCGGAGAACCAGCTATTTCCGAGTTTGTTTGGCCTTTCACCCCTAACCACAAGTCATCCGAGTCTATTTCAACAGACACCGGTTCGGTCCTCCAGTGCATGTTACTGCACCTTCAACCTGCTCATGGCTAGATCACTCGGTTTCGGGTCTAAAGCAACGAACTGAACGCCCTGTTCAGACTCGCTTTCGCTGCGCCTACGCCTATCGGCTTAAGCTTGCTCGTTACTTTAAGTCGCTGACCCATTATACAAAAGGTACGCAGTCACCCAGGACGAACCTTGGGCTCCTACTGTTTGTAGGTATCCGGTTTCAGGAACTGTTTCACTCCCCTCGTCGGGGTGCTTTTCACCTTTCCCTCACGGTACTGGTTCACTATCGGTCGCTGAGGAGTACTTAGGCTTGGAGAGTGGTCTCCCCGTGTTCAGACAGGATTGCACGTGTCCCGCCCTACTCATGTCTCCTGCATCTCGAAATCCGTACGGGGCTATCACCCACTACGGCCCGACTTTCCAATCGGTTCCGGTTAGAAATACAGAAGAACTGGCCTGGTCCGCGTTCGCTCGCCACTACTAACGGAGTCTCGTTGATGTCCTTTCCTCTGGGTACTTAGATGTTTCAGTTCCCCAGGTTTGCCTTTGTATCCTATGTATTCAGATACAAATACCTTCTTGTGATCTCTGCTAGTCCGAGGACATGCCTCTTCAGACTTGCCTCTTCAGACTTGCCAAATACCGCACGAAAACCCCGGAGCCTTTGTGCAGGCCCAAAGATTTCCTCGGATTAACAGAGATCGAAGGTGGGTTTCCCCATTCGGAAATCCGCGGATCAAAGCTTGTTCGCAGCTCCCCACGGCTTATCGCAGCGTACCACGTCCTTCATCGCCTCTCAGCGCCAAGGCATCCACCGAATACCCTTAAGGCACTTGATCGCTCTCATTATCGATGCCCACCGCTCGGCAGCGGCC
>NZ_WOVC01000057.1:0-13445 GCF_011378635.1 Methylosinus sp. RM1
ATGGGCGATGATCTGCGGCGGGAAGCGATGGCGCTTGTAGCTCACGGGTGATTGTTTCATGGCGGGAAGATCGCCCGTGTCGGCTTACCCGCGCGTTAATGTGACAACGCCGGCGCGCCAATGCCGGCCTCAACAAGGGCGAGGCCCACCACGCTCTCAAGCGAGCCGTCTTCTTCCATCGGCTCGGCGAAATCCGCGAACGCACGTTCGAGAACCAAAGCTACCGCGCCTCCGGCCTCAATCTCGCGGTCGCCGCCATCATTCTCTGGAACACCGTGTATCTGGGACGCGCCGTCGACGAGCTGCGTTCCCGCGGCGAAACCGTCCCCGACGAGTTCGTCGCCCACATCGCCCCGCTCGGATGGGAGCACATCGCCTTCAACGGCGATTACGTCTGGCCCGCCCAACCCCTCGGAACCGCCTTCAGGCCCCTACGAAATCCGCGCGTCGACTTCTTCGAAGCCCCTTAGCGTAGGATATCGGGAAGATTCCACGATGACCCCAGGAAGGGGCAATTCGCGCTGAGCAGATTTAGAGCCGCCGGGACGACTGCGCCCGAAATCTGGAGTGCGGTGCTCGCTGCCTGATCCGAACGAACTGCCGGACCTCATCGCGTAGCTATCGGCAAAAATTGCACCGCAACCGGTTTTGTCATCGCCATGCACACACTCTTCTGTCTCGCGCAGGCAGAGGCGGTTTTCGATCTGAAGCACGTCGGGAATCGCGACGCGCGGCAGAAGGAGAGGCAGACTCTCAGGTCTCCCCGCGTTTCAGGCGCGCCAGATACTCCTCGCGCGTCATGGATCTCGATCCCGCCTCCTCGCGCCGAACCCGATCCCGGCCGGGGAGGACGTCGCGAAGGACGTCCAGATTCTTCCAGGGCGCCATCTCGTCCCCGCGCGGCTCGCCCGGCACGAAGGGGGATGTTTCCGCGCGCTGATAGCGATGCACATAGCGCGGGCAGTTCACGAAGGCCTCATAGACCTTCACCACCAGCAGAAGCTCCGCGCCGGGAAAGGCTGCGAGCTCCGCCTCGTCGCGCACGAGGCGCGCGGCGCCGTGGATGCGCAGCCGGTGCGGCTGCTCGAAATCGATGAACAGCAGTCCGACCTTCGCATTGGCGGCGACATTGCCCGCGGAGAGATACATGCCGTTGCCATCATAGCTCGGCAATGCGAGGGTCTGGTCGTCGAGCACCCGCACGAAGCCCGGCGCCCCGCCCTTGTAGGAACAGGTCGGAAAGCCGCGATGATCGACGGTGGCGAGGAACACCATGTCCCGCCCGGCGATGAAGGCCCTGTGCTCGGTCGTCAGCGTGCTCGTCACCATCATCTTGCGCAAGGTGTTGGCCAGCGGCCGGCTGTCGAAGGCGTCCTGCAGCAAGCGGTGCGACTCGCCATAGAGCTCGGCGATCGCCCCGAGCGACGGGCGAAAGTCGGGCTCGTCCGGCGGCGGAACGAGCGACCAGACGAGACGGTCGAGGCAGATCGTCCACAATATGCGGTGCGTCGCAGCCGCTTCCTCCCCCTGGAGCTCGCCGTGAGTGAGCGTCAGCTCGCAAGCGTCGGCGCCCAGAGGGCGCAGATCGACGTCGACCCGCGTCGGCGGCCCGCAAAGGCCGGCTGCGGCCCCCTCATATTCCCAGCTCGAGGAGATCCGCCGCTCCGGCGCGACGTCGATGTAACGGCCGCAGAGCCGATAGCGCGTTCCATCTGGATCGAGGCCCTCCAGCCGGTAGGCGCCGCCCGGACGCGGGTCGATGACCGCCTCCCGCAGCGCCCCGGCTCCCGGAATCAGCCAGCGGACCAGCCATTTCGGGTCCGTCCAGGCGGTGAATATCTGTCTCGCCGGCGCGTTGATGCGGCGGACCAGGACGAGCGAGACCGAACGACCCGCGGCGCTGGTCATGGCGCGCGCTCCAACGTCACGCGGTCCAGGGCGCGGCCACGCGTCTCGGGCAGGAACAGTCCTCCGACCACGAGCGCGACCAGCAGAACGCCGGCTGCGTACCACAGGCCCGCATAGAGATCGCCCGTGGCGGTGAAGGCGGCGAATGAGATCGCCGGCAGGAAGCCGCCGAACCAGCCGCCGATATTGTAGGACATCGCGAAGGCCGTGGTGCGGATGCGGGTCGGGAACATCTCCGCCATCCAGGCCGAGAGCGGGGCGGACGCCATCGCGACGAAGACGCTGAGGGCGGCCATGAGCGCGATCAGCATCGACACATTGGTCAACTCCGGCGCGGCGCGGGCAGGATATCCCGCATCGGCCAATGCAGCGGCGAGGACGACGTCGAAGGCCTTGGCCTGCTGCGTGAAGACCGCCCGGTCGAGCCCGACGCCCTCGAAGGCGGGAACCACCGCGGCGCCGATCTCCACCTGGGCGACGCGGCCCGGCGGCTCGGCGCGATTGGCGTAGGGCACGCCGAGCTTGGCGACGGCGCGCCGGGCGATGTCGCAGGGGCTGCGGAACTCGGCGAGGCCGAACGGATCGAACTGGCGGCTGCACGTCGCCGGGTCGGCCGCCACCGTTACCGGATGCGTGGTCATCGCCGCCGCTAGACGCGGGTGCGCATAGTGGGTGACGCCCTGAAACACCGGATAGGCGGCGAGCGCCGTGCCGATGAAGCCGGCGAGCACCACCGGCTTGCGGCCGATCCAGTCCGAAACCCAGCCCGCCAGGATCATCGCGGCGATGAAGACCACGCTGTAGCCGAGGATGGTGTAGTGCAGCAGGAAGGGATCGATCTTCAGGTTCAACGCCAGGAGGTAGATCGGATAGGAGCCGGTCGCGATCGCGACCGACTGGCCGGCGGCGGCGCCGAACAGGACGAGCAGCGCCACGCGCAGATGGTCCCAGCGACCGAACGCCTCGCGTAGCGGCGTCCGCGAGCCGCCGCCCGACCGTTTCATAGCCAGGAACACCGGAGATTCCTGCAGGCGCAGCCGGATATAGACCGAGACCAGCATGAGCACGGCGGAGAGCAGGAATGGAATGCGCCAGCCCCAGGCCTCGAACGCCGTCTTTCCGAGCGCCAGCTCGCAGGCGAGCACGACCAGGATCGCCAGAGCCAGGCCGCTCGCCGCGGTGACGGCGATCGCGCTGGTGGCGAAGCCGCGCCGGTGGGCGGGGGCATATTCGGCGATATAGGTGACTGCGCCGCCGAACTCGCCGCCATAGGCGAGGCCCTGCAGGATGCGCAGCGCCATGAACAGCAGCGGCGAGGCGACCCCTATGGCCGCATAGCTCGGCAGCAGGCCGATGAGCACGGTCGACAGGCCCATGATCAGGATGGTGAGCAGAAAGGTGAATTTGCGCCCGGCCCGGTCGCCGAGTGGGCCGAACACCAGCCCGCCGAATGGGCGGGCGACATAGGTCACGGCGGCGGAGAGCAAGGTGAAGATATAGGCATAGGCGGGATCGAGCCCGGAGAAGAACTCGGCGGCGACGATCGCGGCCATCGGCCCGTAGAGCACGAGGTCATAAGCTTCGAAGATGGCCCCGAGAGAGGAGGCCACCACCACCCGGCGCAGGCTGCCGGGATCGGCCGCCCGGTCGGCGGCAGGCGCGGGCGCGGACGTTGGAGCCCGTTCGCTCGAGAGGACATTCTGGGTCAAGCGCTTCCTCCATCCTATTTCTACCGGTTGGCGACTCTAGGGACCCGTGTCCTCCGCCTTCATCTGAGCGACCACGGCGTCCAGGGCGTCGAGCCGCTCGCTCCAGAAGCGTTCATGCGCATCGAGCCAGTTCCGGGCGGCGTCGAGACCACGGCGGTCGAGGCTGCACATCTGATGACGGCCCTGCTTGCGTCGGATGACGAGACCCGCCTGCTCCAGCACCTTCATGTGGTTGGAGACAGCGACGAAGGAGATCGGAAATGCGGGAACGATTTCTCCAATGCTGCGCTCGTGTTCGGTCAGCATACGCAGAATCGCCCTGCGGTGCGGGTCGGCCAGAGCATGAAAGACCGTGTCGAGCGTCGCCTCAGAACATTTAATCATTTTATTAAATATCGTCGCCGGCGACGTCGGCTGTCAAGATGGAGTGCGGAAATAAAAGGCCACGCCTCTACGGAAGGACGAAGGCGCCGCCAAGACGCATTGGCGCAAGGTCTCGCCGATCAGTTCCGGCCGACGCTCGCAAAGCTCGCCGCCTTCATGGACGACACCGAATGCGACGCGCTCGCCTATAGGCGTCGTGGAAATGCGCGCGGAGAGCGAACGCCTCGGCGACGGGACTGGAACGAAGCCGCTCGTCGAAACGCGCGAGAGCGTCCGACTCGCTCTCGAAGGGCGCTTGTAGGCTCTCGAATGAAACAGAGGCGGGAAGAGCTGATCGCATTTTAATTCCGTTCGAATCAAGACTATTATCAAGCTATATCGAATTTAGCTTGAGTGACAGAAGATACCTTTGTCGCTTTCACCGACCGGCTCGAAATGCGACGCCGAGCCCGCCGAAAGCAAGCCTCAGAACGGTTCCGGAGGCGAGCTTTCGGCCCGCAAATCGACGAAAAAGGCTGTTTTTCAGGCCTTTCTCCTGCTCGCGCCTACGTGGCGGCCGCGGATTTTGGCCTTCGTCTACGTTTTCAAACGACCGATTTGTGATGTCATCCAATTCTGCAATATATGTTGCAAACTCTAGGCGTTTCGTGATATCAACCTGACAAATGCAACAGATGCCCGCGATCCAGGCCAAAAACCTGAAGGAACTCGCTCTCGCCGTCGCTCGCGACCGTGGGATTGCGCGTTCGCGGGATTTCGAAGCCGCCGGAATCCCGCGTATCTACCTTCAACGCCTCCGAGACGAGGGACTGCTCACGCAACCGGGACGTGGCCTCTACGCACTCGCAGACGGCCAAATCAGCGCACATCACAGTCTCGCCGAGGCCGCCAAATCCGTTCCTTCCGGGGTCATCGGACTGCTGTCGGCCCTGCAGTTCCATGAGCTGACGACCCAGCTTCCGCCCCAGGTCTGGATGCTCCTGCCATCAAAGGCATGGTCGCCGAGGCGACCGCCCGTCACATTGAAGATTCTTCGCGCCAGCGGTGAGTCGCTGAAAGCCGGAGTCGAGCAGCAGCTCGTCGATCGGGTGGTTGTCCCCATTACATCGCCCGCGAAAACGGTCGCCGATTGTTTCAAGTATCGCGGCAAAATCGGCCTCGACGTGGCTATCGAGGCGCTACGGGACTGCATGACGAAAAAGCGGGCCACGCGCGACGAAATCTGGCGTTATGCCGCCATTGATCGCGTCCAGAATGTCATGCGACCCTATCTGGAGGCGCTTTCGTGACCCGAGAGCCGCTCAAAAATCTCCCGGCCTCGGTGCGAGACCGGCTGACCCAGCGTGCGCGGGCCGCCGGCGAGAATGTTCAGCTGATCCTGACCCGCTACGCGATCGAAAGGCTCCTGTATCGGCTGAGCGTTTCGCCGCATCGAGAACGGTTCATCCTGAAAGGCGCTATGCTCTTCAGCCTGTGGGGGCCGACGCCTTATCGCGCGACCGGCGACCTCGATCTTCTCGGGACGGGGAATCCCGAGATCGAACAATTGATCTCCGTCTTTCGAGCAATTCTTCAGGTCGAAGTCGTCGAAGACGGCGTCGCCTTCCGACCCGACACTTTGCGCGCCGAGCCGACCCGATCACAAGACGAATATGCAGGCGTACGGATTTTATTCGACGCCTCGATCGCCAATGCTCGGCTGCCGATCCAGGTGGACATCGGGTTCGGCGACGCCGTCATCCCTGCCCCGCAGGAGATCGAGTATCCGTCGCTGATCGGAATGCCAGCGCCGAAACTCAAGGCCTACCCGCCAGAGACTGTTGTCGCGGAAAAACTCGAGGCTCTCGTATCGCTCGGCGTGGCCAACAGCAGGATGAAGGATTTCTACGATCTCTGGGCGATCAGTCGGACCTTCGCGTTCGATGGGGTGGTGCTGACCAAAGCCATACGCGCGACATTCGAGCGCCGCGGAACGACGCCGCCGACCGAAATTCCATTCGGACTTTCAGAGGCGTTCGCCACGGATCCGGTGAAGCAAACGCAGTGGCAGGCCTTCCTTCGGCGCACAGAGATCGCGATGGCGCCGGAGCTGCTGAACCAAATTATCCCGTCGATCGCCTCATTTCTGATGCCGGTCCTTCGGTCCGCCGCTGACGAACCGACCAGTCTAGGAAAATGGCCAGTCGGCGGGCCTTGGGGAGATTGACCCATGCCCCTGATCGGCTACGCCCGCGTCTCGACGGAGGATCAGGTCACGGACGCGCAGACCGATGTGCTGAAGGCGGCCGGCTGCGTCGAGATTTTTCGCGAGCATATGTCGGGGGCGAAAGCCTCGCGGCCGGAACTGGCCAAGGCGCTGGCGCGAGTGCGTCGTGGCGACGTGCTGGTCGTCGCGCGGCTCGATCGTCTGGCCCGTTCGCTGTCGCATCTCCTGGCCGTGATCGCCGAGCTCGACGCCAAGGGCGCGCATTTCAAATCGCTCGCCGATCCCATCGACACGACGACGCCGCAGGGCCGTTTCGCCCTGCAGGTTCTCGGCGCCGTGGCGGAACTGGAGCGCGCTTTGATCCAGGAGCGCACCAAAGACGGCTTGCGCGCCGCCAAGAAGCGCGGCCGCATCGGCGGCAATCCCAAACTGCGCGCCGGCGACCGCGACGCCATCCAGCGCATCATCGACGCCAAGGCGGCGAACTATTTCGAGCGCGTCAATCGAACGGCCGAACATTGGCTTCCAGTCGTCCGGCAAATGCGCCCGGATCACCGCTGGCAGGATGTCGTGCGCGTGCTCAACGCCAAGCGCGATGGCGTCAGCGGCGCTCCCCTGCCCCAATGGACCGTCGAGCGCCTGAAGCGCGCGGTCAAACGCTTCGTCGCCGAGGGTCTGATCGAGCCCTGCCTCCTCCATCAAGCCGCCAGCCGAAAAGTCAGCAGCGAACGCCTCGTCACGCTCGTCGCCGGGATCAAACGGGCCAATCCCGATCTGACGCTCGCGCAAATCGGCGCGCAGCTCGAAGCCATGTATGAGCGCACGCCACGCGGAGGAGCCCGCTGGGCGCCCTCCTCCGTCAAAAGCCTGCTCGACCGCGCCGAAAAGCTCCGATTGCTCGACGCCGAAACGCTGTGAGCGCGTGGACCGCCGAAGCGCGTCCGAAAATCCATCCCCACGTCACCCCGTTCTCTTGCGCTCTCGCGCCGCCTTCGCAGCCTTGCCGCGCAACAGCGCCATCAGCACGGATCCGAGCGAGAACTCCCCTGCCCTCGCCTTTTCGGTCAGGACGCGGAGATAACCGCCCGCGCTCTTGATCTCATCGCCGCGTTGCAGGATCGCGGCGATGACGATCGCGGCGTCATGCTGGCCCAAGACGTCCAATGCCTGCGACCAAGCGTCTGGCGAAACGCCGAGCGCCGAGCGCACCGTCGCTGCGGCTGCAGCCAAATCCCGCCATGATGAAATCTCGCCCCCCGGGCCGTAATCGACGATGTCCGGACACGCTTCCAACACCATGCCCAGCGGATAGGCTCGAAGCGCTTGCTTGGGATCGGCAGCCCGAGAGCGATCCGAAGATGCTTCCGGCGTTCGATCGATCGGAGCCCTTCGCTGTTCGAGGTTTGGCAGGGACGGATCGGCCCTGCCTTCTTGAAGGCTAGGTTCAAGATCAGAAGAGTTTGTGGTTTGATTCTGTATGTGACGCTCAGTTTGAGACTCATTGCCGCTCATATTTTGAGCTTTTATGTGCGTTTCCAGCGTCTTGTGGATTTCGGCCGCCAACACGGCGAGTTCGCCGGCCAAAGCCTCAAGATCGGCGCGCGAAAGCCCGCGCCCATAGCGCCCCGAGAGCGCCGCATAGCGTTGGTGCGCGCCGTCCCAGTCGCCCGAAACACCCTCCTCCAATCCGGTCTCGATCATCTTGACGATGTCGCGCCGGGTGATGGTGATCTTTTCGCGTAGCAGCGCGATCGCGCGATTCTCCGCCCGCACCTCCTCGGCGAGGTTCTCGATTTCGCTCGAACGCGCGACAAGCGGTGCGAGATCGAAACCGAAAGCGTCCTCTATGGCTCCGCCCTGCCCTTTGCGGGCGAAGCGCTTGCCGTTCGGAGAATCGCGGCGGATGATCAGCCCGGCGTCGACGAGGCAGGCGAGATGCCGGCGCAAAGTCGCCGGCGCCATGCCATGGGCGCGGATCGAGAGCTCCTTATTCGACGGAAACACGACGATGCCGCCGGCGACTCCGGCCACCGGCTCGCACTGCGCGTCATTCCCTGGCAAAGAGAGCGCTGTCTCCTGGTGAAAGCTCAGCAGCGCGTGCAATACGGATAGCGCGCGCTCGGTGACGCCGAGCGGCTCCTTGGCTTCGGTGAGCGCGCGAAACAGTCGCCATTTGTGGACGACGGTCTCAGCCGCGCCCGGCATTGCGGCGAAATTCTCGGTCGCGGTCTGTCTCGCCACCATGGCGAGCGACAGCGGCCGCCGCCCGAAGGGCGTCGTTGGACGTGTCTGCATCTTCCTTTGCCTCGTTCGGGCAAAAGAAATCCGCTCGCCGAAACGGCGTCAGTCTCTCACGAGACGCTTGACAGTGATTCGCGGAAGTGAGAATCTCGGCTTGCTACAGAACGAGAAGGGCTTCCGGGACTTGGTTTCGGGGGCCTTTTTCTTTTGCGTCTACGTTGCTTCCTCTAAATTGCGTTCAAATTGGCCCGACTCCATCGGGCATTTCTCAAGCATGGGGCCGCTTTCAGGCCTCCTCTTCTCTCGCGAGAAATCGTTCCACGATGTGTGGAATTTCTCCTCTCAGAAATTCTGAGAACGCCTCAGAATGTTCGCGAGCAAGGCTAAATCTGATGTCTCCACCTTTGAACGTCGCCTTGCCGATGGCCCTCCCAGACTTTGCGAGTAATTGAACATCCCGACCTTGTTCGGCTGACGATGCCTTCAATGCTCCAAGCACGATTCGGAATCGGTCGTCAGATCGAGTCCCCAAGACCTTGTCAGCTGCCAAGGTTTTTTCGATTTTGGCCAAGCCGCTCGGATCCGCTGTCAAAGCTGCCGCAAGCTCGACCCACCTAGGTCGTCCTACTTTTGGAGCTCGGCCGATCGCCTCAAGAATCCCTTCCGGGATAGCCCGACAAACAGAGCGGAACCGCGCAAGCTCAGGGTCGTCAATACCCAGGGCAGCTCGAATATCCCTAGCCTTGATCCCTGCGGCATCCATGCGCCAAGCGAAAAGAGCTCGTTCAATCCACGTCAAATCCTGTCGCGCCGCATTCTCGATTCCCTGCGCGACAACAAGTTCGCTGTCCGAATAGTCCACGATCATGCATTTGAGGGGACGGCCGAGTTCTTTGGCTGCCCGCCACCGCCTATGCCCATAGACTACCTGATAGCGCCCGGGGGAACCGGGGTGGCGCCGGACTTGAATGGGGATCTTCTGACCCTCATCCTCGATTTGTCTTTTGAACGTTTCAAAGTCCTCCTCAGAGTCGTCTGGGAGCCGGTCTGGAAATGGCGAAGGTTCGATTAGATCAGGATCGACCTCCAGTCCGCTGCCACTCTCAAGTCGAGCGCGTAGCCGGTCCCGTTCCTCCCTAATGTCGGTGAGGGTTCTTTGGGTCGCGCCTATAACACCCGCACCCACTCGCGCTACGGTCCTGCCACCGACGCTGGACTCCGCGGTGCTGCCTGCAAATGATCCTGGCTGATCGCTTAAGAGGGAGCCGAAATTTGCGATGATAGATTTTCGTGGTTCGCGCTTGGTCATGCCGCTCGTCCCCAGCTCTCCGTGATCAGCCCAAGGATCCGCTCATTCACCGCGTCGATCGATTCGCGCGCTCGGTGAAATGTATCTCGTCTTATCTGCCCTGGCTCCAGTTCATAGAGGCTGCGCTTCGCTAGTCCCGCAGCCTCGACCGCTGTGCTTTCAATCGCTGTCGGAACAAGCACGTCGCTGCCAAAGAGATGCCGAAGCATCGTCACAACTTCTGTTTGCGGAAGATCATTTGGATTATGACGCGTGATCAAGTAACGGAAAAAATCCTGGCGAAGGGTCGCGCCTGCGTCGCGAATAACGATCGCAAGATCCCCCATCATGAGAAGGAACTGGCTCATGGACGCGACGTCCAACATCGCGGGATGGACCGTTACGATCATCCCCGTCGCTGCATAAATCGCTCCCAGAGTTAAAAAACCTAGCGATGGCGGCGTATCCAGGATCACGACGTCGTAATCGTCTTCGACTTCCGCGATCGCCGAGCGAAGACGCTCAAAAAATACTGTGCCAAAGTTGCCAGTTTTCTCTGCTAGCACCCGAGGCGTGTCATGCTCATATTCCATGACCTCGATGTTGCCAGGAACCAGATCAATACCGGAAAAGTAGGTCTTTCGAGCGATTTTGCGTAGGGGTCGACGTCGCTCATCGTAACGTAGCGCTGCATAGACGGTTTCGTTTTCGCCAACATCCACTTCGGGCTGGGCACCGAACATTGCAGATAAAGAGGCCTGCGGATCGAGATCAATTGCAAGGACCCTGTAGCCTTGGAGCGCCAGGTAATGAGCGAGGTGCACGCTGGTTGTGGTCTTTGCGCTCCCTCCTTTAAAATTCGCGATAGCCAAAATTTGAAGGTGATCGCCGATACGGCGGCGGGGAAGAAACCGCAAAGCGTCCGCAGGCTTTTGGTGCGCGAATAGCTGCCGCAGCTCATTGATCTGAGCGAGAGTATAGGCACGATGGTTGTTATCGAGACGAGCGGGCGCGGGGCCCTTTCCCTCAATCGACATCGTTCGCAAAGTGGATTCAGGGATCGATGTGAGTTTGGATACCTCATTCGTCATGAAGTACCGGAGGCCTTTTTCTGCACTAGGTGGGTACATGCGTTCGCGCACATCTTGAAGATGTGTAGATAAAATCTCGGCGTGATGCACAATCTTGTCGACTGCGTCTTCGCCGGCTACGCTGGCCGAGGTCAAAGCTGTCATCAACGTTCCAGCATTCCTGTGACGGTCAGAGGGCGCTTTGACGCCCCTAGAGCGTCAGACATAGCCACGATTCTCCAAACACGTCCAGCGATTTTGAGTTAACGGAATGCTAATCGACGCCCCACCGGTGAGAACAAGGAGCTTTGCCCGGGACTTAGTCCCGAACGAACCCTATCTATCCAAGGAGACGCAGAACGCCCACAGCCCGCACCTTAATACGCGACGATCTCGATGATTCACGATCTGGAAAGGGGAGGGGAGGAGAGGGGAGGGGAGGGGCCGGTACAGAAGTCGGGCCGCCGAAAATATCATCCATCACGCGATGACGCGGGGTGAGGATCCTGACGCCCTTATTCATGCCGAGGTCGACGACGGCACTCCTTCGAAATCCATCGCCGTCACCGCCCGCGAGACGCGCCCAGCCCTCTGAAAGATCGTGCGCTTCAACCGTAGTCTCACGGGTGTTTACGGTTCAGCTCAGCCGCGTGCGTCCGCCCAACTATCGACGCGCGGCAGTTCGGCATGATGCCACCTAGCGCATTTCACCCAGGTCATAATGGGCCGACTGGACATACGCGCGTGATTATTGAATAATCCACCACATCACACTCAGAACCCATGGCTCGAAAAGTGGCGCAGCGACCCGCCGTCCCCGACATCATCGACGGCAAAGCCGTTCAGAGCCTCGTCGAGGCGCATGCCGTTCGCGGTGCGACCGTCCTCGGCCAGAAGGGCGGATGGGCCGTCCTTGTACGCTACGGCGTCCTCGAGCGCGCCATCGCCGCCCAGCGCGCTCGCAAACCCCGCCTCTGGCGCAACCTCGCCACGGCGGCAGCCTTTGTGCGTGACGAGCTCGGCGTCGTGCGTTTCGAGGTGGACGCGCAAGCCTATGAACCAGACCCCGGCGCACGCCGACGCCCCGACCAGGCCGAACGGTTACGCAAGCAGCGCGAGGCGGCGGAGCACGACATGTGGTTTCGTACCGAGGTGCAGAACACTCTCGACAGGATCGACGCCGGCAAGATCGGACTCCTAGACGAAGACTCATGGGCGCAACGAGCGGCCGAAAAACGCGCCGAGCTTGCGCGTCGGGCCGCCGAACACAACGGTTAGCGCGTGCGCCTGTTACGCCGCGACAGCTACGGCGACGACCTCGACCGTATCGTCGAACACATCGCGAAGGACAAACCGAGAGCCGCGCTCGCGATGTGGGATGAAATCGAGTCTCAAGTCGAACGCTTACGAAAGTTTCCGAATTCCGGGCGGCCCGGCCGCCTGAGCGGCACACGCGAGCTGCTCGTACCACGCACGCCATTTATCGTAGTCTATCGCGTCGCCGAGACACACGTCGAGCTGGTCCGCGTACTGCACGGCGCGCAACAATGGCCGAAGTCATGAAATGGTTCGAACGTTTATCAACGGTTGGCCCTTGAGCCGATGAGGCAACGGGCGAGTCGGCGGATAGCCCGACAGGCTCATCCCCTGAGACGAGCCATCTCCGCCTGAGTTAGCCCGGCATGCTTGCGAAGCTCGCGCAGATCTACAGGAGCGCAAACAACCGACGAACAAGCGCCCTTTACGTGCGCCAGCGCTTCGCCTCCGGATTTCAAGGCCGCCGCTCACGGCCTGCCGTCTCAGTGTAACGTCAACCTCTTCGCAAGCCCCCCTGAGAAATCCGAAGCCCGGGCGCGCTTGCAAGCAAGAACCACGGCATGGATCGACTTCTCGGCGGTGAGCGTCATCTCTCGCATTCGATCGAGGGTCTCGGCAAAATCCTTCTCATTCGCCGCCTTCGTAGGATCTCCCGTCACCTCTTCGATGGCCACGAACATCGCCCGGAGCGTGGAGAGCACGGTCATCGCGTCAACGGCCCGTTCCGACAGATCCAATTCCTCGGCGCCCCCGAACAGCCCCTCCGCGAATCCATCCAGCTCCTGCCTTCGCATTGTCGCCAGCGACATGATTTCCTCTCTGTTCACCCGTGACTGCACTCGCATCAGCCGGAACGGATCGCTACGATCCTGATGCCTCGTCAATCGGTTCCACAGACCCATGACGAGCGCGCCGATGAGTTCGTTCGCTTCGTCGATCGAATCGAATGGAGGCAGTTCACCACCCCACAGGCTCTTCACGGTCTCGATTGGTGACGTCGAGGAAGGGCTGGCGATGTTGCCGAGGAGCCGCGCACGGACTTCGTGGAATGGCACGGGACACTGGTAACGATCGAGCAGCGCCAGCACTTGGGGGTCGGTCGCCGTGGGCGAATTGGCCGTTTTGCCACGTCGTTCCTCTGAGCTGGATGGTGTCGCGCCGACTGACGATAGCGTGGGAAGACATGTGCGTCCATCGCAGGTCGGCGAACGCCAGGGCTCCGAATTCGGGTTAACGGCGGTTAACGGATCGGCTCAGGCATGATTCCCTATCGGGGGAGTGATTCTGGAGCCGCCGTGATGAGCCTCGCCTTCGCCCTGTTC